>DASYMP010000068.1:0-27616 GCA_036009005.1 Thermoleophilaceae bacterium | reverse complement strand
GAAGCTCGGCACCACGGCGCCGCCCTGGCTGAAGGCCGAGAAGAAGGACCTCCTGAGAGAGGAGGTCTGAGCGATGGACGCACGCGAGAAGGAGCAGTACCTCCGCGAGTACTCGATCCTGAAGAACCAGGGCAAGCCGTTCTTCCCGTACGCCGTGGCCAAGGACAGCTGGATGGCCGTGATCGTGCTCGTGGTGATCATCACGATGGCAGTGCTGTTCGGCGCGGAGCTGGGGCCGAAGGCGGATCCCACCACCACCACCTACACGCCGCGTCCCGAGTGGTACTTCTTCTTCCTGTTCGAGCTGCTGCGCGTGGTGAAGCCGCCGGCGCTCGTCTTCATGGCGACGATCGGCATACCGACGATCTGCCTGGTGCTCCTGCTCGTGCTGCCGTTCATCGACCGCGGCCCCGAGCGGCACCCGCTCCGGCGGCCGATCGCCATGACGGCCGGCATCGCGACGATCGCCGCCATGGCGTACCTCACGATTCTCGGAGCGCTGGCCGGCTCCCCGACTGAGATCGAGCAGGCCGCGCCGCCGGGGCTCGAGCGAGGGCAGGAGGTGATGGCGTCGTCCGGCTGCCTCGGCTGCCACAAGGTCGGCGAGAACGGGAACACGCTCGGCCCGAACCTCACGAACGTCGGCGAGCGGCTCGGCAAGGACGCCATCGCGCGCACGCTCGTGAACCCAACGCCGCCGATGCCGCCCTACCAGCAGATGCAGCAGCAGAACCCCAAGCAGTTCGACCAGCTGGTCAAGTACGTCGCCTCGCTGAAGGGCGAGTAGTGCCGGAAGCCTCGTCGGGGACGCTCCCCGACACGCAGGTCCGGGCGATGTTCGACCGCATCGCCCGCGTGTACGACCGGATGAACTCGGTGATGACCGCCGGGATGCACCACCGCTGGCGCGAGCGCGCCGTGGACCTCGCGCGGGTGGGCCCCGGCTCGACCGCCCTGGACGTGGCGACCGGGACCGGCGACCTCGCTGTCGAGCTGGCTCGGCGCGGCGCCGAGGTGACGGGCATGGACTTCGCACCCGCGATGCTGGAGCTGGCGCGTCAGAAGGCGCCCGGCCTTCGCTTCGAGGAGGGCGACGCGCTGGCGCTCGCCCACCCGGACGACAGCTTCGACGCCGCGACCGTGGGCTTCGGCGCACGCAACTTCGCGGATCTGGACAGGGGGCTCCGCGAGATGACGCGCGTCACGAAGCCGGGTGGCCGCGTGGTCGTGCTCGAGATCACGACGCCGCAGAAGCCGCCGCTGTCGTGGTTCTTCAGGGCCTGGTTCGACAGCGTCGTGCCGGCGCTCGGGCGCGTGGCGGGGGACCCCGAGGCGTACACGTACCTCCCGAGCAGCGTGCGGCGCTTCCCGGGCCCGGAGGAGCTTGGCGCGCGGATGGCCGCCGCGGGGCTCGAGGACGTGCGCTGGCTGCTCACGGCGGGCGGCATCATCGCGATCCACGCGGGTACGAAGCCGTGACCGTGAGCAACAGCGCCCAGGCGCAGCTCGGCGCCGTGCTCGCCGCGGGCGGTCCCACGCTCGCCGACCTGCTCGAGCGGACCGAGGAGCGGCTCGCCGAGGTGGCGGGCGGGCACGGGGACGAGCTAGCGCGCCACGCCGGGGGCACGCTCGCCGCCGGCGGAAAGCGGCTGCGCCCCGTGCTGGTGTTCCTATGCGCCGGAGAGCCGAGCGACCGGCTCGTGTCCGCCGGCGCCGCGGTCGAGCTGCTTCACATGGCGACGCTCGTCCACGACGACGTGCTGGACGGCGCGGAGCTGCGGCGCGGGCGCGCCACGGTCTTCTCGAGCGGCGGACGCCGGGCGGCCACCGCCACCGGTGATCTGCTCTTCTCGCGCGCGTTCGCGGAGCTTGCGGCCACCGGGAGCGAGGCCGCGGTGAGCGCTCTCTCCACGGCGTCGTCGGCGCTCGCGCGCGGCGAGCTGATGCAGCGCGCCGACGCCTGGAGCGAGTCCGTGACCCGCGAGCGCTACCTCGAGCGCTGCCGGCTGAAGACCGCGAGCCTGTTCGAGGCCTCCTGCCGTCTCGGCGCCGTGTTCGGGGAGCGGCCGGATCTGGCGGACCCGCTCGGCCGCTTCGGCGAGCAGCTCGGCGTGGCCTTCCAGATGCTCGACGACGTGCTCGACGTCTCAGGGCCGCCCGAGCGCACCGGGAAGCCGCGCGGCGCGGACCTGTTCGACGGCACGGTCACGCTGCCGCTGATCCTGGCGCGCCGGCGCGACCCGGCCCTGACGGGCGCTGTGAGGTGCGCGGAGGAGGCGGCTGCCATCTGCGACCGCATAGCGGCCACGGGCGCGCTCGAGGAGGCGCGCGCGGAGGCGCTCGGCCACGTGGACGACGCGAAGCGCGTGCTGGACGGCCTCGACGTCACAGAGCAGCGCCGGCACGCGCTCCAGCTCGTCGCCGAGGGCGTCGTGGAGCGCTACGCGTAGTGCACGAGGCCGGCGCGGAGTCGCCGGCGGAGTGATGCCTCCGAGGCGAGTGAGGCCTAGAAGTCTTCCGGGAGGATCGCGCCGGCCGTGAGAGCGCCGACGAAGCGGTCGATCTCGTCAGCCATGTTGGCGCGCATGAGGCGCTTGTAGTCTCGGGCCAGCGTGTCGGCGCCGCGGTCGAGCTCCTCGTCGAACAGCTCGACGTTGTCCTGCGAGAAGACGCCCTCGCGGGAGATGTCGCAGTTCGGGCAGTGGAGCACCACGCTCCAGTTCTCCGGCCCGGCCTCTTCCCACTCGATCGGGTAGACCAGCTCGGAGTCGCAGTCGAGGCACACGTGGAGATCCTGGTGCGGCTCGACCGGGGGCGCCGGGCGGGTGTCCACGACATCGGCCACGCGGCCGTCGTCAGCGAAGTAGACGACCTCGATCGTCTTCCCGCTGGGCAGGGTCACGCGCTTCGTGAAGTGGGTGTTGTCGCCTGGTGCGTCCATCGCTTCCATCCTCTGCCAGCTGTATCGGAAATGGGGCGGTGAACTTGAAAAGAAATTCATGGACTTTGCGGCTTGGCCGCCGGACCGCCCTCGTAGCGCGACTCCGTGGCCTCCGCCTGGCCGTGGTAATGGCTTCCGAGATCCGGGTGCCCGTAGGGGCGCTCTGCGGGCCGGTCGAGTGCCATGAACGAGAGCTGGGCTATCGGTTTGCCGGGCCACAGGATGATCGGCACGCGCGTGAGATTGGTGATCTCGAGCGTGAGCGTGCCGCTGAAGCCGGGGTCCACGAAGCCGGCCGTGGCGTGCACGATCAGACCCAGGCGCCCGAGGCTCGACTTGCCCTCGATCCGCGCCACGATGTCGTCCGGCAGCTCCACCCACTCGACGGTCGCGCCCAGCACGAACTCGCCGGGGTGGATCACGAAGCTGGCGCTCTCGTCGATCTGCACGTGCTCCGTCACGCCCGCGGGCGGCTTGGCCAGGTCGATGGCGGGCAGGCGGTGGTTGTGGAAGACCCGGAACGAGGTTCCGAGCTTCAGATCCACGCTCGCGGGCTGGACCATCGAGGGATCCCACGGCCTGATCTTGATCCGGTCCTCCTCCACGAGGCGGCGGATCGTGCCGTCTGACAGGACAGAGGTGACCACGATGGCATCCTCGCAGCTACCATGGACTGAGCCATGTGGACTCCAGGCCCCCTAGAGATAATCGTCATCCTCGTGATCGTGCTGATCGTGTTCGGCCCCAAGCGGCTGCCGGACCTCGGTCGCTCGCTCGGACGCGGGATGCGCGAGTTCAAGGACTCGGTCACCGGCAAGGACAAGGACGAGCTGTCGGAGGGCTCGCCCGAGCGCGCCGAGCCGACGGTCACGACTGCAAGCGCCGAGCCAACCGTCACAGCGGCCGGCGAGCAGAAGTCCTAGCCGCAGAAGCCGCCTAGGTCGTGCGGCGCATACGACCGATCGCTCACGAGGACCGGCTTTCGGTCGTCGACCATCTCGACGAGCTGCGCAGCCGCCTGATCGCCAGCGCGCTGGCGTTCTGCGTCGCGTGGGCCGTGACCGCCTGGCAGAACCATCTCGTGCTCGAGATCGTGAACGCGCCCCTGCCCGACGGGATCGAGCCGATCACCCTGGGCCCGGCCGAGGCCTTCTACACGACGCTCACGAACTCGGCCTACTTCGCGCTGATCATCGCGGCTCCGGTGATCCTCTACCAGCTCTACGCCTTCGTGCTGCCCGCGTTCAGCCCGCAGGAGCGCCGCGTGGCCACGCCGCTGCTCGTCCTGGTCCCGGTGCTGTTCATCACGGGAGTGGTGTTCTGCTACTTCGTCGTGCTCACGCCCGCGCTCCACTTCCTCCTCAACTTCAACGCGGACGAGTTCAACACCCAGGTCCGCGCACGCGACTACTACTCGTTCGTCACGCTGCTGATGCTGTCGATGGGGATCGGCTTCCAGATCCCCGTGGGCGTGCTCGCCGCCTGCAAGCTCGGGCTGACGAGCGCGGAGAAGCTGCGCAAGAACCGCCGCTACGCGGTTGTGGTGATCGTGGTGCTGGCCTCGCTCCTGCCGACGCTCGACCCACTCACGCTGGTGCTCGAGTCGATTCCCCTCTACCTGCTCTACGAGCTCAGCATCGTGCTGGCGGCTCGTCTCGGCCGGCCCGCCCACGAGGTGAGCGACGAGCCCGCTGCCGAGGGTCTCTAGCTAGCCTACGGCGCCGATGCTGTTCGATCTGAGAGGACGCCGCCGCCGGGCGGTGCAGGTCACCTACCTGATGCTGGCGCTCCTGATGGGCGGCGGCCTCGTGCTGTTCGGGATCGGCGGCGACGTATCCGGCGGCCTGCTCGACGCCTTCAAGGGCGGGGGAGGACCGAGCGGCGACAGCGCGCTGCAGGCCCGGATCGACAAGCAGAAGGAGCGGCTCGCCACCACCCCGACTAACGAGCAGGTGCTCCAGAACCTCGTGCGCGACTACTACTCGCTCGCGACCAGCAAGCGCCCCACCGGCAGCGCCGTATTCCCGCCCGACGCGAAGCAGGACCTGCGCCAGGCGGGCAGCTACTGGAAGCGCTACGCCTCCGCGGCCGACAACCCGAACCCCGACACGGCGGGCTTCGCCCTCCAGATCTACGGGCAGCAGGCGCTCAACGACCCGAAGGAAGCGACGAAGGCGGCCGCCATCCTGGCGAGGGACGCGAACGACACGCCCTCGTACCTGCGGCTGGTCTCATATGCGGCTCTGGCGAAGGACAAGCGCACCGCCGACCTGGCCGCCCAGAAGGCGGTCGACCTCGCCCCGAAGGCGCAACGAAAGCTCGTCAAGAAGCAAGCCGACGCACTCAAAAAGCCGCCCGCCGCGCAGCAACCCGGCGGCTGACGTACCCTAAGGCACGCAAACGGCCCTCCCGGACACGGACTAGGCGGAAAGACACCAGTGAATTTCCACATCCAAGACGAATCCGTAGACGATTCGACCCACGTGATCGAGCTCGGCGGTGAGGTCGACCTCTACACCGCCCCTGAGTTCAAGGAGCGGATGGTCGAGCTGATCGAGTCGGGCAAGAAGAAGATCGTGGTCGACCTCTCGAAGGCCACCTTCATCGACTCCACCACGCTCGGCGTGCTCGTGGGCGGCGTGAAGCGCCTCCGCCCGGCCGGCGGCTCGCTCGCGCTGGTCTGTACGGACGAGAACATCACGAAGATCTTCGAGATCACCGGCCTCGACCGGGTCTTCCCGATTCACGGCTCCCGCGCGGAGGCTCTGGAGGCAGTCAGCTCGGATTCGACTGACTAAACTCGGCCACGCGGGCCGTTAGCTCAATTGGCAGAGCAGGAGACTCTTAATCTCAAGGTTGAAGGTTCGATTCCTTCACGGCCCATTGTCCGAGCTGGCCGCTCCCACCACCACCGCTGAGCTCGCGTCCCTCGACGGGCGCGTCATGCCGTCGAGCGAGGCCACCATTCCGGCGACGGATGACGGGCTGCTGCGCGGCGACGGCGTGTTCGAGGTGATCCGCGTCTACGACGGACGCGTGTTCGCGCTCGCGGATCACCTGGACCGGCTAGAGCGTTCGGCGGCGAACCTTCGGCTCGCGGACGTGCCGCGGAGCGAGCTGGAGAGCGAAATCCCGGAGCTGCTGGCGGAGCGCGGTGGCGACCGGTTCGACGGCTGCCTGCGCATCGTCCTGACCCGCGGTGGCCACCGCCTGCTGCTCACCGAGCCGAAGCCGTCAATGCCCGAACGGATTCGGCTCGGCGTCGTGGAGTACGCGCCCACGCTGGTGCTCGACGGAGTCAAGTCGCTCTCCTACGGCGCCAACATGCTGTGCGGGCGCCTCGCTCGGGAGCGAGGCTTCGACGAGGCTCTGCTCGTCACCCCGGAGGGGCACGTGCTCGAGGCGCCCACGTCCACGCTCTTCTGGGTCGACGGCGGCGGCACGGTCCTCACGCCGCCGCTCACGGACCACATCCTTGCGTCGATCACGCGCGATCGCGTGATGAAGGTGGCCGAGGTCGAGGAGCGCTCCTGCACGATGGACGACCTGCGCTCCGCCAGCGAGGCGTTCCTGGCCTCGACCCTGCGCGAGGCGCAGTCCATCGTGGCGATCGAGGACATCGAGCTTCCGGACGGCGATCGGACGCGCGAGGTGCGCACCGCGCTGCGCCGGCGCATCGAAGAGGAGCTGGCAGCGGGCTGATCGTCACGGTCATTGGCAACCGGCCGCAGTTCGTCAAGGCGGCAGCGGTGTCTCGCGCCCTACGCGAGCGGTGTGACGAGCTGATCGTGCACACCGGCCAGCACTACGACGACGATCTCTCGCGCATCTTCTTCGAGGAGCTCGGCGTTCCCGCCCCGGCACGTGAGCTCGACGCCGGCGGCGGCACCAACACCGCCCAGACGGCCCGCATCCTGGCCGAGCTCGAGCCGGTGCTCGCGGAGCTCGGCCCCGAGCTGGTGCTCGTCTACGGCGACACGAACACGACGCTCGCGGGTGCTCTGGCCGCGTCGCAGGCGGGGATCCCGGTCGGACACGTGGAGGCCGGCATGCGCTCCTTCGATCGCACCATGCCCGAGGAGCTGAACCGCGTGCTGACCGACCACGCGAGCGACCTGCTGCTCTGCTCGACCGAGACGGCCGTGCGCAACCTGGAGCGGGAGGGCGTGGCCGGTGAGGTCGAGCTCGTGGGGGACGTGATGGCGGACGTGTCGCTCACCTTCCGCGACATCGCCGAGGAGCGCTCGCAGGTGCTCGACGAGCTTGGCGTCGAGCCGGGCTCCTACCTGGTGGCGACTGCGCACCGCGCCGGCAACGTGGACCGCCGCGAGCGCCTCGAGCAGCTCACCGAGCTCCTGGCCGCGCTCCCCCTGCCGACCGTCTTCCCGGTCCACCCGCGCACGCGCGCGCGGCTCGACGAGGCGGGACTCACGGAGCGGCTCGGGGAGAACGTCCGGCTCGTGTCGCCGCTCGGCTACCTCGACTTCATGAAGCTGGCCCGGCACGCACGCGCCGTGCTCACCGACTCGGGAGGCGTCCAGAAGGAGGCCTACCTGCTCGGCGTGCCGTGCATCACCCTGCGTGACACCACCGAGTGGGTCGAAACGGTCGAGAGCGGCTGGAACGTGCTGGTGGACCTGGACGCCGCGGCCGCCCTCACCGCGCTGGAGCGCGACCCGCCCGCGGAGCGCCCGGAGCTGTACGGCGGGGGCCACGCCGCCGAGCGCGTTTGCCAGGTGCTGGCCGCTTACACTCAGCGGCTATGAGGATCGGAGTCGTCGGCCTCGGCTACGTGGGTCTGCCGCTCGCCATCGCGTTCTGCGAGGCGGGTCACGACGTGACGGGCGTGGACACGGATTCGCGTGTCGTCGAGGCCCTGTCCTCGGGGCGCTCGCACATCGAGGACGTGTCGGACGACGCGCTCCAAGGCGTCGCGCGGCGGCTCTCGGCGACGACGCGCTACGCCGACCTGGCGAAGGTCGACGCGATCGTCGTCGCGGTGCCCACGCCGCTCACCCGCAACCGCGAGCCGGACCTCCAGCCGCTGATCGCCACCGGGACGGCGCTGGCCGGCGTGCTGAAGGAGGGCCAGCTCGTAGTGCTCGAGTCCACGACCTACCCCGGCACCACCCGCGACCAGTTCGTTCCGCTGCTCGAGGAGTCCGGGCTGGCCGCCGGCCGTGACTTCTACGCGGCTTTCTCGCCCGAGCGGATCGACCCGGGCCGCACCGACTACACGCTCCGCAACACGCCCAAGGTCGTGGGCGGCCTCACGGACGACTGCCGCCGCCGCGCAGTCGCGCTGTATCGCGAGGTCTGCGACGAGATCGTGGAGGTCTCGACGCCCGAGGCCGCCGAGCTCACCAAGCTGCTCGAGAACGTCTTCCGCTCCGTGAACATCGCGCTCGTGAACGAGCTGGCGATCCTGTGCGACCGCATGGGCATCGACATCTGGGAGGTCACCGAGGCGGCCGCCACGAAGCCGTACGGCTTCATGTCGTTCAAGCCCGGCCCGGGCATGGGCGGCCACTGCCTCCCGGTGGACCCGTTCTACCTCGCCTGGCGCGCGCGCGAGTTCGACATGCAGACGGAGTTCATCGAGCTCGCCGGCGAGGTGAACCAGCGCATGCCGTACTTCTGCGTGGACCGCATCGCCCGCGCGCTGAACGACCAGTCGAAGTCGGTGCGCGGGGCTCGCATCGGGCTGTTCGGCGTCTCCTACAAGCCGGGCGTCGGCGACCTCCGCGAATCGCCCGCGCTGCGCATCATCCGGCTGCTCCGCGAGCGCGGCGCGGAGATCGTCTACCACGACGACTTCGTGCCCGAGCTGCCGGAGCACGGCCTGCGCTCGGAGTGGCCCGAGGACGTGGACTGCGCGGTGATCGTGACCGCGCACCCGGGACTCGACCTCGAGCGCGTGGTGCGCGAGGCGCCGATCGTCGTCGACTTCCGCGGCGTGACGCGCGGCATCGAGGCCCCGAACCTAGTGCGTCTGTGACGACCGTCGGGGTCGTGGGCCTCGGCTACTGGGGCCCGAACCTCGCCCGCAACTTCGACCGGCTCCCGGACGCCGAGCTCACCTGGCTCTGCGACGCGTCCGAGGACGCGCTGGCGCGCGTGGGCGCCGGCTTCCCCACGGCACGGACCACGACCTCTCTCGACGACCTGCTCGCGGACGACGCGCTGGACGCGGTGGTGGTGGCCACGCCCGTGCCCACCCACGCCGAGATCGGCACGCGTGTGCTCGCGGCCGGGAAGCACTGCTTCGTCGAGAAGCCGCTCGCACGCTCCGAGGCGGAGGCCGCGGAAGTGGTCGCGGCCGCTCAGGAGGCAGGCCGTGTGCTGATGGTGGGCCATCTGCTCGAGTACCACCCCGGCGTGGAGCGCCTCAGCGAGCTGGTCCGCTCGGGCGAGCTCGGCGACCTCCGCTACATCTACTCGAACCGGCTCAACCTCGGCAAGCACCGCCAGGACGAGAACGCGCTCTGGTCGCTCGGGGCGCACGACGTGTCGGTGATCCTCCGGCTCGCCGGGGAGGAGCCGTACGAGTGCACCGCCGTCGGGGAGAGCTACGTGAAGGAGGGCGTGGAGGACGTGGTGTTCGCGTTCATGCGCTTCGAGTCCGGCCTCACCGCGCACATGCACCTGTCCTGGCTCGACCCCCACAAGGAGCGCCGCTTCACCGTCGTCGGATCGAAGCGCATGGCCACGTTCGACGACATGGAGCTCGAGCGCAAGCTCACCGTCTACGACAAGGGCTTCGACGAGGACTACTCCTCGTACGGCGAGTACATCGCCCGCTCCGGCGACGTCTTCTCGCCGCGCGTTCCGAACGAGGAGCCGCTCCGGATCGAGTGCAGGCACTTCCTCGACTGCATTCGGGACGGCGCCGAGCCGCGCTCGGGCGGCGAGTCCGCCCTGCGTGTCGTGCGCGTCCTCGAGCGGCTCCAGCGCTCGCTCACCGACGGCGCGCCGGCGCGTGGCTGAGCTTCAGGCATCCGACCGCGCAGCCGGGCTCCTTCTCGGCGCGGGGGTCGAGCTGCCCGAGGATGTCGAGCTGGGTGGGAACGTGGTCGTTCACGCGGGCAGCAGGATCGGGGCGGGGGCCAGGCTTCAGGACGGCTGCGTCGTGGGCAAGCCGGTCGCGCTGGGCGCTCGCTCGAGCGCCGCGGGTGGCGCCGACGCGGGCCCGGCGGTCATCGGCGCCGGCACCACGGTCGGCGCGGGAGCCGTCGTCGTCGCCGGGGCGACGATCGGGGAACGCTGCATCGTGGCCGACCAGGCTCACGTGCGTGAACGGACGACGATCGGGGACGAGTCGGTCGTGGGGCGCGGGGCATCGGTCGAGAACGACGTGAGCGTGGGCGCGCGGGTGCGCATGCAGACCGGCGCCTACGTGACCGCCTGGTCGGTCGTCGAGGACGACGTCTTCATCGCACCGGGAGTGATCCTCACGAACGACCCCACCGCGGGGCGACGGCCCGCCGGCACGGAGCTGCGCGGCCCGACCCTGCGGCGCGGCTGCCGCATCGGCGCCGGCGCCGTGCTGCTTCCGGGCGTGGAGGTGGGCGCCGAGGCGTTCGTGGCGGCCGGCTCGGTGGTGACGCGCGACGTGGCGGCCGGGACGCTCGTGATGGGCGTGCCGGCGCGTGAGGTGGGCGAGGCCTCCGAGTGAGGGCGAGGCGGCCCGGTCCGCTCGCGCCCGGGCGCGGGACGCTCGCGCTGGGCGCGGCCGCGACGGCGGTTGTGGGAACGGTCGTGGCAGTCGAGCTGCGCCGGGTGTGGCGGCGCGGCCGGGCCTCGGCGCTCCGCAACGAGGCGCATCCGCTGCTCGCAGCGGAGGAGGCGGTGGCCGAGACCGCGCGCGTGGCGCGCGAGGGGTACCGGTTCGTGTCGACGCGCGAGAACACGATCTTCAACCTGCTCACCTCGTTCGCGACGACGTTCCTGGTGGCGCGCACGATCACCTACGTCCTTCGGACGCGCGGGAGCTTCGGGCCGTTTCGCAACCTGCGCGTGGGACGGCGGCACGTGCACCACTACGTGCCCGGGATCGTGATCGCGTTCGCATCGGGCACCGGCGCGATCCTTTCTCGCGACGAGCGCCACGAGCCACTGCTGGCCATCCCCTTCGGGGTCGGAATGGGCCTGACGCTCGACGAGTCCGCGCTGCTGCTCGAGCTCGAGGACGTCTACTGGAGCCGCGAGGGGCTGCTCAGCGTGCAGATCACGCTGACGGTCATCGCCGTCCTCGGCGCGCTTGCGCTCGGCCTGCGTTTTCTGCGGCGCGGCGAGGAACTGGTGCTAGCCGTACCCGATTCGTCGCCCTGAGGTGGTTTGATAGCGGCATGGAGAGTTCCCAGCCGCCCGACCATCAGCCGCCGCCGCCTCCCCCGGGGCCGCAGGCACCGTCAGCTCCGCAGGCGCCGTCCGCGCCCGAGGCGCCTCCGGGAGGGTGGGAGCAGCCGATCGCCGCGCAGCAGGCGCCGGGCTGGCACGGCCAGCCGCTCGCGACCTGGGGCAGCCGCGGCGCCGCCCAGGTGATCGACTGGCTGATCCTGCTGGTGCCGGTGATTCTCATCGTGGTGATCGTCGTAGCGATCGCGGCAGGTAGCGATACCGGCGCGGTCGTCACCGGCGTGGTGAGCTTCCTCGCCTATCTGGTCGTGGCGTTCTTCTACGCGCCGGTCCTGATGGGCCGCGACGGCGAGCACAACGGCCAGACCTGGGGCAAGCAGACGATGGGCATCCGCGTGGTGCGCGACAGCGGCGAGGCGATGAGCTTCGGCTGGGCGGCGCTCAGGGAGATCGCGGTGAAGGGGTTCGCGCTCGGGATAGCGGGGTCGGTCATCCCGCTGATCCCGTACCTGGTGGACTACCTGTGGCCGCTGTGGGACGACGAGAACCGCTCCGTGCACGACATGATCGTCTCAACCCACGTGGTGAGGGCCTAGGCGCTCCGCCGCCTCGGTCCAGATCATCTGCTCGCGGCCTGGGCCGACACCGACCATCACCACCGGGATGCCGAGCCAGTCGGCGATGTAGTCGAGGTACGCCTGCGCGTTCGCCGGCAGCTCCTCGATGGAGCGGCAGTCGCTGATGTCCTCGTGCCACCCCGGTAGCTCGACGTAGTCGCCCTGCACGCGGTGCACGATCGACTGGTGGTAGGGGAACTCGTCGAACGTCGCGCCCTCGGGGCCGAGATAGCGCACGGCCACGTTCAGCGGGCCGATGCCCGTGAGCACGTCCAGCTTCGTCACGACCAGGCCCGTGAGACCGTTCATGCGCGAGGCGTACTTGAGCGCCACGAGGTCGAGCCAGCCCGTGCGCCGCGGCCGGCCCGTCGTGGTGCCGAACTCGCCACCCGCTTCGCGGAGCTGCTCGCCGAGCGCGTCGTCGAGCTCCGTCGGGAACGGCCCGGCGCCCACGCGCGTGGTGTAGGCCTTCGCGATTCCCCAGACCTCGTTGAGCGAGCCGGGGCCCACGCCCGCACCGGGGCCGGCCGCGCCGGCCACGGTGTTCGACGAGGTCACGAACGGATAGGTGCCGTGGTCGATGTCGAGCAGCGCGCCCTGCGCGCCCTCGAACACCACGAGCCCGCCCTCGTCGAGCGCCCGCCACGCGATCGGCGGCGTGTCCGCGATGAACGGCTCGAGCCGGTGCCCGTGGGTGCGGTACTCCTCGGTCATCGTGTGGAGGTCGAGCTCGGGCAGCTTCGCGTAGGGCCGCAGCATCAGCCGCTTCGGCTCCATCGCCGCGTAGATCTTCTTGCGCAGGATCTTCTCGTCGAGGAGGTCCTGCATCCGGATCCCGAGACGGGCGGCCTTGTCGGCGTAGCAGGGCCCGATGCCGCGCCGGGTGGTGCCGATCTGGAGCTTCCCGAGCTTGGTCTCACCCTCCTGGTCGAGCAGCTTGTGGTACGGCATGATCAGGTGAGCGTTCGCCGACACGCGCAGGCCGCTGAGGTCCACGCGGCGGCGCCGCAGCTCGTCGATCTCGGCCGTGAGCACCACCGGGTCCACGACCACGCCGTTCCCGATCGCGCACAGCTTGCCGGGGTAGAGGATCCCCGAGGGGATCAGGTGGAACTTGAACGTCTCGCCGTCCCGGACGATCGTGTGGCCCGCGTTGTTGCCGCCCTGAAAGCGCACGACGAGGTCGGCCTGCTCGGCGAGCAGGTCCACGACCTTCCCCTTCCCCTCGTCGCCCCACTGGGCGCCCACGATGACCACTCCTGGCATGGCGTGTCGAGTGTAGGGCCGGTGGCCTCTAGAAGGCCCCGTCGCCGTTGCCGTCAGGCATCGGCGCGGTGGGCCCGGCGGCCCGGTCGCGGTAGAGGTTCGCGAACTTCGGATACTTCGGCAGGAACGTGAGCGCCACCTCGCCGATCGGCCCGTTCCGGTGCTTGGCGACGATGATGTCGGCCTCGCCGAGCCGCTCGGACTCCTTGTTGTAGTACTCCTCGCGATAGATGAACATCACGACGTCCGCGTCCTGCTCGATCGAGCCGCTTTCGCGTAGGTCCGACAGCATCGGGGTGGGCGGGTTGCGCGACTCGACGGCTCGCGAGAGCTGCGAGACAGCGATCACGGGCACGTCGAGCTCGCGAGCCAGGATCTTCAGGCCTCGGCTGATGTGTCCGATCTGTTCCACGCGGCTGCTCTCCGCGCGTCCCTCGGGACGCATGAGCTGGAGGTAGTCGACCACGACGAGGCCGAGGCCATGGCGAGCCGCCAGCCGGCGCGACTTCGCGCGCAGCTCGAGCACGCTCATGTCGCTCGAGTCGTCCACGTAGATCGGCGCGCGGGCGAGCTTCTCGACCGCCTGGAGCACCTTCGGCCACTTCTCGGCGCGCACGCGGCCCTTGCGCAGGTCGTCGCTCGACACGCGTGCCTGCGAGGCGAGGAAGCGGTGCGCAAGCTCCGTCTCAGACATCTCGAGTGAGAACAGCGCCACGGGTACGCCCGCCTCGACCGCGGCGTACTCGGCGATGTTCGTGGCTGCGGCGCTCTTTCCCATCGAGGGCCGGGCGGCCAGCACGATCAGGTTGCCGGGCTGGAAGCCGCCCGTGAGGGCGTCCAGGTCCGTGAAGCCGGAGGGCGTGCCGGTGAGCCCGACGTCGGTCTTCGAGAGCTCCTCGAGCTTGTCGATCTCGTCGTGGAGGATCGCCTCCAGCGAGCGCATCTCCGACGTGCCGCCGTCGTGCCCGATCTTGAACAGCACCGCCTCGGCACGCTCGATCAGCTCGCGCGCCTCGCCGTTGTGCGACGCCACGTCGTCCTGGATCTCGCGCGTGGCCTTCAGCACGCTGCGGAGCAGCGAATGCTCCTTGACGATGCGCGCGTAGTCGAGCACCGCGCCCACGGCCGGCACGACCGTCGGCAGCGAATGGACGTACGCCTCGCCGCCCGCCTTCTCGAGGTCGCCGCTGCGGCTGAGCTCCTCGGAGACGGTCAGGGCGTCCACCGCCTCGGGTGTCGCCTTCTCCTTCAGGCGGATCATCGCCTGGAAGATCGCGCCGTGGCGCGGGCGGTAGAAGTCGTGCGGGCGCAGGCCGATCTCGAGCACGACGCCGTCGAGCGCCTGCTCGGTCAGGAGGATCGCCCCGAGGACGGAGGCCTCTGCCTCCTCGTTATGGGGCGGGACGCCGACCGCCGCCGCGGGCGGAGCGGCTGTTGCCACGCTAGGCGATTGGGGTGACGATCGTCTTGATGTCGGCCGTCACACCGTCGGAGACCTCGACGGAGACCATGTGAGTGCCCGTGGTCCTGATCGGCTCCTCCAGCTTGATGCGGCGCTTGTCGAGCCGCACCCCGCGAGCCTGACGGATCGCGTCGACGATCTCCTGCGAGGTCACGGAGCCGAACAGCCGGCCGTCGTCACCCGCCTGGTGAGAGATCGTGAGGACGGTCTTCCTCAAGAGCGCCGCGGTCTCCTCGGCCTTCGCGGCCGCCTCGGCGACCGCGCGCTCGGCGGACTCACGCCGCCGCTCGGCGTCCGCAATCGCCGCCGGCGTGGCCGGCTGCGCGAGCTTGCGGGGCACGAGGAAGTTGCGGAGGTATCCCGGCGACACGTCAATGACGTCGCCGGGTCCGCCGAGGTTGTCCACGTCCTTGAGGAGGATTGCCTGGGCCATCGTTGGTCCCGTCGCCTACCTGTCGGCGACGTACGGCAGGAGACCCACCTCGCGAGCCCGCTTGACAGCGGTTGCGAGCTGGGACTGGTGACGGCGGCACGCGCCGGTCACGCGCGACGAGCGAATCTTGCCCTTGTCGCTGATCGCGCGGCGCAGCGCGGAGAGGTCCTTGTAGTCGACGACGTCCATCTTCTCCCGGCAGAACGGGCAGGGCTTGAAACGCCCGCTAGGGGCGCCCTTGCCGCGCGGACCGCGCTTCCGGTCTCGCGTCTGTGTTCCACCACGCTGCTTCGCCACTTGTACTCCTGCGTACTCGCTAGTCCGGGATCAGAACGGAATGTCGTCGTCCGTGCCCCCTCCGGCGGCCACTGGCGCCTGAGCGAAGTCCGCCGTATCTGCGGGCACATCGCTCTGAGGCGTGAAACGGCCGCCGTTCTCGCCGCCCTCACGGGAGCCGAGGAACTGCACGGAGTCGGCAATGATATCGATTGCCTGCCGCTTCTGTCCGCTCTCCTTGTCCTGCCACTCGCGCCACTCGAGCCGCCCGTCGATCGCGACCGGCCGTCCCTTGGCGAGGTACTGGGCGCAATTCTCGCCCTGCTGACCCCATACGGTGACGTCGAAGTAGTTCGGCTTGTCGACCCACTCGCCGCTCGACTGGTCCTTGCGCCGCGTGTTCACGGCCACACGCAGGCTGCAGACCGCCGTGCCACCGTTCGTGTGGCGGAGCTCGGGGTCGCGCGTGAGATTCCCGGTGATGATCACGCGGTTGATGTTGGTTGCTGCCATGAGGCTGCCTTCCTCCTGTCCTGCTCGAAAACCGAAGATCGAGACTACATACGGACCCGGAGCGGTCGGGCGATCGCGCCCAAGAAAGTGCCGAAAAGAGCGGGGTCTTTGGCGATTCCGTTACAGGGGTAGGAGGTAGGGGTGCCGCTCTGGGAGTTGACCAAGGACGTGGTCCGCTCCTTCCAGCGGAACGGGCTCCCCAACTTCGCGAGCGCGATGGCGTTCCAGGCGCTCCTCGCGATGGTGCCGTTTCTCCTCCTTCTGCTTGCCCTGCTCGGGCTGTTCGACCTCGAGCGGCTGTGGCACGACGACGTGGCGCCGGACGTGCGCGGACACGTCTCGCAGCCGGCGTTCGAGCTGATCGACAAGACGGTCAGGCAGGTGCTCGGCCAGCGCCAGGTCTGGTGGCTCACGGTGGGCCTGGCGGTGACGCTGTGGGAGCTGTCGGCGGCCACTCGCGTGACGATGACCGCGCTCGACCGCGTCTACGGCTATCCGCGCCGCCGCAACATCCTCGAGCTGCTGCCGCGATCGCTGGCGCTGGGAGCCGCGATGGGGGTGTGCGTGGTCACGGCGGTAGCGATCGTCCGCTTCGGACCGCTTCTCGTGCACGACGGCGCCGTGGTGTCCGTGCTGTCGTTCCTGGTGCGCTGGCTACTTGCCGCCGCCGTGCTCGGCGTCGGCGTGGGGCTGACGGTCCGCTACGGGTCGGCCAGCCGACAACCGGTTCCGTGGGCGAGCTTCGGGACCGGGCTCGTGCTGCTCGCCTGGGTGCTCACCTCGATCGGCTTCGGCCTGTACGTGACCTACGTGGCCTCGTACCAATCGGTGTTCGGCCACCTGGCGACGTTCTTCGTGCTCTTGATCTACCTCTGGCTGCTGGCGAACGCGTTCCTGGTGGGCATCCAGCTGGACGCCTGCGTGCGCGAGCGGGCCTGAGGCCGAGCGCTACTCGTCGGCGGCCGGAGCGTCCGACCCGCCGGCAGGCGCGTCTGGAGCGGCGTCCTCGACGGCGGGCGCGTCAGGGGCGGGTGCGTCGGAGGTGGGTGCGTCGGAGGTGGGTGCGTCCGAAGTGGGCGCGTCCGCCGGCGCAACGGCCGCATCGGGGGCGGCTGCATCGCTTGGTGCGGTGTCCGCGGCGGGCGTCTCGGGAGCGGGCGCATCCCCGGCTCCCGGCGCGGGGGCGGCCGCCTCGGCGCCAGCAGCGCCGGCTTCCACGCCGGCGGGTGCTGCGAAGTCCTCGGCCGCGTCGGCGGCGGGCGCGTCCGCGGCTGCGCGGGCGGCGACCCTCGTGTCCTGCGCCTCGCGGTCGTCGCGGCGGCGGGGTGCCTGCTGGTCCGGCGGCGGCGGGGTCGGCTGGCCGGGCTTGATCTTGATGATCCGGAAGCGCAGCAGGCCGTCCATGATCCGAAGCCGCTGGTTCAGGCGGTCGAGGAGCGGGTTGTCGCCCTCGAACTGGTAGAGCGTGTAGTCCGCCTCGGGCCGATGATCGATCTCGTACGCCATGCGGCGGTGGCCCCAGTCGTGATTGGCGACCAGGGTGCCCCCGCCGTCGTTGATCATCGACTCGGTCTCGGCGAGCACGGCGTTGCGCCGCTCCTCGGGAGCGTTCGGGTCGACGAGCAACATGAGGTCGTAGAGGCGCGACATGCGACCGGCCACGATAGCGAAGCGGGGCGAACCCCAGCCGGGCAGCGCCTTCACGGGACATGGCCCGGCGAAAGGTTCGGTGGCGAAACGTGGCGCGCCTGGCGGCCCTGCTGGGCGCCGGAGCGCTGATAGCGACGCACAGGCCGGACCCGCCGCGCCGCTCTCCGCCCGCGCCGAGGGTGGCGCAGGCGCTCAGGCTGGCGGGCGTGCCGCGGCTGAGGTTGCCTCGCGCGGGGTTCTCTCGAGCGGATCGCCGGGTCCGGCGGGGTCGACGGCGGGCATTGAAGGGTGGCTCTCCGGGGGGTCCGGGGTCACTTGACCGTGTAATACACGGTCAGACGTCCACGGACCCCCGAAACGCCGAGTCAACGCACCCTTCACCGCAATCGGATCCCGTGGGTCCGGCGAGACCGGTGGGGCGGAGCGCACCGGCGCCGCGCGCGCCCGCCTCCGGCGAGTTCACGCCGGATCCGCCGCCCTAGCGGTGCGCTTGCGCTCGATGTCGGCCAGCTGGTCGTCGACCCAGTCGCCCGGGTTGCGGGAGGTGACGATTCGCTTCTGACCCACGGCGCGCCAGGAGCGCTCCTCGGCGGACATCGTCAGGGCGCGGTGGATCGCGTCGGCCTGCTCCTGGACGTCGAAGGGGTTCACCGACAGCGCGAACTCCGCCAGCTCCTCGTGCGCGCCGGTGTTCTCGCTCAGGAGCGAGACGCCGTTGCGCTCGTTCACGAGCGGGCCCTCCTTGGCGATCAGGTTCATCCCGTCGAACATCGCGTTCACCATCAGCAGGTCGTAGTGCTTGTACGCGGCGATCGCCTCCTCGAGGTTCTCGCGCAGTCGCAGCTCGATCGGCATCCAGTCGGTCGTGCCGTGTCGGTGGTTCACGACCGCCACGAGCGCCTCGATCCGCTCCAGGTACTCGGCGTACTCCGCCACATCCTGCCGCGACGGGATCAGATGGGCGATGAACGTGACCTGCTCGTGGAACTCGGGGTGCTGCTCGAGGAAGAGGTCGAACGCCGTGAAGCCGCGCAGCACGTTCTTCGAGAGGTCGGCGCGGTCCACGCGCAGGATCAGGTGCTCGCGGCGGCGGCGCAGGATCTCCCGCTCGTAGCCGTGCACGGCCGGGCGCTGCGCGGTCCGCTGGAACGTCTCGGCCGAGATCGGAAGCGGGTAGGAGCGCACCCACACGTCGCGCCCGTCGAACTTCACGACGCCGGCCTCCTCGTCGACCTCGAGATCGAACAGCTCGCGGCAGCAGAGCAGGAAGTTGCGCCGGTAGGAGCGCGTGTGGAAGGCGATGATGTCGTTCGAGAGGATGCCCTCGTAGATGTCCTCGCGCATGTCCGCGGGGAGCACCCGCCAGGCGTCGGGCTGGGTCCAGGGGATGTGGATGAAGTGGTGCAGGAACAGGTCCGGCCGCTCCTGGCGGATGAACTTCGGCGCGATGTAGAGGTGGTAGTCGTGGAGCATCACCACGGCGTCCTCCTCGTCCTCGAGCTCAGACAGCACCGCGCGCGCGAGGTCCTCGTTGACCTTGCAGTAGCCCTGCTCGTAGGCGTCGACCTCGTGCTGGCGGATGTCGGGCGCGTTCGAGAGGTCCCAGAGGTAGTGCTGGATGAACCAGAGCATCGGGTTCGCCACGACGTTGTAGAAGCGGTCGTAGGCCTCGGGGTCGCTCGCCACGAGCCGCACGCGGTAGGTGTCGTCGTCGACCTCCACCGGGAACGAGCGCCCGCCGTGCTGCTCCGACATCGCGACGTCCTCGTCGCTCATCGCCGACGCCACCCAGACCGCGTCGCGGTGGTGCACCAGGCCCTTCAACGCCGTCACGAGGCCGCCGGCGCCTCCACGCCGCGCCTCCCCATCCTCGAACGTGGCCGGGCCGCGGTTCGAGACGAGGACGAGCGGCGTGTCCTTGGTCATCTCCGTTCCCGGAAGATCTTCTGCCAGTCGCGCAGCAGGCGCGGCGTCAGGAAGTGGGTTCGCACGTGCTCCTTGCCGGCGCGGCCGAGCCGCTTGCCGAGGTCGGGCTCCCTGAGGATGCGGAGCGCGCGGTCGGCGCACTCCTCCGGCGAGGAGACGAGGTAGCCCGTCTCGCCGTCCTGGACCTGAAGCGGGATGCCACCCACGTCGCCGCCGATGAACGGGCGCCCCTTCCAGAGCGCCTCGGACACCGTGAGCCCGAAGCCCTCGCGCGTGGACTTCTGGATCACGACGTCGGCCTGTGACTGGAACGCGTTCACCTCGATCGCCCCGACCTGGTTCAGGTTGTTGAGGATGTGAATGTCCGGGTCACCCTCGGCGTAGGCCATCGTGGAGTTGAAGAACTCCCAGCCCTCGGGATCGTCGGTCGCCATCGAGCCCACGAGCGCGAGCTGCACGTCGGGCATCTCCTGGGTGACCAGGCGGTAGGCGTCGATCACGCCCATCGGATCCTTCCAGGGGTCGAAGCGCGAGACCTGGCAGATCAGCGGGCGGTCCACGTCGATGCCGAACTGGTCGCACACGAACGCGGCGTCCTCCGGCGACAGGGCCATGTTCTTCGGCGACAGCGGGTCGATCGCGGGCGGGCAGATGTTCACGCGGCCGAGGGCGCCGTCGAGTGACGCGGGCACGTACTGCTGGAGGTGCCAGACCGACGCGTCGTAGTCGCGCACCAGCGGCACGATGTGGTCGATCGCGTCGGGGTTCGGCGTGGACAGGTCGATGTGGCACCGCCAGATCCAGCTCCCGGACTTCTCGGGCACGTGCGCGCGGATGCCGGCGGGCTGTGGGTCGTGGACGATGATCACGTCCCAGCCGCCCTCGACCTCCTTCGCGTTCAGCTCGTTGTAGCGCGCGTAGACGTCCCACTCCTCGTCGCTGAGCGAGTCCGGGTTGCCCTGAAGCGCGTTGTGGAGCCGCTTCGTCGCGTTGTAGAACTCCTCGCGGCCGAGCATCACCTGCCACTGGGCGTCGATGCCCACGTCGTTCATCAGCGGGATCAGCGTGTAGAGGATCTCCGACACGCCGCCGCCGAACGCGGTCGCGGACAGGTGGAGCACGCGCAGGCCCTCGAGGTCCTTCGAGAGCTCACGGATCTCCTCGATCAAGGACCGTCCAACCAGGTGGGTGTAGTCCGCGAGGCTCTTGTTACCTACGGAAACCGGCGTCAGCACAGCGCGGCAGACTATCCAGTCTCGGCGAGGTACTTGACGAGCCGCGTGCGGCCGGACTCGAAGTCCGCCTCGTCGACCGTCGCCTCGATGATCGCGCGGCTCAATTCCTGCTCGGAGGACGCCACCGGACCGGCCGGGCCATCCAGGTCCATCACGAGCCGGTCGTCACCGAGGTTGAAGGAGAAACTCAGCCTGCTCTCGTCGTCGAGCCCGCGGCTCTCGTCCACGAAGTCGTTGGCCGCCTCGGTGATCGCGAGCTTGAGGTCGGCCACCTCCTCGGGCGAGAGCGGCGTGAGCCTGCAGACCGCGGACAGCGCCAGCCGGGCGAGCACCAGATAGTCCGGTCTCGCGGGGATCGTCAGCGAGACGTCCCGGCTGTCCGTCGCCTGCGATGAGTCCACGTCGGGCACCCTACCCAGAAACGCGCAGAAAGCCTGCATCGAGCGCGTCCAGGATTGCGCGGTGCAGCGCGGCGTTGCCGCTCGCCACCACCGACATCTGAAACTCGTGCGCCGAGCCCAGCAGCGGGCAGGCCGACAGCGCGCGGCCGTAGGCGTCCGTGACCACCGCGCCCGCCTCCTCGAGGATCAGCGTGGCCGCGGCGAGGTCGTACGGCGAGTTGTTGAGGACGGCTCCCCCGCCCACGCGCTCGAACTGCGCCCGCATCCCCTCGACCTCGTCGACTAGCCGCGGGCCGGGCTCCACGTACGCGTCGAGCTGGCCCGTGGCGATCCTCGTCATGTCGAACGCGGCCGACCCGAGCTCGAACGTCGCCCCTCCGACCGACGACGCGTCGATCAGGTCGCCGAGCACCTCCGCCATCGGCCGCGCGGGCCGTCCGCGGAACCCATAGGTCCAGAACATCCGCTCGATCCGCTCGTTCGGCGACAGCACCACCGGCGGTCCCTCGACCACGCCGGCGCCGCGCTCCGCGAGGAACAGCTGCCCCGAGGGGATCTCGACCACGCAGCCCACCGTCACGTCGCCCATCGCCGGCTCGCCGCCGCCGAGCGGAGCAGCCGCCACCGACACGCAGCAGGACTCCAGGCCCGCGAGCGCCGGGCGCGTGCCGTCGATCGGATCGACCACGAGTACGAAGCGCGCGCCGCCGGCGGGCTCCACGAGCCCGCGGTCCTCCGAGTAGAACGCCACGTCCGGAGCGCGCTCGGCGAGAAAGGCCTCCAGCTCGCGCTCAGCCTCGGCGTCGATCGCGAACGTCACGTCGCCACCGGCGGCCTCCGCCTCGTGGACGCGGCCCGCGTGCGAGCCCAGGTGCGGCAGCACGCGCTCGCGGAGCGCCACGGCGAGGTCGCGAACGAGCTCGCGCACGCTAGGGCGCCGCGCGGGCCGGGCGCTTGCCCAGCTCGACCTCGACCGAGATGTGCTTCCGCTCGCGCACGAGGTTCAGCTGGACGTGCTCGCCCGTGCCGTGCGCGCTGATCTCGTCGGCCAGGTCGTGCTCCGGCGTGAGCTCGCGGCCGTCCACGCCGACGATCAGGTCGCCACCGGTCTGGATCTGAGTCTGGCCCTGGAACGTGATCTCCTCGGTGCCGGACTCGATTCCCGCCTGCTCGGCCGGGCTTCCGTCCACCACGCTCTGCACGAGCGCTCCGGCGTCCGCGCCGACGTCGAGCCGATCGGCGAGCTGCGGCCAGAGCGTCAGCGTCTCCACGCCGAGGTAGCCGTAGTCCACGCGCCCCTTCGCGCGCAGCTCGTGGAGCGAGCGCCGCACCGCGTCCACCGGCACCGCGAAGCCCACGCCCTCGCCGCCGCCCGACTGCGACTTGATCTGGGCGTTGATGCCGATCACGCGGCCCTCGGCGTCGAGCAGCGGGCCGCCCGAGTTGCCGGGGTTGATCGCGGCGTCGGTCTGGATCGCGTCGCCGATCTCGAACTGGGTGAGCGACTCGATCGTGCGGTCGAGCGCGGAGACGACGCCGATCGAGAGCGACTGGCGCTCCCCGAACGGGCTGCCGATGGCCGCCACCGGCTCGCCCACCTGGAGCGGCTTCGATTCGCCCAGCCTGAGCGGCGTGAGCGAGAGCCCGTCCGGGTCGACCTTCAGCAGGGCCACGTCGGCGTTCAGGTCGTGGCCCACGACCGTCGCGGCGACCCGGTTGCCGTCGGAGAACTCCACGAAGACCTGGTCCGCCAGCGCGGTGCTGTCGCCGCGGTCCGTCGTGACGACGTGCGCGTTCGTGGCGATGTAGCCGTCGCCGTCGAGCACGAAGCCGGAGCCCTGCCCGCCCTCGCCCTGGTCGTCCAGCAGGTTGTTGCGGTCGCCCTTGAAGAGCGACAGGATCGTCACCACGCCCGGAGACAGCCGCTTGTAGATCGCGGCTGGGTCGAAACCGCCCTCCCGGCCCAGGCCCTCGACCACCTGCACGCGCGTGGTCGTGACCTCGCTGCGCGACGCCTTCTCGCCGCCGCCGCTGCCGGCTCCGCCGTCGCCGTTCACGTCACAGCCCGCCGCGGCGATGGCAAGCATGGCGGCGGCCGCTGCCGCCGCTCGCCTCACCCGTCGTTCCCGTCGGCCGGCAGCTCGAGCGTGAAGGCGGTGTTGCCGGTGTCGGTCTGGAGCACGAGCCGCCCGTCCATCCGTTCGGCCAGCTCACGAGCGATCGCGAGCCCGAGGCCCGCCCCGCGCGCGGCGTCGCCGGTGTAGAAGCGCTCGAAGACCTTGTGGCGCGCGCCGGCCGGAAGGCCGGGGCCGGTGTCGGCCACCGTGAGCTCGGTGGCGCCGTTGTAGCGGGATGCGCTCACGGTCACGTCGGTGCCCTCGGGCGTGTGGCGGAGGGCGTTGTCGAGCAGGATACGCATGATCTGAGCCACACGCTCCCGGTCGCAGGAGGCGCTCGGGCCGTCCTCGGGCACGTCGAGCACGAGCTCCGTGTGGTGCTCCGCGAGACGCGGATGGAACTCGCCGGCGATCGAGCGCGTGAGCTCCGCCAGATCCACCGGCTCGGTGTGGAGCTCGACCGAGCCGGAGTCGAGCCGCGACAGGTCGAGCAGGTTCACGGACAGCTTCTGGAGGCGCTCCACCTGCTCGCTCATCGTCTCGAGGAACTCGCGCCGCGTCTCCTCGTCGAGATCCTCGTCCTGGAGCAGCTCCACGAACCCGCCGAGCGAGAAGATCGGGGTGCGCAGCTCGTGCGAGGCCGTGGCGATGAACTCCTTGCGAGCCACGTCGACGCGCCGGAGCTGCTGTTGCATCCGGTTGAACGTGTCGGTGAGCTGGCCGATCTCGTCCCGCGAGGTGGCGGGCAGCGGCTCCACGAAGCGCCCGCGCGCCACCTGGCGCGCCGCGCGCTCGAGCCGTCCGACTCGGCGCGCCAGCCTGGCCGCCACGAGATAACCGCCGATCAGCGCGATCAGGAGCGCCGCGAGCGTGGCGATCAGGACGCGCTTGCGGACGAACGCCACGGTCGCCTGGACGTCCTCGAAGTCACGCGAGTAGAACGCCACGCGCGGGTTGGCGCTCGGTGATTTCACAAGTTGCACGACCACGCCTATCTCGCCGCCGCGGAAGGTTCGGTAGCCGCGCTGCATCCGCCGCGTGTCGATGGCCCGGCGCGCGAGGTTCTCGTCGAACGGCTGCGGCTCGCCCTTGTCCGTGAGGGGATAGAAGCCGGGGAAGCGCTCGTTCGTGGCGTGCTGCTGCCAGTCCTGGAGCGTGAGCTTGGCGTCCGTGGCGTCCTCGGCTCGGCGCACGCGCGCGGCGAGCTCCTTGGCCGACGGCTGCCTGCCTCCCACGAGCGGCAGCTCGAGCGCCGGCCTCGCCGTGCGCGCCTCGTCCTCGAGGCTGTTGAGCCGCTGCTCCTTCAGGCTCTGCTCGAGCTGGGGGACGACCCCGAAGAAGATCGCGGAGAAGGCGGCCGCCGTGATGAGGAAGAAGATGAGCGCGAGCTTGTGGCGAAGCGAGCGCAGCTGGCTCACGAGTCCCTGAAGCGGTAGCCCACGCCGCGCACCGTGAGGATCAGCTCCGGCGTCTTCGGCTCCGCCTCGAGCTTCTCGCGCAGGTGGCGGATGTGCACGTCGATCGTGCGCGGATCGCGGTAGGCGGCGTCGCCCCAGACGCGCTCCAGGAGCATCGTCCGGCTGAAGACGCGCCCGGGCGCGCGCGCGAGCGCGGCCAGGATCTCGAACTCCACGTAGGTGAGCCGGGCGGGCTCGCCCCGGACCAGCACCATGCGCTTCTCGAAGTCGAGGTGGAGCTCGCCCGTGTCGATCGGCTCCTCGAACTGCGCTTCCGGCTGGGCGAGGGCGGCGCGGCGCAGCACGGCCTTGACGCGGCTGCGGAACTCGCGGACCGAGAACGGCTTGGTGATGTAGTCGTCCGCGCCGAGCTCGAGCCCGAGCACCTTGTCCGTCTCCTCGGTCTTCGCGGTGAGCATGATGATCGGCACCGTGCTGCGCGAGCGGATCGCGCGGCACACGTCGAACCCGTCCATCCGCGGCAGCATCACGTCGAGGACGACGAGGTCGAAGTTGTCGTCACGCAGGCGATCGAGCGCCTCGCGCCCGTCGAGCGCGGGAATGACGTCGTAGCCCTCCTTGCGCAACGGATACGTGAGCAGCTTCTGCACGGAGAGCTCGTCGTCGACGAGCAGGATGCGTGGGGCAGCAACCGACAACCCTCCGGATTGTAGGTTGCCCCCGAGTGATAGAGCCAAGGATCTACCGCGCGGCCTTCGTCCCGGCCCTCCTGGCGCTCGTGCTCACGATGTTCTCGTTCCAGAGCCGGCCGCGCCCGGTGGCGCAGGGGCTGGCGGCGGACGTGCTGTTCGACGGCGCGCAGGCCAGCGAGCTGGCGTCGCGCATCGTGGCCCAGGCACCCGATCGCCGCGCCGGCTCGGCGGGCGACCGCGGCACCGCCCAGCTCGTCGCCGATACGTTCGCCGCACGCGGATTCCGCGCGGGCCGCGGGCCGCGTCCGCTGCTCCAGCACTTCACCCACGCGGGTCAGGAGCTCGTCAACGTGATCGGCCGGCGCGCGGGCAGCTCGCGCCGCCAGATCGTGATCGTGGCCGCACGCGACGCCGTCACGGTTCCGGACGCGCCGGGGAGCGCCGCCGACACCGCCGCGCTGATGCAGCTCGCCCGTGTCTACCAGGGGCGCCCGTCGCGCAAGACGCTGGTGCTGGCGTCGGTGGACGGCTCGAGCCTCGGCGAGGTGGGCACGCGCGAGCTCGTGGACGCCCTGCCCGCGCCGGACCTCGTCGACGCCGTGCTCGTGATGTCGGACCTCGGTTCGGCCACGAACCACGGGCCGATCCTCCAGGCCTGGTCGAATGACCCGACGCGCGCGGGGATCGCGCTTCAGCGCACGGCGGCGGAGTCGATTCGCCAGGAGTTGGGCCGCTCAGCGGGTGGAAGCAGCACGTTCGGCCAGCTCGCACGGCTGTCCTTCCCGATCGGGATCGGCGCCCAGGGGGTGCTCCTCGAGCAGGGCTACGACGCCGTCCGGATCTCGGGCAGCGGGGAGCTGCCCCCGGACGGCGACGGGCCCGTCGAGGCGATCGACGCCGACCGGCTCGGCGAGCTCGGCCGCGCGACGCTCCGGACGATCACCGCGCTCGACGAGGGTGGGCGCCCGGAGCACGGGCCGAAGAGCTACATCCAGGCCGTGAGCCAGGTGCTGCCGGGCTGGGTCCTGTCGCTGCTCGCGGGCGCGCTCCTGCTGCCGGTCCTGGTCGCGTCCGTGGACGCGCTCGCGCGCGCCCGCCGCCGCCAGGTCGACGTGCTGCGCTGGTTTCGCTGGCTCGGCGCCTGGCTCGCCCCGTTCCTCGCGGCGCTCGCGCTCGCCCAGGTGCTGGCGCTGGTCGACGCCACTCCGTCGCCACCGCCCGCGCCGGTGCCACCCGCGGCGCTGCCGCTGGACGGCGCGGCCCTGGCGGTGCTCGCCGGCGTGCTGGTGGCCATGGCGCTCGCGTTCGTGCTCGCACGCTGGCTCGCCACCCGCCCGGACCCCGAGCTAGAGCAGCCGCCGGACCTCGGTGGCGGCGTGGCGCTCGGCCTGACGATCGCGCTGGGATCGGTGCTGCTCTGGCTGGCGAACCCGTACGCCGGGCTGCTCGTCGTGCCGGCGGCCCACCTCTGGACGCTCCTCGCGCTCACGCGGCCGCTGCCGTCGCGGCGCACCCGTCTCACCCTGATCGCGGTGGGCGCGGCGCCGGTGCTGCTCGTCGCCGTCTACCACCTGTTCGCGCTGTCGCTCGATCCGCTGTCCGGGCTCTGGTACGTGCTCATGCTCGCCACCGGCCACAGCGTCGGGATCGTCACGTCGCTGATCGGGTGCGTGATGCTGGCGTCTGCATGCGCGACCGCCGAGGCCGCGCTCAGGTGGCCGGATGTTCAGGTGTAAGGCTTCGGAGGTGCTGCCGATAAGCGGGGTGTACAAAGGGAGGTACACCGCATGTCAGCTAGGGGAATTGATCCGATGCTCCTGTCGAGCGTCGAGCGGGACGAGTATGTAGTCGAGCCGAGCGTGGTCGCCGAGGCGGTGCTGCGCTCATGGATGCTGGTAGCCCCGGAGCCCTTCGACGGCTCCGTCGGGGCCGAGCAGAACGAGGCCCGCGCCGCCTGACACCTCGCCGACCCACGTGAGTGCTGCCGCGGCTTCGGCAGCCTCACGTCGCTCAGGTGGGATGGTCACGAGCAGCTCGTAGTCGTCGCCGCCGGTCACGGCCTCCTCCGGGCTGACGCCGTCGGGGCGCGGCACGTCCGCGAGCCGCACGCGCAGCTCCGCCCCGCTGCGCTCCGCCACGTGGCGCGCGTCCGTGGCGAGCCCGTCGCTCAGGTCGATCATCGCCGTCGCCCCCGCGGCACCCAGCGCGCGTCCGGCCTCGAGCCTAGGCCGCGGGCGGAGGTGGCGAGCGATCAGCTCGGCCGGTCCTGACCCACCGGAGTCGATCAGGCGGCGGCCCGCCTCCGAGCCGC
>DASYMP010000067.1:0-2057 GCA_036009005.1 Thermoleophilaceae bacterium | reverse complement strand
GGGCGGGCCTGATAGCCCGGCAGCCCGTCCGACTCGTAGGAGCGCAGCTCGCCGGCGCGCACGAGCACTCGCCGCTCGCCGACGATGGCGGCGAGCCGCGCCGCGAGCGCGGAGTCGGCGTGGGGGAGGGCCGACGTCGTCATGGCGTCAGGCCGACTCGGCCAGCAGGCTGTCGGGCGGCGGAAGCACGACCGTGAGCGCATCGCGCCGGAGCGTGTACTCGAGCGGCGCGTGGAGGGACACGATCTCTCCGTCCACGGCCACGGTGCCCATGCCGCGCATGTCGATGCGCAGCGAGTCCACGATGAAGCTGTCCAGCTCCGGCGTGCCGGACACCGAATCCTTCCCGCGCGCCACGGCGGCGAGGCCGAGGGCCAGCAGGCGTGCCCGAGAGCGGCCGCGCACGACGATCACATGGAGACCGCGCTTGCCGCCTGGTGCGCGCTGGCCGAGCCCCGGAAGCGCGAGGTGACGCTCGCCGACGCCGATGAAGACAAGCGGCGTGCGGTAGATGCGCTTCCGTCCGTCGACCACGACCTCGACCGCCATCAGCCGCAGCGTGAACAGGATGCGGAACGCCGCCAGCGCGGAGGCGAGCCGGTAGCCGAAGCTGCGCTCGAGCGTCTCGCGCACGCGCACGAAGCGCACGTACGCGCCCACGCTGCTCGTGTTGAGGAAGAGCGTGCCGTTCACCATGCCGACGTCGACGCCGCGGCAGGTGCCCGACGTCGCGAGCTTCACCGCTTCCGCGGCGACGGTGCTGATGCCGAAATCGCGCGCGAAGTGGTTGAGGGTGCCGCCGGGGAGCACGGCCAGCTCGGCGGGGGATTCCACGAGCGCGGCGGCGGCGGTGCCGATCGTGCCGTCGCCGCCGGCCACGAGGATGCGGCGGGCGCCGCCGGCGGCGAGCGCCTTCACCGTGGACGCGATGGCCTGCGGCTCGACCTCGTGGACGTCGAACGCCCCGCTCGCGGCCAGCGCCGTGCGCGCCTCGTCGGCGGTGCCGGAGGCGACGTTGACGATGGCGGGAATGCGGCCAGCGGGGATGGGCTCGCTCACGGATCCTGGGGAGGGATGATGCACCGGCACTGCGGACAATTTACAGCCGGACGAACGACGCGGGGCGGAGAGATGATCTCTCCGCCCCGTGGTGTCCGTCGTCTGATGCGTGCTCGGGTTACGCCGCCTGCCAGAACCCGGCGAGGGCGCGGCCGTCGGGCGACTCGCGGAGCTTCTCGAACGCCCGCTCGCGGATCTGGCGGATGCGCTCGCGCGTGACGCCCATGAGCGCGCCGATCTTCTCGAGCGTCATCGGCTCGCCGCTCTCGTCGAGGCCGTAGTAGAGGAAGAGGATCTTGCGTTCGCGCGGCGTGAGGTATTTCCGGAACACGCGCTCGATGAACTCCTTCATGAGCTTGTAGTCCGTGGTGTCCTCGATCTCGGTGCCGTCGACGCCGGCGAAACGTTCGCCGAGGGTGGAGGCTTCGCGGTCGGAGCGGTCGATGGGGGCGTCGAGCGAGACTTCGGTGCTCGACATCTGCTTCGCGGCGCGGACGGCCTCGGGGGTCTCCTCGAGGAGCCGGGAGATCTCGTTCTCGGTGGGGTCGCGCTTGAGGACCTGGGCGAGGATCGTCTCGGCGCGCGCGAGGCGGATGAGCTGCGAGTTCTGGTTGAGCGGGATGCGGACGCTGCGGGTCTGCTCGGCGAGCGCCTTGAGGACGGCCTGGCGCACCCACCACACGGCGTAGGAGATGAACTTCACCCCCTGGTCGGGATCGAACTTGCGGACCGCCTTGAGGAGGCCCTCGTTCCCGATGGCGACGAGCTCGGAGAGATCGAGGCCGTGGCCCTGGTACTTCTTCACGTACGAGATGACGAAGCGGAGGTTCGCCGTCACGAGCCGCTCGGCGGCGGCTTCGTCCCCCTTCTGGGCCAGTCGTGCCAGGCGCCGCTCTTCGGCGGCGTCACTGATCAGCGGCAGCTTCTGGATGTCCTGAAGGTACTGATCGAACGCGGTGGAGGGAGACGAACGGAAGTAGCCCTTGGACCTGGTCTCG
>DASYMP010000066.1:0-11716 GCA_036009005.1 Thermoleophilaceae bacterium | reverse complement strand
GCCCACCGGACGGCGCGCGGGCGGGGCGGCTGACATGCGGCTCCTGTTTCTGTGCCCGGACATGCGCACCGGCGGCGCGGAGCGCCACTGGGCCACCCTGATTCCGGCGCTTGCCGAGCGGGGCGCCGAGGTGAAGCTGCTCACGCTCGCCGCCAGGGGGCCGTTCTTCGACGAGGTCGAGGCGCGCGGAGTGCCTGCGGAGTGCCTCGGCCTGAGCAGGCGTGTGGACCCGCGCGGCCTGCGCCGAGCCATGTCCGCGGCCGCCGCGTTCGGTCCCGACGCGGTGGTCACGCGCGGCGTGAGCGGGCAGCTCATGGGCGAGGCGATAGCGCGGCGCTCGCGAGCCGTGCACGTCTACAACGAGCACACGCCGCTCACCCCGGCGGGCCGGCTCGTGCCGCCCCGGCCCCACCAGCGCGCTCTCACCCGGCTCGTGGCGCGCGCGATCGACGAGGTGGTCGCCGTGACGACGCGACAGGTCGCGCCGCTCGAGGCGCTGGGGTACCCGCGCGGCCGTATCGAGGTGATTCCGAACGGGGTGTTCGCCGGCGATGTCGACGCGGTCACCCCCTCGCCCGAGCTCGGGGGTGACGGATTCAGCGCCCTCTGCGTGGCCGGGCTGCGGCCGGAGAAGCGCGTTGACCTGTTCGTCGAGGCGGTGGGCGCCGCACGGCGCGAGAACGCGGCGGTCCGCGGCTTCGTGGCCGGCGAGGGGCCGGAGCGCGAGCGGCTCGCCCCGGCGGCCGCCAGGCACGGCGTGACGCTGCTCGGCGCGCGCCGGGACGCGCTCGAGCTGATCGCCGCCGCCGGGGTGATGTGCCTCCCGAGCGAGGCCGAGGCGCTTCCGATGAGCATCATCGAGGCGATGGCGCTGGCACGGCCGGTGGTCGCCACCGACGTGGGCGGCGTACCCGACCTCGTGTCCGACGGCGAGACAGGCCTGGTCGTCCCTCCAGGCGACGTGGCCGCCCTGACCCGCGCCCTGCTCGCGCTCGCCGCCGATCCCGCGCGCGCCGACGCGATGGGCGCCGACGGCAGGCGGCGCCAGCGCGAGCACTTCACCGGCGAGCGCATGGTCGAGCGCTACGAGCACGCCTTCGAGGAGGCGATTCGGCGTGGCCAGGCCTGACGTCCTGCTCGTCTCGCTCGGCACGACGCTCGGCTGGCGAGTGGCCGACGAGACGCTGGCGGGCCAGCTGGAGCGAGCCGGTGCCTCCACGGAGATCGTGGCGGTCGGGCGCGGCGCGGCCGACCGCCTTCGCCGCGGCTATCCGATCAACGACCTCGTGGAGATGCACGCGGCTCGCCGCGCCGTGCGGACAGCCGTCGAGCGCTTCGAGCCGCGGGCGCTGATCGTCTCCTCCACCACCGCCGCGATGCTGCTGCCGGCCCTGCCGATCCCGTACGCCGTGCGCTTCGACGCGCCCGCGCGCGTCAACAGGCCCGGAGCGCGGAACGCGCTGCTGCACACGCTCGAGCGGCGAGCGATGAGCCGCGCCCTCGTCACGATCCCGTTCAGCGTCGCCGGCGCGGAGGCGCTGCCGGACGGCGCGGCGCGCGCGATCGTCGTGTCGCCGCCGATCGACCCCTCGCCGCCGGATTCCGATCCCACCCGCGAGCGCGTCGCCGTGGCGTATGTCTCGGACCCGAAGGCGAAGGGGCTCGAGATCGTCGTGGGTGCCTGGGCGTCCGGCGCACCGGAGGGCGCCCGGCTCGAGGTCTACGGGCTCGATCCCGGCTGGGCGCGCTCGCACCTGCGCCGCAGCGGCGTCCCCGAGCCGGACTCGCTCGATCTGCGTGGAACCGTGCCCGCTTCCGAGTTCCGCGCGCGCCTGCGCCACGCCCAGCTGTTCGTGCACGGTGCGCGCTGGGAGGACTGGGGGCAAGCGCCGCTCGAGGCGCTCGCCGACGGGGCGCTGCTCGCCACTGTGCCCTCCGGCGGCCCCTACGAAGGAGCGCGGCTGGCGCGCCGGCTCGACCCCTCGCTCGTGGCCGGCGCGATCGATGCCGCCGCGCTCGCGCCGGCCATCGCCGCGGCGTTCGAGCTCTCCGAGGACGCGGCCACGGCGTACCGGGCGCGCGCGGCAGAGCTCCTGCGGCCGTATCGCTCGGACGCCGTGCAGGCGACGGTCAGCGACGAGCTCGTGCCGGCGCTGCTCGGCTAACGGACCCCCGTCGCCCGGAGGATCGCGCGCTCCCAGGCCTCGGCGTCCGCCTCCGGCGGGTGGCGCGCCGTTACGGCCAGGCTGCCGGCGGCCAGGCGCTCGCGGAGATCCGGCTCGCGCACCACCCGGCGGAGCGCCGCCACGATCTGCGCGCGGTCGTCCGGGGCGATCACGAGCGCGTTCTCGCCGTCCACAGCGACGTCACCGACCGCGCCCGCGCGCTCCGAGGCGATCAGCGGCAGACCGGCTGCCGCGCCCTCGCGCAGCGTGACGCCGAACGGCTCGTACGTGCTCACGAGCGCGAGCGCATCCGCGCCCGCGTAGACCGCGCCGAGCTCTCCGGGCGGTACCGGCCCCGGGAACGTCACGGCGGCCCCGAGCCGCTCGGCCCGGGCCCGGAGCTCCGGCTCGAGCGACCCGCTTCCGCGCAGCTCGAGCTCCGCCTCCCCCTCCGCAAAGCCGGCGCCGGCGAACGCGTCGAGCAGAGCGTCCAGGTTCTTGTCGGGCACCAGCCTCGCCACCGCGAGCACGCGCACCGGCCGACCACCCGCACGCGGCGGCCGAGCCGCACGCAGCGCAGCCACGTCCGCGCTCTGGAGCGCCACCTCGATGCGATCCGCCTGGACGCCCATGGCGCGCAGCCGCCCAGCCCCCTGCGACGAGGCCACCACGAAGCCGTCGACGCGCGGCGCCAGCGCGCGATGCACGCGCCGTTGGAGGTCGCCGAGCGCGGCGTCGCTCCACCCCGTCAGCTCGCTGAACACCAGCACCGGTACACGCCGCCGCCGCCCCCACGCGAGCGCCCGCAGCGTCGCGGGCCCGAACTCCCAGCTCACCACGCACTCGGCCCGCGAGCGCGACAGGGCCGGGCCGAGCCCGCGCGCCACCGTCACGGGCGCGCGCCCGGCGCGCGAGCGCTGCCACGCCGAGAGCAGCTCGCTCGAGTAGCCGTCCGCGGCCGCGAACCAGTCGGCCGGCTGGTCCCAGCCGGCCTGGCTCCCCGACAGGTAGATCACATGAGGGTCGACCTCCCCCCGCTGCGCCAGCGCCCGGAAAAGAGGCTCGCGGTAGGGGACCGGGACGGGAGGGACGATTGCGACACGCGGCGGCACGGCCGCAACTTTGCCTTATGCGGCGGGTCACAAACGTTTAGGGATCTGAGAAATAGGCACATCAATTGCTAGCGTCGCTGGGCGGCCGCCTGCCGAGGCCGCTCCACGGAACCCCCATTCACCTGTGTTTCGTACAGCCCGACATCTGCTGATCCTTGGCGCGCTGATGGCGCTCGCGCTGCCGGCGACCGCGTCCGCGAGCGCGGACCAGGTGATCCGCGACTGCGCCAAGGACGGCAAGCTCGACGCCAAGTACTCGAACTCGGAGCTGCGCCGGGCGAGGAACAACCTCCCGGCCGACCTCGACGAGTACTCGGACTGCCGCGACGTGATCGCCAGCGCGATCAAGGGCGGTTCGGATCTGAGTGGTGGAACCGGCAGCCCCGGCATCGGCGGCACCGACCCGGCCGGCGAGGCTGCGGCCCAAACCACGGACGCCGCCGACCTGAACGCGATCGCCGCGGGCGAGGGGCAGCCCAAGCTCGACGTGGGCGGCAACAGCCTCGAGCCCGACGGCAGCGGGTTCTTCAACCTGCGCGGCGCCGCGAACGAGCTGCCGCTGCCGCTGCTGCTCGCGCTGATCCTTCTGTGTGCCCTCGCGATGGTGAGCGGCGTCGGCTCGCTTCGGGAGCGCGTGCCGGCCATCGCGCGGATCGGGTTCCTGTCAAAGATGCCGAGCTGGCGTGTTCCGTTCATCGGCCGTCGCAGCTAGAGCACTCCCGCTGATACTCGGCGGCGGCCTCATTGCCGTCGCGTTCGGAGCCGAGGGAGGCACGGAGCTCACGCGCACGACCGTGACCGAGGTCGCGCTCGTCCTCGTGAGCGCCGTGATCATCGCCGCGGCCCTCTTCTGGGGACGCCCTGGTCTCGCGCACGGGACCACGACGCTCCTCCTGTTCGCACTCTTCGCGCTCCTGACCGCGCTGTCCGTGTTGTGGTCGATCTCGCCCGAGCTCACCTACGTCGAGGCGGGACGCACCTTCACCTACCTCTGCGTCTTCGCGGCGGCCGTGGTGGGCGCCCGGCTGATCCCGCGCGCCGCGCCGCAGCTGCTCGAGGGGATCCTGATCGCGGCGTCGGTGGCCGTGATCTACGCGCTCGCCTCACGGGTGTGGCCCGGCGCGCTCGCCGAGAACGAGGTCTCGAACCGGCTCGGCCAGCCGTTCGACTACTGGAACGCGGTGGGGTGCGTGGCCGCGATGGCCGCGCCCATCGCGCTGTGGCTCGGCTCGCGACGCGGCGGCAGCCCGACCGCGCGCGTGCTCGCCTATCCCGCCATGGGAGCGTCGATCCTCGTGATCATCCTGACGCAGTCGCGCGGCGCCGCGGCGGCCGCCGCCGTCGGCGCGATCGCCTGGTTCGTGCTCGTCCCGCTGAGGCTGCGGAGCCTGCCGGTGCTCGTGCTGCCGCTGGTCGGCGCACTGGGCGTCGGCGCCTGGGCGCTGTCGAAGGACCCGTTCACGAAGACGCTCCAGCCGCTCTCCGCCAAGCAGAGCGTGGCCGGCGACTTCGGCGCGCTCGTGCTGCTCATGCTCGTCCTGCTGATCCTGGTCGGCGCGGCGGTGGAGGCGGGCTCCATGCGGCACGTGCCCTCCGCGCGCGCGCGCCGGAGGGTCGGCATCGCGGCGGTCGCGGCGGCCTGCCTGCTGCCGCTCGCGGGGCTCACCTCCGTGGCGTTCAGCGACCGCGGCATCGGCGACCGCGTGCACGACCTCACGAGCGAGACGAAGGTGTCGCCCGGCGAGCGCGGCGACCGCGTCTTCGCGCTGTCCTCGTCGCGCGGCAAGTACTGGCGCGAGGCGTTCCGCGTGTTCGACGACCGGCCCATCCAGGGCGTCGGCGCGGGAGCGTTCGCAGTCGCCCGGCTGCGGCACCGCACGGACGCGTCGGTCACGCGCCACGCGCACGGATGGATCCCGCAGACGATGGCCGACCTCGGCGTCGTCGGGATGGCGCTCGGCACGCTGCTGTTCCTCGCGTGGTCGCTCGCCGCGCTGAGCGCGACGGGCCTCCTGCCGCGCCGGCTCGTGCGCCCCGACGGCGACGGCCCCGCGCCGCGGCGCGACTGGGACCCGGGGCGCATCGCGCTCGTGACCGTGCTGCTCGTTCCGGTCGTCTTCGGCGTGCAGTCGCTGCTCGACTGGACCTGGTTCATCCCCGCCCCCGCGCTGATGGCGCTGATCGCGGCCGGGTTCGTGATCGGGCGCGGCCCGCACGGCATCGAGCCCGGCGAACGCGCGACGCCGTTCAGCTGGCGCCCGTCTCCGCCACGAATCGCGGCCGCGCTCGCGACGGTGGCGACCGCGCTGCTCGTGGCCTGGGCGATCTGGCAGCCCGAGGCATCCGACCGGGCCACAAACGACGCGCTCGCTCTCGCCGACGAGAAGAAGTTCGACGAGGCGCTCGCGAGGACGAAGGACGCCGCGGAGCTCAACCCGCTGACCCCGGACCCGCTGCTCGTGCGGGCATCGATCGATGCGCGCGCCAACCGCCTCGAGGCCGCGCAGCGCAGCCTCCAGATCGCCGTGCTGAAGTTTCCCGGGGACCCGCAGACCTGGTACCGGCTTGCCGCGTTCCAGCTCGGCACGCTCGATTCTCCCCAGCACGCCCTCGAGACGATCCGCGGCGCGATCTACATCGACCCGCAGTCGCTGCCGGCGCGCGGGCTGTTCCTGAACGCCCGCGCCCGCCTCCGTGAGAAGACCGGCCTGGCTCAGCCGGACACGAGCGGCTAGCGCCGCGGCCTCAGCGGGTGGCGCGCGCCAGCAGCGTCCCGGCGCGGCGCTCGAGCGACTGAACGTCGAAGGCGAGCTCGTCGAGCAGCCGCCTCAGCGAGCGGCGCGTGAAGAAGCGCAGGTGCGGCGAGAGCGGGTGCGGTCGCGGGCCGACCGGGAGGTGCGACGGGGTGCTGAGCGCGAGCGTCCCGCCGGGGTAGAGGACGCGCCGGACCTCGGAGAGCAGCAGCTGGACGTCGCGCACGTGCTCGATCGTCTCGGCGCACAGCACGAGGTTGAAGGCACCGTCCTCGAATGGCAGCGGCGCGTCGACCTGGAGCGGCACCAGCCGAGCGGCTGGAAGCCTGCCGCGGGCGCGTTCGAGCGCGACGCCGGAGACGTCGGCGGCGGTCAGCTCGCTGGCGTCGAGCTCAGAGCTGAGGCGGCCGTCGCCGCAGCCCAGATCGAGCGTGCGCCCCGTCTGACCCAGCGACCTGACGAACTGGCGCAGATGCTCCGGCGACGGTCCGGGCTCCTCCGGAACGAGCTCCCAGAGCTCGTCGTCGTAGCGGCTCGAGCCCTCGCTCACCAAGCGCCCCGGGCGCGGATGACGGCCGGGATCGTCTTGAGCAGGATCGTCAGGTCGAGGAAGACCGACCAGCGCTCCAGGTACAGGAAGTCGAGCCGGACGAGCTCGTCGAAGTCGAGCTCCGAGCGCCCGGACACCTGCCACAGCCCCGTCATGCCGGGCAGAACGAGGTAGCGCTTGCGATGCCAGTCGTCGAGCCGCTCGTAGTCGCGCTGCGGGAGCGGACGCGGCCCCACCAGCGACATCTCGCCGCGGAGCACGTTGAAGAGCTGCGGCAGCTCGTCGAGCGACCAGCGGCGGAGGAAGCGGCCCGCGCCGGTCACGCGCGGGTCGTCGCGCATCTTGAAGAGCGCGCCGCCCATCTCGTTGTGCTCCTCGAGCCGGTCCTGGAGCTGCTCGGCCCCCGCGACCATCGTCCTGAACTTCATGCACGGGAAGTTCTTCCCGCCGATCCCGGGCCGGCTCGAGCGGTAGAAGACCGTCCCGCGCGAGGTGAGCTTGATCGCGAGCGCGGCGAGGATCATCACCGGCGAGAGGACGACGAGCAGAAGCGTGGCGCCCACGAGGTCGAACACGCGCTTGAGCGCGAAGTCCGCGCCCTCGAACACGGGCGGCTTCAGCTCGAACAGCGGCAGTGCCTGGCCGGGCACGTACTCGACCCGGTCCATGAGGATCTCCATCGTCGACGGCGCCACGCGCACGCGCACGCCGTGGCGGTGGCAGCGGTCCACGAGCTCGACCGCCTCATCCTCCGGGAAGTCGGCGTCCGTGATCAGCACCTCGTCGATCGAGTCGAACTGGCGCCCGAGCTGCTCGAGCGAGCGGAAGTCGCGCAGGCCGTCGAGCAGCCCCACCGGGGTGAGGGCGACGAAGCCGTACGGCTCCATCTCGCGGCTGTCGTGCAGCGCGTGCGAGACGGCCTGGATGTTCGCGCCGGAGCCCACCAGCACGGCGCGGCGCCTGTAGCCCGCCGCGCGCAGGATCGCGCCGCTCACCTTCTCGAAGCCCCAGCGGAACGCGGACACGTAGATCAGCGCGAAGAACAGCGTCGCGTAGAAGACGTAGTAGGAGCTGAAGTCCTCGCCCTCGAGCAGCGCGTAGGCGAGCACGATCACGGTCGTCTGGAAGAGCGACGCGATCACACGCGGGAGCCCCGGGCGCTGCCCGCGCTTGCGGTAGAGCCCCGAACGACCGAACAGGAGCAGCATCACGAGGGCGCCGAGCGGGAGATAGTCGAGCGCCTGCCCCCACATCTGGCCCATCTGCTCCGGGTGGCGGATCGCCGCCTTGACGATCAGCGCGGTGTAGATCGCGCCCAGCAGCCCGCCGATGTCGAGGCAGGCGAGGATGCCCACCCGCGCGACCGAGCGCGCAAGATCGAATCTGAGCAGGCCGCCGAGCAGGGGCTTTCCTGCCCGGACGTCGCGCTCAGGCAAAGCGACGGGCTCTACTTCCTGAAGCTCTTTGAGAAGTCCGTTGGCCACGGGGATGCTCCGCTGGCAGGTAGTCAAACACCTGCCACGCGCGAATGTAGCGGCGAGGCGAAGACTAGCCTCCCGTAACGAAACTCACGCACTTTGCGAACCTGAAGCTATGCGTGGAGGGGCGAGTCTGCGCAGGATCGTCCCTGAACGTCGTGCTGATGACGACACGGGGCACCCGGCCCGCTCGGGGCGAGATCGACGAGGCGGCTCTTGAGCTGCTGGCTCGCCATGGCACGCAGATCCTCGCGACGGCGCGCAGGTACGCGGCCACGCCCGAGGACGCCGAGGACGCATACCAGCGTGGCATCGAGATCCTGCTGACCAAGGCGCCCAGCACGCGCGGGGAGGAGCTGATCCCGTGGCTCAAGACGGTGGTCAAGCACGAGGCGTTCGCGCTCCGCCGCCAGCGCGACAGGCACTCGCCCGTGACCGACGACGGCGAGCTCCGTGACCGTCCGGCCCCCGCCGCGGTCACGCACGAGCAGGCCGAGCGGCTCGAGCGGCTGCGACAGGGCGCGGAGGCGCTCGGCCACCTGAAGCCGCACGAGATGCGCGCGCTGCTCCTGAAGGCCGAGGGCTTCTCGTACCGCGAGATCTGCTCGATGACGGGGTGGTCGTACACGAAGGTGAACCGGCTGCTGACGGAGGGCCGGCGAGCCTTCCTGCACCGCGTGTCGGGGATCGAGCGCGGCGCCGATTGCGCGCGCTACGAGCCGGTGCTCTCCGCGCTGGCCGACGGCGAGGCGAGCGCGGAGGACCTGGCGCTGCTGCGGCCGCACATGCGCACCTGCCTGAGCTGTCGCGCGGCGCTGCGCGAGTTCCGCGCCGCTCCGCAGCGCGTGGCGAGCGTCGTGCCCCCCGCGGCGCTGGTTGTGAGCGGCGGCGGGCCGCTCCGGAACCTGTTCGAGTCCGCGTTCGGGGCGGCGCAGCACAAGTCGGCCCTCCTCGGCGAGCGCGTCGGGGCCGCGGCCGAGCTGGCCACGGGCCAGAAGCTCGCGGTCGTGGCCGCATCCGCCGCGGCGATCGCGGGCGGTGGAACGGCGGTCGACCAGTACGCGAACCACCACCTCCAGCCGCTCCCGGCGCACGTGCGAGCGGCCGACGCCACCGCGTCCGTGCCCGACCCCCTGGCCGAGGCGCCGGCACCGGCGGCGCCACCTGCCGAAGCCCCGACCGCCGAGGAGCCCGCGACGCCCGAGCCCGGCGCCGCGGTCGAGCCCGCGCCCAGCCCGCCACCGGACCCGGCGGCCGAGTTCACGATGGAGAGCGCCAAGGCGGCGCCGGCGAGCTCCGACACGCAGGCCCAGAGCGAGCCCGCGCCCGCGAGCAATCCATCGGCGAGCCCAGGCGGCGGGCCCGCGAGCGGCAGCGCCGCGGGCGGCAGCGCGGGCAGCGGCGAGTTCGCGCCGTGACGCGGCGGCGGGCGGGCCGGCGGTCTAGTCGCCGCTGTGGCGCTGCGACTGCCCCACGCCGGTCAGGCGGCGGGCCGTTGCCGTGCTCGGCTCCACGTGGAGCGGGCCGGCGTCCGGGTCGGGCAGCGTCGGCGACAGGCGGGCGGCTCGGATCGGTTCGAGTGCCTCGCGGAGCGCCACCTGGGTGTTGCGGCGGCGCACCCTCTGCACCACCTCCCTGATCCGGGCGATCACGCGGAGGCGCGCGCCGGCGAGCAGCAGGCCCACGCCGAGGGCGAGGTAGAGGAGCGCGTCCCAGCCCGTGCGCGGCAGCTGGCCGCTCGTGGTCGTCGGTGCCTCGCCGCCCGTCGTGGTCGTGGGCGTGGTGGGCGTCGTCTCGGTGGGCGGCTGCGGCGTCCCGGTCGGCGGCTCGGGCTCCTGCGCGAACGCCGAGGCGGTGATCGCGAGCGTGAACGGGAGCGACAGCGCGATGGCGGTCAGGACAAGGATCGTTGGAACGGACGAGCGGCGACGCATGAAGCGCGATTTCGGGGTGAGCGCCGCCGCCCCTCCCTCCTGCACGCAATCCTGCGCATAGAGGCCCGTGGCCGGGCCCGCCTACTCGCGCATGCAGGTCGACGACCGCCGCCGCCGCCAGCTGCTCGAGCGCGGCGCGGAGCTGTTCGCCACCCACTCGTACGCGGAGCTGTCCATGGCGACGATCGCGCGCGAGGCCGGCATCTCCAAGGCGCTCCTGTACCACTACTTCGCGAGCAAGCAGGAGTTCTTCGTGGCCACGCTCCAGCAGGGAGCGGAGGAGATCGTCGGCGTGACCCAGCCGGACCTGTGCGGGGCTGGCTGTGGCAGATGGACGGCGTGGTCCTCGACTGGCTCGAACACAGGGACATGTCGCGCGCCGAGGTGCGGGAGTTCCTGATCGACTCCCTCAGGGCCGGGGCTGAGTCCCGCTGACCCAGCGCTCGTCCTCGCCCTCGATCTCCTTCTTCCAGATCGGGGCCTCGGCCTTGACGCGGTCGATGAGCTCGCGGGCGCCGGCGAATGCCTCGCCGCGGTGCGGCGCCGAGACGGCCACGATCACGCTCGGCTCGGACAGCGGCACGTCGCCCACGCGGTGCTCCACGGCGACCGCGCAGAGGCCGTGCTTCTCGAGCAGCTCGCCCGCGATCGCGCGCATCCGCTCCTCCGCCATCTCGGCATAGGCCTCGTACTCGAGCCGGTCCACCTCGCGGGTCACGCCCGAGAACACGACCACCGCCCCCGCGCGCGGGTCGCGCACGCGGGCGGCGAGCGAGTCCAGCGAGAGCGGCTCGGCGCTCACCCGCACCCAGGGCGCCGCGGCGGTCGAGCCGCCGCTCACGGGAGGGATCAGGGCGAGCTCGTCGCCCGCGTCGAGCACGTGCGCACCGTCGGCGTACTCGCGGTTCACCGCCATGACGAGCGGGATGCCCTCGGCGAGCGCGGCGAGCGCGTCGCTCGCGAGCGCGTCGCTCACCCGCGCCCCCTCCGGAAGCTCGAGCGTGAGCTCCTGGGCGCCGGCGCGCTCGCGCAGCATTGCGAACAGGCGGACGGTGACCTCCATCAGCGGGATGCTACGTATCCTTGGCCGGGCAATGGCCACGGCCCCTGAGCAGAAGCCGAGCATCGCGCCGATCGTCGGCCCGGACGACGAGCGCCGCTTCACCGACTCCGGCATCGAGATCAAGCAGCTCTACGACGCCGGTGACGTCGCGCCCGAGCTCCAGGAGCGTCTCGGCGAGCCGGGCGAGTTCCCGTTCACGCGCGGGATCCACCCGGACATGTACCGCGGCCGCAAGTGGACGATGCGCCAGTACGCGGGCTACGCGAGCGCGAAGGAGACGAACGAGCGCTTCCACTACCTGATCGAGCACGGCTCGACGGGGCTGTCGATGGCGTTCGACCTGCCCACCCAGCTCGGCCGCGATTCGGACGATCCGCTCTGCATGGGCGAGGTGGGCCGCACCGGCGTGGCCATCGACACGATCGACGACATGCGCCGCGTGTTCGACGGCATCCCGCTCGACCAGGTGTCCACCTCGATGACGATCAACGCGCCCGCGGCGGTGCTGCTGCTGCTCTACGAGCTCGTCGGCGAGGAGCAGGGCGTCGAGTCGAAGGCCCTGCGCGGCACGACCCAGAACGACATCCTCAAGGAGTACATCGCGCGCGGGAACTTCATCTACCCGCCGGAACCGGCGATGCGCCTGACCACCGACCTGTTC
>DASYMP010000065.1:0-3109 GCA_036009005.1 Thermoleophilaceae bacterium | reverse complement strand
GGCGCGCGCCGCCGTCGGCGAGCTGCTCGGCGGCGACCCGCGCGGCGCGGTGTTCGGGCCGAGCATGACGACGCTCACCCTGTCATTCGCCGCCGCCGTGGGCCGGGAGCTGTCGGAAGGTGACGAGATCGTGTGCACGCGGATCGACCACGACGCGAACGTCGCGCCGTGGCTGATCGCGGCCGAGCGGGGCGGGGCCGTGGTGCGCTTCGCCGAGCCGCCGGACCGGCAGACGCTGGAGCTGCCGCCGTCGGCTTTCGAGGCCGTGCTGAGCGACCGCACGCACTGGGTGGCCGTGACCGCCGCGAGCAACGCCGTGGGCACGGCGCCGGACATCGGCGCGATCGCCTCGCTCGCGCACGACGCCGGCGCACGCGTCTACGTGGACGCCGTGCACGCCACGCCGCACCGGCGCATGGACGTGGCCGCGCTGGGCGTCGACGCGCTCTCCTGCTCGGCCTACAAGTGGTTCGGCCCGCACGGCTCGATCCTGTGGGCGCGGCCGGAGCTGTTGGAGGAGCTGAAGCCGGACAAGCTGCGGCCGTCGTCCGACGAGGTGCCGTGGCGCTGGGAGACCGGCACGCCCGCCTTCGAGTCGCTCGCCGGGATCGTCGCCGCCGCGCGCTATCTGATGGAGACGGGCTTCGAGGCGATCCGCGCCCACGAGGACGCGCTGATGGCTCGGATGCTCGGCGGGCTGGGCGGGATCGCCGGGGTGACGCTGTACGGCGCGGCGGCCGACCGCACGCCGACGGCGATGTTCAACGTCGCGGGCCGCTCAGCGCGCGACGTTGCCCGCGCCTTGGCCGACGAGAAGGTCGCGGTCTGGCACGGGAACTACTACGCGCTCGAGCTGTCGCGCTTCCTGGACCTCGAGCCAGACGGCGCGGTGCGAGCGGGCCTCGTGCACTACAACGACGAATCCGACGTCGATCGGCTACTCGACGTCGTCAGCCGGCTGGCGGCTTAGCTGCAGCTCGGCTCTTCGTCCGCAACGCGGAACGAGGAGCCGCACCCGCACGCCGCAACGACGTTCGGGTTGTTTACCTGGAAGCCGGCGCCCATCAGCGACTCGGTGTAGTCGACCGTGGAGCCGTCCACGTAGCGCAGGCTCTGCTCGTCGACGAGGATGCGGATGCCGTCGAAGTCGAAGACCTGGTCGCCGTCGTGGCGCTCGTCGAGGGCGAGCTGGTACTGGAAGCCCGAGCAGCCGCCACCCTTGACGGCCACGCGCAGACCCGCCTCAGGCTGCTCCTGCGTGTTGAGGAACTCGCTGACCTTCTTGGCGGCTATGTCGGTGAGAGTGACCATCTGACCTCAGATTCTAGCTTCCCGGACCGTCGCTATCCTTTTTATAGCAATGCCGACGGCCGAGCAACTCAAAGAGCGTATCGAGGGTGCAATTCCTGGATCGACAGCAGCGGTCGAGGACTTGACCGGGACTGGCGACCACTTCCGTGCCGAGGTGGTCTCCGAGCGCTTCGACGGCCTGTCGCGGATCGAGCAGCACCAACTCGTCTACTCGATTTTCGGCACCGAGATCGGCGGGCCGATACACGCGCTCTCGATCAAGACATCGACACCGAGGAGCAGGGTATGACGAACGAGGAGATCCGCACCTTCCTTCAGCAGGCGATCGACGAGAACGAGGTGATGCTCTTCATGAAGGGCAGCCCCGAGCAGCCCGCGTGCGGTTTCTCGATGCGGACCTCCGGCGCCCTGAACGAGCTCGGCGTGCGCTACGCGGCGCTCGACATCCTGCCCGACCCGCGCATCCGCCAGGAGCTGTCTGGAATCTCGAACTGGCCGACGATCCCGCAGCTGTTCGTGAAGGGCAAGCTGGTCGGCGGCTGCGACATCGTGATGGAGATGTACGAGGACGGCGAGCTCGCGGAGCTGCTCGGAGTGGAGCAGCCGGCGGAGACGCCCGAGGCACCCGCGGTGGAAGCGCCGCAGTCTGCCCCGCTGGGCCTGGAGAACCGCCTGTCGTAGCCCTGTCCTTTTCGCGGCTGTCCGTTCGTCATACGGAGGTAACTCGCCAACAGGAGGAGGCTCCGCATGCTCGGACGTAAGACCTACACGCGGGAAGAGCTGGACAACGCGAGGGCGGCGGTCGCCGAGCCGCATCTGTTCAACGAGCTGCTCATCGCCCTCGATCGCCGCTTCGTGCACCGCCTGCGCGGGGTGACCGGCAAGGACGGGACCCCGCTCAACGAGGTCGAGCTGCTGGTCGAGTCGCTGATGAACAACGGCGGCGTCCTGCGCGGGAACAACGTCATCAGGTACGTGCCCGCCGAGTCCGTGCTGAAGCTCGAGATCGGCGACCGGATCGAGCTCACGGAGGCGCAGTTCCACGAGCTCGCCGACGCGTTGTTCGCGGAGCTCGAGACCAAGTACCTATAGAGGCGAGGCCTTGACGGCGGTGGGCCGTTCGGCGCTCTCGCTCCCCTCCTTCAGCGTGCGGAGCGTCTGCTTGGCAGCCTCGGCGGTGTAGTCCAGCTCATCGTCGCGAGGGGCGCCTTCGGCCATCTGCTCGTGGAGGTGCTCGCGGTACTCGAACCTCCCGAGCTGCGTGAGTGCATAGCGTGCGGTGCCGAGCCGGCGGTAGGCCTTCACGAGCTCCGCTCGCGCCGGCGGCGCCTGCTTAGCCCCGCACGCGGCGCGCAGATAGGCCATCCATCCGAGAGCGCTGGCCACCGCTTCGTAGCGGCGCTGCTCCAACGCGCCGAGGAGATCGCCGTAGATGTCCTCCTTGGCGATCGGATCCAGGAACTCCTCGTCGTGCCACCAGCCCGGCCTGGACTCGGTGCTCCTGTAGTAGGCGCGCGCGACGGTGCTCTGTTGCCGCAGGAAGTCCTCGTGCAGCATGCGCGCGTAGCTGCGTCGCTTGACCCTCGTCTCGAACCAGTTGCGCCCGAGCGTCACGAACTGAGTGATCAGTGCGCCACCGATGGCGCCGCCCAGCAGTGCGACCACGGTACCCATCGTCCGCCCCTCGCTTTTGCTCAGTGATCGCTGATTATGTCAGCCCCGCCTCGCGGCGGGCTTCGGCGATGTCGCTGTAGCTGCGAATCAGCACCACCTTCCCGTCGCGGACCGTCCAGACGTG
>DASYMP010000064.1:0-8093 GCA_036009005.1 Thermoleophilaceae bacterium | reverse complement strand
CCGACCGGCGTGCATGTGGCCGTGGTGGACCCGCAGGTGGGCACCGAGCGGCGCGCGATCGCGCTGCGAACCGGCGACGGTCGCGTGCTCGTGGGACCCGACAACGGGCTGCTGAGCCTCGCCTGGGTGCGCTGCGGCGGGGTCGAGCTCGCCGTGGACGTGACGCGCTCGCCGCACCGGCTCGAGCCGGTCTCGGCCACCTTCCACGGCCGCGACATCTTCGCCCCGGTGGGCGCGCACCTGGCCGCCGGCGCCGAGCTTGCCGACGCGGGCGACCCGCTCGACCCGGAGCTGCTCGAGCGCGTGGAGCTGCCCGAGCCGCGCGAGGAGGCGGGCGCCGTGCTGGCACATGCGCTCGTGATCGACCACTTCGGCAACGTGGGCCTGAACGTGGACCACGAGCGGCTGGCCGGCACCGGGCTCACGCTCGGCGGGCGCATCGAGGTCGAGGTGCTGGGCGAGCGCTACTCGGCCACCTACGCGCAGACGTTCGCGGACGTGAGCCCGGGCGAGCTGATCGTCTACGAGGACGCCTACCGGACGCTGGCGCTCGCGATCAATCGCGGCGACGCCGCCGGGACGCTCGGCCTCGCCGCGGACGCCGAGGTACGCCTGCGCCCGCAATGATCGGCACGCCGCGCGTCCACCACCGGCTCACCGACTCGACCAACGAGCGCGCCAAGGCACTGGCGGCCGACGGCGCCCCGCACGGCACTCTCGTCACCGCCGACGAGCAGAGCGCGGGCCGTGGACGTCAGGGCCGCGTCTGGACCGCGCCGCCGGGCTCGGCGGTGCTGATGTCGCTGGTCCTGCGCGAGCTGGACGAGCGCCACGCCCTGCTGCCGCTCGCGGCCGCCGTCGCGGTCTGCGAAGCGATGCCCGTGGAGGCCAGCGTGAAGTGGCCGAACGACATCTGGATCGAGCGCCGCAAGGTGGCCGGCATCCTCGTCGAGGCCCGCCCCCAGGCCGGCTGGGCCGTCCTAGGCATCGGCCTGAACGTCTCGATCACCCACGACGACTTCCCACCAGAGCTACGCGACACCGCAACCTCGCTGAGCCTCGCCAGCGCGCCCCCCGGCCCCCCCGCGACGCCCGCAGCGCCCGCGACACCCGCGACACCCGCGACACCCGCGAGCGTGCTCGGCCTGCTCCTCCCGGCCCTCGACCACTGGCTCGGTGCGTCGCCCGTAACCGTCCTGTCGGCCTGGCGTGACAGAGACGCGTTGAAGGGAGAGCCGATCGCCTGGTCCGACGGCTCCGGCATCGCCGACGGCATCGACGACTCGGGCGCACTCCTCGTACAAACCCGTAACGGTCCCGTCACCCTCGACGCAGGCGAGGTACACCTGCAGCGCTGAAACCTGAGGTGCCGCAGCTTATGCCGCTGTGGTCAGTATTTCCTGCGGCACCCCAACACGAGGCGAGCGACCGGGGCGCGCGGGGCTAGGCGGCGTCGCGGTCGGCGGAGTCGGCGGAGTCCGAGTCGGTGTCCCCTTCGCCGCTGTCGTCCGCGTCGGAGCGCGCGGGCTCCGGGGCGTCGGTCTCGGCCGCGGCCTCGGCGAAGTCGGCGTCGGCGTCGGCGTCGAAGTCGAAGTCGGCATCTGCGCCGTGGTCTGTGTCGTCGTCGCGGTCTGCGTCGGCGTTGAAGTCGGCGTCTGCGTCGCGGTCTGCGTCGGCGTCGTCGTCGCGGTCTGCGTCGTCGTCGCGGTCTGGATCTGCGTCTGCACGCCCGGCGCTGCGGGTCCTCCTGCCGTTGCCGCGCATCGCGACCGCGTCCGTCGTGCCCTCCGACTCGCCGGCGCCCTTCTTCTTGCGGCGGCGGCCGCCTCGGCGGCGCTTGCCCTTCGGGAAGTTTCGGAGCAGTTCGCGGGCCAGCGCGCTTGGCTTGCGGGCCATGCGCATGCGGGCGCCGTCCAGCACCTGCTGTGCCTCGGGCGTGTGCGCGAGCGCGGCGGCGAGCAGGGCGGCTGAGAGCCGGCGGTCCTGCTTGCGCGCCGCCTGCACCAGCCGGCGTGCGTTCCGTGCGTGTGCGGCGCCGGCGGAGTTCACGAGCAGGCCGAGGAGCCGCTTCGTCTCCGGCCACCTCTGCACGGCGTATTCCTCGTGCACCTCGCGCGAGTACTCGGCGAGGTGCCAGAGCCAGCGCGCCGCCTGGTCGCGCCGGCCGATCTGGCGCTCCGTGAGCGCCTGGAGCAGCACCTTTACGCCCTCGCGGCGCTCGTCGCGTGACCAGCTGCCCACGATCTCGACGGCGTCGTCGAAGGCCTCGGCGTCGCGAAGGTTGCCCACCTCGCCGAGCGCCCGCAGCCGCAGCTGCGTGTTGCGGTTGCGTCGCAGGCAGGTGACGAGGAAGAGGCGGCGGAGCTCGCCGGTCGAGTCGAAGTGCAGCATCGCCTTCGCCCGGCGCCAGTTGTTCGACGCCACGCGCGCGCCCGCGAGCATCGCCCATGCCTGCTGCTCGCCCCAGCTCAGGTGCTCGACGGCGATCCGCCAGAGCTCGCGCTCGAAGACCTGCGCACGGCGCTCGGCATCGGCCGTGACCGGCACGACCCTGCGCTCCACGCGCAGGCGCCTGCCGCGTCCGCGCCGCACCGGGCCGACCACGATCGCGCCGCCGCGGTATACGTCGCGGTCGAGCAGCGAGTGGAGCGTCACGACGGGGTCGTCGTTCGGCGTGGCGGGGTGCACGAAGTCCACGACGATGCCGGACTCCTTGCCGGGCGTCCGCCGCGTGACGCGGCCCACGCGCTGCTGGTAGATCCGCTTCGAAGCGGTCGGGGCCAGGTGCATGCAGACCGTGGCGCGCGGCGAGTTCCAGCCCTCGGCGAGCAGCTGAGCGTTCACGAGCACGTCGATCTCACCGCGTTCGTAGCCCGCGAGGATCCGCGTGAGCTCGCGCTTCGGCGTCTCGCCCGAGACCGCCATCGCCTTCATGCCGGCGTCCTGGAACGCCTTGGCCACGTTGTGCGCGTGCTTCACGCCCGCCGAGTAGACGACGCCGGGAACGTCCTTGAAGCGCGTCTTGTAGAGGTCGGCCACCGCGAGGTTGAACGGCGTCTGGTCGAGCAGCGCGGCCAGCTCTTCCTGGTCGAAGTCCTGGTCGACCTCGCCGCGCCGCAGCGGCACGTTCGCGATCGAGCGCACGCCCACGCCGGGCGGGATGCGCACGCAGCGAAGCGGAGCGATCACGCCACGGCGCGCGGCCTGCGCGAGATCGAAGCGCGAGGTCTGGGTGGGGAAGAGATCGGTGACGTGGCGGGCGATCAGCGCGCCCGTGGCCGTCATGCCCACGAACACCGGGCCGATCCACTGGCGAATCGACGCGCTCGTCTTCTCACCGAGCGCGGTGTGGGCCTCGTCGCAGATGACGATCGTGTACGCGTCCGAGATCTTCCCGGCGTTGCGCACGTACCACTGGTAGGTCTCGACGGTCACGGGCCCGCCGGCGGGCGGCTCGCCGTCGCCGTTCTTCAAGAGCGGCCCGGAGATGCGCTTCTTGTAGCCGCGGTCGCGCAGCTCGCCGAGGAACTGGTCGACGAGGTTGCGTCGGTGGGTCAGGATCAGGATGCCGCCCGTGCGCGAGGCCTCCACGAAGCCGAGAGCGGCCACCGTCTTGCCGGCGCCGGTGGCGTGCTCGAACCAGAAGCGGCGTGCAGCGCCAGGATCCTCGTCGATCGCCTCGGCGGCGGCCTCCTCCTCGGCCTCCACATCCGGATCCCAGTCGAGCGGCTCCTCGTCGGGCAGCTCGTCGCCCTCGATCTCCACCTCGCCGGAGTGGAGCTCCTCGAGCGCGCTGCCGCCCTTGCCGTTGCGGCCGATCATCAGCTCGGCCTCGAGCGCGATCAGCGTTCCGGAGAGCGCGTCGACCTGGTGGGCGGAGAGGGTCGTGCCGTCCGCCAGGTGCGGCTCGTCCTCCGCGAGCACCCGCTCCAGCCCCATGATCAGCGAGAACTCGCGCCGCCACTCGACGGACGGCTCGCTGCGCCCGGCGTCGACCTCCCTGAGCGCGGCATCGAGCGCCGCACGGCGCGCGCTCGACTCCGCCAGCGCGGTGGCGGGGTCCTCCCCCTCGAGCACGAAGGGCTCGCGCGCGAATTCCTCGGCGCGCTTCAGTTCGTCGCCGGAAACCGGCGAGGCATCGGCCACGGAGCTTCTTTCAGCCACGGTCAGGCGTTCTTCGGTCAGAGAGGGGCGTACCGAGTTGCTCGTCAGGAGACAGCGGGGTACGCCTGTGGTGCGCCGTCGTTCTCTTGAGTCCCGCGAGTAACGACGGGCCAGGTCCGTGTGGGCACCTTGGCGTACCTCTATTGAAGCACACCGAGCCGCGAAATGGGGTCGTTCGCGACTCTGCCATCCTTCGGCGCGTGCGCCGGCTGGCCGCTCTTTTCCTGCTTCTGATCGCGTTTGCGGGCTGCAACTCCAGCGACGCTCCGCCCTCTGCCAACTTCGTCGCAGGCGGCCGTGACCGCTTCGAGAAGGTCCTCGACCGCGAGCGTGGGACTCCGGTCGTCGTGAACAAGTGGGCGAGCTGGTGCGGGCCCTGCCGGCTCGAGTTCCCGTTCTTCCGCGACCAGGCGAAGAAGCGGAAGGGCGATGTCGTCTTCCTCGGGGTGAACTCGAACGACAACCGCCGCGACGCCGAGAAGTTCTTGGCGGAGGAGCCGGTCCCCTACAAGCACTTCGAGGATCCGAAGCTCGAGATCGCCGCGGTCTTCAACGCCGTCCAGGCATTCCCCAGCACCGCCTTCTACGACTCAAAGGGCAAGCTGGCGTTCGTGCACCAAGGCGGCTACGCGAACGAGGACGCGCTGGCCGAGGACATCGACCGCTACGCCCGCTGAGGTGGAGGTGCGCGAAGCACGGAGCGAGGACGAGGTGACCGCGGCGCTTGCGCTGCGGTCGCGCGTGTTCTGCGGCGAGCAGGGCGTGTCTTTCGAGGCTGACCAGGACGGGCGGGACGGCGAGGCGACGCACGTCGTGGCGCTGGAGGACGGCGTCGTGATCGGCACGTGCCGGCTCCTGTTCCGCGGCACGGTGGCGCGCCTCGGGCGGCTGGCGGTGGAGAGCGGACGCCGCGGCGACGGCGTGGCCGCGGCGATCCTGCGGGAGGCCGATCGCGTGGCCCTGGACGCTGGCGCCGAGTCGATCGCCCTGCACGCCCAGACCTACGCGCTGACGCTCTACGAGAACGCGGGCTACGCGGAGTACGGGCCGCCGTTCGTGGAGGAGGGCATCGAGCACGTGGCCATGGAGAAGCGGCTTGCCTGAGCTCCGGATCGATCCACTCACGGGCCTGCGGGTGCTCGTGGCCGGCGAGCGCGGCGCGCGCCCGGGCGCGTTCCTCGACGTGGCGCCGCGCCCGCCGATCGATCCGGAGAGCGACCCGTTCGCGGCGGGGCACGAGGAGCGCACCCCGCCCGAGCTCTACTCGCTCCCCGACAACGGGAGCTGGAAGGTGAGGGTCGTGCCGAACCTCTACCCCGCGCTGTCCGGCGACGACGGCTCCGACCCCGGCGGTGACCCACTTGCAGGCGGCCGCGGCCAGCCGGACCTGTTCGCGAGCCGCCCGGCGATAGGCGCCCACGAGGTCGTGGTGAACGCGCCCGACCCGGTGACCTCGCTCGCCGAGCTCGACCCGGAGCAGGTGGAGACCGCCATGTCGGTGTGGCGCGAGCGCATGCGGACGCACGAGCGCGCCGCCTACGTGCACGTGATCGTGAATGAGGGGAAGGAGGCCGGGGCGTCGCTCCCGCACACCCACGCGCAGCTCTACGCGCTGCCGTTCGTGCCCGCGGCCGTGGCGCGCGAGCGCGAGCGCTTCACCGCCTACTCCGACCGCACGCAGGGCCGCAACCTGCTCGAGGACATCGTGCAGGAGGAGGTGCGCCGGCGTGAGCGGGTGGTGGCGATCGACGAGGAGGCGGTGGCGATGGCGCCCTTCGCGGCACGCGTGCCGTTCCACATCGTGCTCGCCCCGCGGCAGCCCGCGGCGCGCTTCTCGGACGACGGCCCGCTCGGCGGTCGCCTCCTCCACCAGGTGCTGAACCGGCTGCGCGTCACGCTCGGGACGCTGCCCCCGCTCAACATGTGGGTGCGCACGGCGCCGCGCGACGCCGCTCACTTCTGCTGGCGCATCGAGATCATGCCGCGCCTCGCGCAGCTCGCCGGGCTCGAGCTCGGCACCGGCGTTCACCTGAACGTGCTCGCGCCCGAGGACGCGGCCGCGCGCCTGCGCGACGCCGAGCTCTAGCGCGCTTCCGCTAGCTTCCCCGCCGCCTATGCCGCCCGTTCCGAGACAGGTGCCGATGTTCGCCGCCGAGCCGCCGCAGGAGCCGCTGCCGTACGGGCGCTGGGGCGAGGCGCTCGGAGAGCACTTCGCGAAGGCGGCGGAGACAGCGATCGGCGAGATCACCTGGTTCCCGGACCGCACCTGGGCCGGGCGCACCTACGTACCGGCCACTGCGCCCGCCGAGAGCGGCGGCGAGGTGTTCGGCTTCGTGTCCTACACGCGCGAGCACGAGGGCGCGCAGGCCACCGACTTCACGGCCGCCGCGGACTTCACCGACGAGACCGCCGCCGAGAACCCCGACTGGACGCTCGACCTCTCGGACCACGAGATCGGCGTGTGGCGCGGACCCGAGGGCCGGCGCGGCGTGATCACGCTCGTCTGGGGGCTCGCGATGGTGGCGAACGGCGTGGCGGCGACCACCGAGCTCGGGCCCACCACGACGGACCAGTGCACGCTCGTGGAGGATCGCTTCACGCTCGTGTCGCTCGACGCCTACACGGGCGACTACGTGGAGGTGCGCCTCTACGGCGCACGCGGCGCCGAGCTCGCGCGCGAGTCCCTTTACGAAGACGAGTAATTTCCTCGCAGATATGGAGGAAGCTCGCGGACAGCGCTGCGTGGTGCTCAAGTTCGGCGAGCTTGCGCTCAAGGGGCGCAACCGGCCCCTGTTCGTGAAGGCGCTCGAGCGGAATCTCCGCCGTCTGACCGCTGATCTCGGGCCGCTCGAGATCCGCCACCGGGGTGGCGTGTTCATCGTGACCGGTGACATGCCGGAGGACGCGCTCGTCGAGCGCTGCCTCGGGCTTCCCGGCGTCAGCGTCGTGCAGCCGGCCGTGCGCTGCGAGCGCGACGCGGCCGCCGCGGCCGACGTGGCCGTGGCACTCCTGCGCGGACGCCCCGGCCGCACCTTCGCGATCCGCTCGAGCCGCCGCGACAAGCAGTTCCCGCTCCGCTCGGTCGAGCTCTCGCGCGTGATCGGCGAGGCCGTGCGCGTGCGGCTCGGCCTGGACGTGGATCTGTCGAATCCCGACCTCGTGGCGTACGTCGAGGTGGACCACAAGGAGCTGCTCGTCTCCACCGAGCGCATGCGCGGCGCGGGCGGCCTGCCCGTGGGCTCGAGCGGCCGCGCGCTCGTGCTCCTCTCCGGCGGGCTGGATTCGCCGGTGGCCGCGTACCGGATGATGAAGCGCGGCCTGCGCTGCGACTTCGTGCACTTCAGCGGGCAGCCGTTCACCGGGCCGGAGTCCGTCTACAAGGCCTACGCGCTCGCGGGACGGCTCGACCGCTTCCAGGGCGACTCGCGCCTGTTCGTCGTCTCGTTCGGCAACGCCCAGCGCCGCCTCGCGACGGCCGGCGCCGGCCGCCTCCAGGTGCTGTCGCAGCGGCGCCTGATGATGAAGGTGGCGTCCGCGCTCGGCGCGCGCGAGCGGGCCGAGGCGCTCGTGACCGGCGACTCGCTCGGGCAGGTCGCCTCGCAAACGCTTCCGAACCTCGCCGTGGTCGAGGAGGCGGCCGAGCTGCCGCTGCTGCGCCCGCTGATCGACCGCGACAAGCAGGAGATCGTGGACATCGCGAAGCAGCTCGGGACCTACGAGATCTCGGTGCTGCCCGACGAGGACTGCTGCCAGCTCTTCTCGTCGAAGCTCGCCGTGACGCGCGGCCAGCCCGACGAGATGCGGCGCATCGAGCGGACGGCGGACATCGAGGAGATGGTGGACGGTCTCGTCGAGTCGGCGGAGCTCCACCACCCCCGCCTCGAGCGCGAACAGGCCCTCGCACCGGCCTGAGCGCGGCACTATCGTCT
>DASYMP010000063.1:0-1887 GCA_036009005.1 Thermoleophilaceae bacterium | reverse complement strand
AGATGGCGGACGACAAGGCGGACAAGCAGCTCGGCGAGATCGTCGGCGAGGTCACGTCCAAGGCGAGCCTGCTCGTCAAGGAGGAGATCGAGCTCGCAAAGGCGGAGATCTCGCAGAAGGCGAAGCGCCTCGGCGTGGGTGCGGGCCTGGGGGCGGTCGCTGGCGCGTTCCTCTTCTTCTTCCTGATCTTCTTCCTGCACATGCTGGCGCTCGGGTTCTCCGACTGGTTCAGCCTCAAGCCGTGGGTCGGCTACGCGCTCGTCTGCGTCCTGCTGCTCGTGTTCGCGGGCCTGCTCGGCTTCGTGGCGCTGAGGATGTTCAAGAAGGGCAGCTCGCCGGTGCCGACGATGGCGATCGACGAGGCAAAGAAGACGCGCGCTGCGATCGAGGAGGCACGACGCTGATGGCCGGTCGCACGCCCGAGGAGATCCGCCTGTCCGTGGAGACCACGCGCCAGGAGCTGCAGTACTCGCTCAACGACCTGCAGTCGAAGGTCACGCAGCTCACGGACTGGCGCTCGAAGCTCGCCCAGCACCGCAAGCAGGTGCTGATCGGGGCTGCCGTGGCCGGCTTCGTGATCGGCGGCGGCATCGCGGGCTTCACCGGCATCTTCCGGCGCTAGGGCTGGGGGGCTCCGCCCCCCACCGGCCCCCCGGGCTAGGGCTCAGTCGAGCCGACCGGAGCCGCCGGCCAGCTCGTCGCGGTTCTCCCACAGCCACTCCACGCATTCCCGCAGCGCGGCTTCGGGCGCCGGCTCCATGACTCCCAACACGTGACGCAGCCGCTCGTCCGACGCGAGCACCGGGTGGCGGGTCTGCCACGGATGGTCGGACTCCTCGAACGGCACCCGCACCGGCTCCCACTCCCAGCTCAGGAGGCGTCCGATCGAGCCTGCCAGCCCGGCGTACTCCCAATCGACCGGATCCACGACGTTGCACGCCCAGAAGCCGTCGGGCGCGCGCTCGAGAGCGGCCAGCACCGCGCGCCCGACCCGCTCGACGGCCACGCGGTGGAAGAGCTGGACGCCGCCGTCCGGCAGCTCGAGGCGGCGCACGCCGCGGCGCACGAGGTCCACGATGAACCACTCGCGCGTGTCCGCGTGCGGGCCGTAGATCGAGCCGGGGCGCAGGGCGGTGACTTTGCCGAAGCACGCACCCAGCGCCGCCTCCATCGCCACGTTGTCGTGCCCCGCATGCGCGCCGGGGTACGGCCGGGCGCGGAGCGACGACACATCCTCGCGGAGCGGCAGCGGCTCGGAGGGGAGGGCGGCCGCCCCGCTGCCGTCGCCGAGCCCCGCTTCGACACAGTGCTGGTAGACGTCGACGGAGCTCACCGCAATCACGTGGCCGGCGCCAGCGCGGCCCGCGCACTCGCCCAGCGCCCGCGCCTTCTCCGCGCCGGCGCCGCCCGCGAAAGTGTCGACGAGCGCGTCCGGCCGCCAGCGCTCGACCCGCCCTCCACCGGCGAGCAGCTCCTTTCGCGAGCCATGCAGGTGCTCCACCGCCGCCGGCAGGTCGGGCTCGTGGGAGCCCGAGTGCGCCACGCAAACCTCGTGCCCCGCATCCACCAGCAGGCGCACCGACACGGGCCCGACGAAGCGGGTGCCGCCGATGAAGGCGACCCGCACGACTACTCCAGGAAGCGCTCGTCCAGCGAGCCGACGCCCAGGAGCCCCGGGCCGGTGTGCGCGCCCAGCACTGGGCCGATCTCCGACGTGAACACCGCGTCGTTGCCGAAGACCTCGCGGCAGCGCTCCGCCAGCGCTGCAGCTTGGTCCGGCGCCTGGATGTGCTGCACCACCCACGCGTTCATCCCGGACTCGTTGCGCTGCTTGGCGTAGTCGACCATCCGCTCGAACGCGCGCTTCGACGTCCGCACGCGCTCGAC
>DASYMP010000062.1:0-4143 GCA_036009005.1 Thermoleophilaceae bacterium | reverse complement strand
GCCTGCTCGCGCTTGTGGGCAGCGGAATAGCCCTCCCCGGTGGCGGCCCGGAGCTGCCTGCCCACGTAGTCGTATGACATCCGCTCCGGGAGGATCTTCGCCATGCGCCGCCGCATGAACGCGCGCGGACCCATGTTGCGCGGCTCCTCCTGGACCCAGGCCACACGCTCGAGATTGGGATAGCTCTCCATCAGCTCGACGAGGTCGTCCTCGGGGAACGGGTAGATCAGCTCCACGCGGGCGATCGCGATGTGGCCCGCCCCGTCGCGCTCCTCGTGCCCCGCGATGTCGTAGTAGATCTTGCCCGAGCAGAGCACGAGCTTCGTCACGGCGTCGCGGCCGGCGTCGGCGAAGTGCGGGTCGTCGATCACGCGCTCGAAGCGGCCGTCCGCCAGCTCGCTGAGCGAGGACGTCGCGGCCGGCAGCCGCAGCAGGCTCTTCGGCGTCATCACGATCAGCGGCCGCGGCTTCGAGACGAGCGCCTGGCGCCGCAGCAGGTGGAAGTACTGCGCCGGCGTGGTGCAGTTCGCCACGCGGATGTTGCCCTCCGCCGCCGCCTGGAGGAAGCGCTCCACGCGGCCGCTCGAGTGCTCCGGGCCGGACCCCTCGTAGCCATGCGGAAGCAGCAGCGTGAGGCGTGAGGTCTGGCCCCACTTCGCCAGGCCGGAGACGAGGAACTGGTCGATGATCACCTGCGCGCTGTTCACGAAGTCGCCGAACTGCGCCTCCCAGAGCACGAGCGCGTCGGGCGCCTGCACGCTGTAGCCGTACTCGAAGCCCATGCACGCCTGCTCGGAGAGCGGGGAGTTGTGGAGCTCGAAGGGAGCGTTGGCGTCGCGCAGGTGCTGAAGCGGGCTGTAGCGCTCGCCCGTCTTGGCGTCGTGGAGCACCGCGTGGCGCTGGCTGAACGTGCCGCGCTCCGAGTCCTGGCCGGTGAGCCGCACCGGCACGCCGAGCGCGAGCAGCGAGCCGATCGCGAGCGACTCGGCGTGCGCCCAGTCGATCGGGCCGCCGGCCTCGAGCGCCTCGCGGCGGCGCTCGAGCAGCGGCCGCAGCTTGCGGTGGAGCGAGAAGCTCTCCGGCACGGTCAGGAGCTGTTCGCCGAGCGAGCGGAGCGTCTCCTCCGGCAGGGTCGTGCGCGGCTCGCGGCTCATCGTGCGGTCGAGCTCGTGGGTGCCGGTGGCGGGCGGTGCGCCGATCGACTCCTTCAGCTCCGCGTGCGCCCGTGCGACCCGCTCGTAGGCCTCGCTCGCCATGCGCTCCGACTCCTCCTGCGTGACCACGCCGTCGGCGATCAGCCGGTCGGCGTAGAGCTTGCGGACGGGCGCGTGGCTCTTGATCGCGTCGTACATCTGCGGCTGCGTGTAGGCGGGCTCGTCGGTCTCGTTGTGACCGAAGCGGCGGTAGCCGATCACGTCGATCAGCGCGTCGCGCCCGAACGTCTCACGGAAGGCGTGCGCGAGGCGGGTGGCGGCGATGCACGCCTCCACGTCGTCGGCGTTCACGTGGATGATCGGCATGTCGAAGCCCTTGGCGGGGTCCGACGCGTAGCGCGTGGAGCGGCTCTCGAACGGGTCGGTCGTGAAGCCGAGTTGGTTGTTCGCGATCAGGTGGATGGTGCCGCCGGTGGAGTAGCCGGGCAGCGCCTGGAGGTTCAGCGTCTCCGAGACGATCCCCTGGCCCGGGAAGGCCGCGTCTCCGTGGATCAGCACCGGCACGACCGCGGCCGGGTCGTGCACCAGCTCGCGCGACTTGCGAGTCGTCTGGTCGGCGCGCGCGCGGCCCTCGATCACGGGGTTCACGTACTCGAGATGGCTCGGATTGGGGGAGAGCGTGACCGTCACGCTGCGGCCCGCCGACGTCGCGTAGATGCCGCTCGCGCCGTAGTGGTACTTCACGTCGCCCGTGCCGCCCTCGGGCGCCGCCGTCTCGACGGCCGTGGTCTGCTCGCCCTCGAACTCCGCGAGGATCGCCGCGTAGGGCCGGCCCACGGTGTGCGCCAGCACGTTCAGACGGCCGCGGTGGGCCATGCCGAGCACGACCTCGCGGGCACCCGCCGCGGCTGCGAGCTCGATCGACTCGTCGAGCATCGGCACCACCGCGTCGAGGCCCTCGATCGAGAACTGCTTCTTCCCGAGGAACGCCTTGTGCAGATAGTTCTCGAGCGCCTCCACCTCGGATAGCCGCTCGAGCAGTCGGCGCCGCGCGTCGGCCTCGAGCGGCTGCCGGTAGGTGCCGCACTCGATCGCCTGGCGGAGCCAGATGCGCTGCTCGTGGTCGGAGATGTGCTCGATCTCGTAGGCGATGGTCCCCGTGTAGGTCTGGCGAAGCTGCGGGAGCGCGTCCGCGAAGGTGTCGCCCGGCACCGCCACCCGCAGCACCGATGCCGGGATGCGGCGCATCAGCTCGTCGTTCAGACCGACGGTGGCGGGCTCGAGCGCGGGGTCGCCCACCGGCTCGGATCCGAGCGGGTCGAGCCGCGCCGCCAGGTGGCCGTGCATGCGATGCGCCTTCACGAGCGAGGTGGCCGCCTGGACCGCCTGGAGCAGCGCGGCGTCCGTCGCCGCGGGGGCGGTTACGGCGGGCACGGGCTCCGCGGCGGTCACCGGCGGGGCGTCCGCCGGAGCGGGCGCTCCGATCGCGTCGAAGACGGTCTCGTAGAAGCCGTCCTCGCCCTGGAGCAGCTGGTCGATCCGGCGCAGGAACGCGCCCGACTCGGCGCCCTGGATCACGCGGTGGTCGTAGGTCGAGGTCATCGTCATGACCTTCTGGACGCCGAGCTCCGCGAGCTTGGCGGGGTCGGCGGCCGTGAGGCCCGGCGGGTAGCCGATCGCGCCCGTGGCGACGATCGTGCCCTGGCCGGGCATCAGCCGCGGCACGCTCGCCACCGTCCCGATGCCGCCGGGGTTCGTGAGCGTGATGTTCGCGCCCTGGTAGGCGTCCGGCTGAAGCGTGTTGTCGCGCGCGCCGACGACGAGCTCGTCGTAGTTCGCGGCGAACTCGGCGAAGCTCAGCTCGCTGGCGTCGCGCAGCACCGGCACGACCAGCGAGCGCGTACCGTCCTTTCGCTCCACGTCCACGGCGAGCCCGAGGCTCACGGTCCCAGGGGTGACGCGCTGGGGCTTGCCGGCCTCCTCCGCGTAGGCGTGGCCCATGACCGGCATGTCGCGCGCCGCCTGCACGATCGCCCAGGCGATCAGGTGCGTGAACGACAGCTTCTTGCCCGCCGCCTTCAGCGCCCTGCGGCGGCCGTCCAGCAGGTCGACCGGCAGTGTGCGGAAGCTCGTGGCCGTCGGGATCGAGCGGCTCTCGTTCATGAACTTCACGAGCGTCGCCGCCGGCCCGCGGATCGGCTGGACCGTCGCGCCCGCCGGCGCGGGGGCAGCGGCGGCGGCCGGGGCGCCGTTGCCCTGCACCGCCGCCAGCACGTCGTCCTTCGTCACGCGCCCGCGTGGGCCCGAGCCGTGGATCGCGGCCACGTCGATGCCGTGCGCGCTCGCGATGCGCGCGGCGACGGGGGTGGCGTTGCCGCCGTTGGTGGTGGGAGCGCCGGCGGCTCGCTTCACCTCGGTCGGCTCGGCGCTTGGCTGGACCGGACCCTTCGGGGCGCCCGCTCCGGCGGCGATCCTGCACAGAATCGAGCCGACCGGGACGGTCGCGTCGGCCTCGACCAAAATCTCCGTGATCGTGCCCGCCACGGGGGAGGGCACCTCGGCGTCGACCTTGTCGGTCGAGATCTCGACGAGCGGGTCGTCGACGGCCACGGCGTCGCCAACCTTGACGCGCCACTCGAGGATTGTGCCCTCGGCGACCGAGTCGCCCATCTCGGGAAACGCGACCTCAACGGGCGTCGCGTCGGCCTCCGCGCCCGCGTCGGACGGCGCGTCCGGCTCCGCCGGCACGCCTCCGTTCCCCTCTGTTTCTATCTCGCCGAGCACAGATCCCACCTGAACCGTCTCATCGGCTTCGGCACGGATCGCAACAAGCCTGCCGGCGGCAGGCGCGGGAACCTCGGCGTCGACCTTGTCCGTCGAGACCTCGAGCAGGGGCTCGCCGGCCTCGACATGGTCGCCAACCTGCTTCAACCAACCGAGAACCGTGCCCTCGGTGACTGACTCGCCCATCTGGGGCATCGTGATCTGA
>DASYMP010000061.1:0-22623 GCA_036009005.1 Thermoleophilaceae bacterium | reverse complement strand
CGAGCAGTACGCGACCTGGAACGCGATCATCTCGATCTCCGCGTTCATCTTCGGCGCGTCGTTCCTGATCTTCCTCTACAACATGATCGCCTCGTGGCGGCACGGACCGGCCGCGCCCGGCAACCCCTGGCGCGCCCACTCGATCGAGTGGCAGGTGTCCTCGCCCCCGCCGATCTTCAACTTCGACGAGATCCCGACCGTGGTCGGCGGTCCGTACGAGTACGGCGTGCCCGGCGCGGTCCACGCTGTCTTCAAGGAAAAGCAGCCCGCGGGCGCCCAGGCGGGCGCGGTGCCGGCACCGGCAGGCGGAGGCGGCGCTCCACCGCCGGTTGACCCGTGAAGCGCGTCCTCGTCGTCGCGAACGAGACGGTCGCGGGCAAGCCGCTGATCGACGCCGTGCGCCGCCGTGCCGACGGCGACGACGTGCAGGTGCACGTGATCAGCCCGCAGAACCAGCCGAAGCACGGCTACGTGATCTACGACGAGCACGTGCGCGACGCGGCCCAGAACCGGCTCGAGATGACGCTGGCGCTGATGCGCGAGGCGGGCCTCGAGGCCGACGGCGAGGTGATGGACCCGGACCCCTACTCGGCGGTCATGGATGCGCTGGGCGAGCAGGACTACGACGAGATCGTGATCTCGACACACCCCGAGACGCGCTCGGGCTGGCTGCGCCAGGGGCTCGTGGACCGCGTGCAGCGCGCCACCCGGCGCCCCGTCGAGCACGTGGTGGTGGACCTCGACGCGGAGCGCAACGACGTGAAGCGCACGCTCGTGGTGGCGAACCAGACCGTGGCGTCGCAGCCGCTGCTGGACGCCCTCAAGCGCAAGGCCGGCGAGGAGCCGCGCCGCTTCATCGTGATCGCCCCGCAGGCCGAGGACAGCGACGACGGCGGCGAGGAGGACCCGCACGAGCGGTTGGCCACGACGCTCAAGCACCTCGAGGACGCGGGACTACAGGCCATCGGCCAGGTGGAGCACCACGATCCCTACACCGCGATCCAGAACGCGCTCCAGTTCTACGCGCCGGACGACATCGTGATCTCGACCTTCCCCGAGACGCGCTCCGGCTGGATGCGCGGCGACCTGATCGGCCGCGTACAGGCCTCGACGGGCAAGACGGTGGAGCACGTGGTGGCCGAGGAGAGCTGATGGAAGCCGCAGCCCACACAGAGCACCACCACGGCCCGCCGCTCGCGAACGTCTCCTCGCGCGTCGAGGCGCAGTTCCTCGGGATGCTGCTTTTCATCATCTCCGAGGTGATGCTCTTCGGAGCGTTCTTCACGGCCTACTTCTTCATCAGGGTCGTGGCCGGGGACGGCTGGTTCCCGGTCCACGGGGTCGACCTGCCGAAGCTGATCGCCGGCGTGAACACCGCGATCCTGATCTCCTCGAGCTTCACGATGCACTGGGCGCTCGAGGGCGCGCGCAGGCAGAACCGCAACGCCCTGCGGATCGGCCTCCTGACCACGGCGCTGCTCGGCCTCACCTTCCTCACGATCCAGGTGAACGAGTACGTGCACATCGGCTTCGCGCCGCACGACCACGCGCAGGGCACGATCTTCTACGGCCTGACCGGCCTGCACGGCGCCCACGTCTTCGTGGGGCTCACGCTGCTCACGTTCGCCACGATCCGCGCGTTCCGCGGCCACTACACCGCCGAGGAGCACCGCGGCGTCGAGGTGCCCGGCATCTACTGGCACTTCGTGGACGTGATGTGGGTCTTCGTGTACTCGACGGTCTACCTCCTCTAGTCCGATGCTGAATCCGCTGCGCTCGGAGCAGGAGGCCTTCCGCTTCCTGCTCTACGTGGTCGTGGTCGTGGCGATCGTCGTGGGGATCGTCCTGCTCGTCCGCGCGGTCGGGTGAGCTCGGACCTCGAGCTGGCGGAACGAGCGGCCCGCGCGGCCGGCGACGTGTTGATGTCCTACTTCGGGCGGGCCGTGCAGGGCCTGGCGTCGAAGTCCTCACCCACGGACCCGGTCTCGGATGCCGATCGCGACGCCGAGCGCACGATCCGCGAGATCCTGACGAGCGCCCGGCCCGACGACGGCCTCGTGGGCGAGGAGGGGTCTCGCATCGAGGGCATCGCGCCGGACCGCCGCTGGATCGTCGACCCCCTGGACGGCACCGTGAACTTCCTCTACGGGTTGCGCGCGTGGGCCGTGAGCATCGCCCTGGAGGACGCCGACGGGCTCGCCGCGGGCGTGGTCTTCAACCCCGTGGACGGCGAGTGCTTCAGCGCGGAGCGCGGCGAGGGAGCCGCTCTCAACGGGCGCCCGATCCATGTGACGGCCTGTTCGTCGCTCGACCGGGCAATGGTCGCCACGGGGTTCTCCTACGAGGCCGAGCGCAGGGCCGAGCAGGGCGAGGTGCTCCTGCGGCTGCTCCCCCAGATCCGCGACGTGCGCCGCGCAGGCGCCGCCGCACTCGACCTCGCCTACGTGGCGGCGGGACGCGTGGACGCCTACTACGAGCGCGGCCTGAAGCCGTGGGACGAGGCGGCGGGGCGCCTGCTGGTCAGCGAGGCCGGCGGGGCGATCCGGGACCTGCCCGGAGAGCCGCACGGGGTCGTGGCCGCGGCCACCCCGGGCCTGCTCGGCGAGCTAGCCGCCGTTCTGTAGGAGGTAGTCGATCAGGGCCTTGATCTGAGCGTCGCTCAGGCGGCCCTTGAAGGACGGCATCGCGTTCGGGAAGCCCTTGACGAGGAAGGCGTCGGGCGCCTCGATCGACTCCCGGACGTACTCGTCAGCCGACTTGCCCGGCTCCATCTTCGCCGCCTCGGTCTTGAGGTCGTCGAGCGTCGGGCCGATGTTGCCGTTCGACCCGGCCGGGGCGAACTTGTGGCAGCCGGCGCAACCGGCCGCTGTGAAGATCTGCTCGCCCGACTTCGCCTGGGCCAGGCCCGCCGAGGCGAGCCGGCCGGAGTCGTCACCTGACTTGTCCGCCGACGCGCCCACGTAGGCCGCCACGTCCTTTGCGTCCTGCCCCTCGACGAGCTTCGGGGGCATCTGGCTGTCGCTGCGCGGGAAGAGAATCTGGTGGTGGACGATGCCCTCGATGGTGTCCCGGTCGATGCCGTCCGCCAGCGCGGTCTGGAAGGCCTTGTCGAGGTCCGGGCCGGTGGTGCCCTGGGTGCCCGCGCGGCCCAGCGTGTGGCAGGAGCCGCACTTGGCGACGAACGCGGCCTTGCCGTTCTCGAGATCGGGGTCGCCACGGCCGCACGCCCCCAGCGGGAGGGCGATCAGCGCAGCGGCTAGCGCCGCGAGCATGGGCTTGACCAGGTGGCGGGTGAGGCTCACGGGGCGGGAACACTACCCATTGGAGTGGCTGGACGCCGCCTGGATTACACCGCTGGCGACGCTCTCCCACGAGTACCTGCGGGCGGCCTCCGCGGCGAGCGCGTCGCGCGCGGCCTCACGCTCCGCCGGGTCGAGTTCGAGCCACTCGACGAGCTTCGACGCAATCTCGGATACCGCTCCCGGCCCCACCTCGAAGGACATCAGCTGCCGCAGCCGCTCAGGCAGGGCTGGCCGCAGCGTCGCCGTGACCTCGGCCATCCCGGAATGATTCGCCGACAGCGGCAGCGCGCCACACGCGGCCGCCTCTGCGGCGACCATCCCGAACGACTCCGGGAAGGTCGACGGCATCACCTGGGCCTCGCAGGCGGGCAGGAGCAGCGGGAGGTCCTCGTGCTCGAGGCGCCCCGTGAAGTGGATCCGCTCGGCGGCCGCGGGCGCGGCCCGCACCCATGCGTCGTCGACGCCGTCGAGGAAGGCCGACAGGTGGCGCAGCTCGCCGGGAGGGCCGCCCTCGAGCTCGCGGCCGCGCGCGGCTATCTCCCGCAGCTCGTCGAGGTCGGCACGCTCGAGCGCGTCCACGAACCGCGCCAGCGCATCCCTGTAGGTGCCGAAGCCCACCATCAGCAGGCGGGCGTCCGGCACGGCGGCCACGACGAGTGGCCAGGCCGCGAGCAGCAGGTCCACGCCCTTCGAGACGATCAGCTTTCCGACGAAGCTGACGATGCGGTCGCGCGACGGGTCGAGCTCGCGCAGCACCTCCGGCGAGCCCTGCGCGCCGCCCCACGTCGCCGCCGGCCGCGCGGCGAGCGTCTCGAGGTCCGGCTCGCGGCGGCGGAACTCGTGCACGTCCACGCCGGGTGGCCCGAGGCGCGTCCGCTCGGGCAGCGAGGGCTCGTCGGCCAGCACCTCGAACAGCGAGTTGGCCGTGTGCTCGGAGCCCACGAGCACGCCGTTCGCTCCGCGGATGCCCTCGAGCGCGTAGGGGAGGAAGCGCTCGGGATTCGGCCTCACGGTGTACTCGAGCGCGCTGCCGTGGATCTTCACCGCGTAGGGCGCCACGTCCGCGCGGGCGAGGATCACGGGCCCCATCACGAGGTGGTTCGCGAGCGCGAGGTCGGGCACCGGCACGGCACGCACCGCCTCGACGTTCGCGGCTATGTAGTGCTCGAGCTCGGCGTCGCTCAGCTCAGGGAACGGCTTGGCGTCGAAGCCCTCGTATTCGTCGGCCACGTACACCGGCAGGATCCGGCCTATGTCGGGGTTGTGGACGGTCACGCCCGCCGGCGGGTCCCAGTCGCGGTCCTGACAGACGAGGTGCACCTCGTGGCCCAGCCCGGCCAGCGTCCGCGCCAGGTTGACGTTGTAGATGTTGCTGCCGGTGCCGCGCAGCAGGTAGCCGTGGAAGATCAGTATTCGCATGGTTCGGCGGGGGCCGACGCTATTGTTCGCGCCCGATGCCAGCCCGTCAGAAGTATCGCCTCCGCGCCCGCTCAGACCGCGAGATCGTCCGCGAAGTGGAGCCTGGAATGACGTACGTGGACCACGAGACCGGAGAGGAGCTCCGCGTCGTGGCCGCCGTGCTCCCGCTGGCGCCGTCGCCCAGCGACCTACCCTACGCGGTGGAGAACCTGCGTCTCTGCGGGTGCTCGCTCGAGCAGCTCGTGCAGAACGACCTGAACGACTGCCCCCACTGCGGCCGCCGGCTTCCGGCCGTAGAGCGCTGACCACGCGAGCGACGCTCCTGGCGTTGCTGTTGCTGGTCCTGGCGACCGCCGGCTGCGGCGGCGACGAGCCAAACACCAGCACGACGCGGGCGCTGCCGGACCTCTCGGTCCCGACGACCGACACGGCTCCGAGCGTCACGCAGCCCACCACGCCGACGACGACGACCGTCGACCCCGCGACCGAGACGCTCCCCGAGGAGGGACCGGGCTCGACGCCCGTCACCCCGCCCGCCGACACGCCCGAGAACGACGCGCCGCCGCCGGAGGACAGCCCCGCGCAGCGCTTCGAGGACTACTGCAACGAGAACCCGGGCGCCTGCGGCTAGTTCCGGTGCGTCGGCACGGGCGAGCTCGGGCGCCTGACGCGGGCGGGCGCGGGGACGCGCGGCTCGTGGTCGCGGCGCCGCTCCACGCCGGGGGTGTCCGAGTGATCGCGCACGCGGCCGCGTCCGAGGCCCCAGGGGCCAAGCGGCAGCCTGACGCCGCCGCCTCCGGGCCCGTCGCGCCCAGGGCGCGGTCCCGGGCCCTCGCCTCCGCCGCCGTCGTCGTCGCGCGAATCGTCGCCGTCGTCTCGCAGCCGGAAGAACCAGATCAGCCAGACGACGAGCAGGCCGACGTCGAAGACGCGAAAGCCGACCATGAAGATCCACCCCTCAGTGGTCACGCGTCGATGCTAGCGCGATGTCGGAGCCGGTTGAAGCCCTTTTTTCGAGCTAGCCGGCTTCGTTCGTCACGTGGTTGCTCGGCACGTACGTGACCGTGTAGAGCAGCCTGGCACCGTGGTAGGTGCAGCCGAACTTCGCGACCTCGCGCAGATCCTCGAGCGCGAACTGGCGGAGGCTCTTCGGCGGCTCGCAGCTGTCCGAGGGGCGCGACGAGCGCCACCAGTTCGACCGCGCCAGGTTCGTCGACAACAGCGGCGCCCAGGTGGGCACCGTGAGCGCGATCCAGTTGCCCTTCTTGACCGGGAGCGGCTTGCTGAACACGAACGTGGGCCGCGAGCCGAAGTACGGATCGAGCTCGAAGCGCTCCGACTGCGTGATCAGCCGGTGGTCGAGCCGATGCTGGCGCGTGGTGCCGCGCCGCAGGACCGAGATCCGGGCCAGCGCGGGCGTGCCGAAGTTGCTGTTGAAGAAGTTGACCTCTTCGGCCGTCGGCTTGGCCAGCTGGACCGTGAACGCGATCAGGTGGCCGTCGCGGCGGATGTAGAACGGGTTCTTGGGGCCGCCTGAGGAGCGGCCCTGATAGCCCGTCATGCGCACAGCGGCCACACACGGGTTCGCCGTGGTGCCGGGACAGTTCAGCGGCGCGACGTCGGCGGGGGTGCCCAGCTCGACGATGCGGGCGGAGGCGGCGGCCGGCACGACGGCGAGTGCCGCTGCCAGAACGGATATGACGAGGAGGAGTCGCTTCACCGGAGTACCAACACCGCTTTCACGCTCGGGTTGCGATACGGAGCCGATCACTTGTAGCGATAGGTGATCCGCCCGCGGTCCAGGTCATACGGCGACAGCTCGATCTTGACCCTGTCCCCCGGCAGGATGCGGATGTAGTGCCTCCGCATCTTGCCCGAGATATGGCCAAGAACCTCGTGCCCGTTGTCCAGCTGGACCTTGAACATGGTGTTTGGGAGGGCCTCGAGGATCTCGCCCTCCATCTCAATCTTCTCTTCCTTGGGCACGGCGTGTCGAGCGCCTAGAGGGCGCGGACGTTCACCGCCTTCGGACCCTTGTCGCCTGCCTCTTCCTCGTACTCCACCTTGGCGTTCTCGGTGAGCGACTTGAAGCCCCCGCCGTCGATCCCTGTGTAATGGACGAACAGGTCACGGTCGCCGTCGTCCGGCGTGATGAACCCGTAACCCTTCTCGTCGTTGAACCACTTGACGGTTCCGCTAGGCACGTTCTTGCCCTTTCTGCTGCATGTTCAACTACGTCGGCTCCGCCGACCCTGACGGCACCACGCTACCAGGGCACGGCGGCGGAATGGGGTCAAATCCCGCGGAATTCCGCGTGGCCCGGGCCCTCCGCCAGGAAGGTGTCCACGGCGCGCTGGAGGTCCTCGGACTCGAACAGCGGCGCTCCGATCGCGGCCGTGGCCTCGTCCGCGCCGCGCGTGCCGCTCTCGAGGTACGCGCGCACGATCCGCTTGGTGGCGTGATGCGCCCGCGTCGGGCCCGCCGCCAGGCCGCGCGCGAACTGGAGTGACTCGGCCGACAGCTCGGCGTCCGGCAGCACGCGGTTCACGACGTTCCAGCGCTCGAGTGTGGCGGCGTCGTAGAGCCCGCCGCTCATCACGAGCTCGCGCGCCCGCGCGGGCCCGGCACGCTCGGCTATCCGCTGCGTGCCGCCCATCAGCGGCGTGAGCCCGATCACCGCTTCCACTAGCCCGAAGCGGGCCGACTCGGACGCCCAGATCAGGTCGCAGGCGAGCGCGAGCTCGAGCCCCGCCGTGAGGCACAGCCCGTGCACGGAGGCGAGCGTCGGAAAGGGCAGCTCCTCGATCCGGTGCGTGATCCGGAGCAGGTCCTCGGTGAGCTGCGCGGCCTCGGACTCGGACAGGCCCTTGAAGACGTTCACGTCGACCCCGCCGGTGAAGTACCTGCCCTCGGCGCGCACCAGCATGGCCCGGCAGCCGTCGGTCTCGTCGAGCGCGCCGAGGATGTCGGTGACCATCTGGGCGTCGAACAGGTTCAGGGGACCGTTCTCGATGACGAGGACGCCGATGTCGCCGTCGCGCTCGAGCCGGGCGTGCTCAGCCACCGCGGAGCTCCGCCGCCACCTCGGCGAGCTCGCCCTCCTCGGGCTGGCCCGGCTGCCCCGGCAGCCGCAGCGGGTCGTCCTCGTAGCGCGGAATCACGTGCACGTGCAGGTGGAAGACCGTCTGCCAGGCCGCCGGCTCGCACGAGTTCAGGAGGTTGATGCCGTCGCAGCCGAGCCGGTCCCGCATCACGAGCGCGAGCCGCTTCGCGGCGCTGACCGCGTGCGCGAGGTCCTCGTCGGGCGCCTCGTAGAGGTTGCGCGAGTGGTTTCGCGGGATCACGAGCGCGTGGCCACGCGTCCACGGGTTGATGTCCATGAACGCCACCGTGTGCTCGTCCTCCTGGACGATCTCGGCCGGCAGCTCGCCCGCCACGATCTTGCAGAAGATGCAGTCGTCGTCTGGCATGGCCGGGCAGCCTACAGCCAGCCGACCCGCTTGAAGTAGCGGTACAGCGAGGCGCAGATCAGGGCCATTGCCAGCAGCGCAGCGGGATAGCCGTACTGCCAGCGGAGCTCCGGCATGTGCTCGAAGTTCATGCCGTAGATCCCGGCGATGGCGGTGGGCACGGCGATGATCGCCACCCACGCGGAGATGCGGCGCATGTCCTCGTTCTGGCGCACGCCGACCTGCGCGAGGTTCGCCTGGAGCGAGCTCGACAGCAGGTCGCGGATGCCGTCGAGCATGTCGCGCGCGCGGATCAGGTGGTCCTGTACGTCGCGGAAGTAGTCCTGCACGTTGCTGTGGATGTGGTCGAACTGCCCGCGGGCGAGGCGGTCCACCGGGTCCACCAGCGGCGCCACGGCGCGGCGGAACTGGAGCGTCTCGCGCTGGAGCCGGTAGATCCGCTCGGCCGGGTTCGAGCGGTTCGGCGAGAACAGCTCCTCCTCCACCTCGTCCACGTCGTTCTGGAGGCCGTCGATCGCAGGCGCGTAGTCGTCGACGACGGTGTCGAGCACCGCGTGGAGCGCCGCCGACGGCCCGCAGCGCATCCGCTCGGGGTCGTTCTCGAGCGCCTCGCGCGCCCCCTTCAGCGAGCCGGCCTCGCCGTGGCGCACCGTGATCAGGTAGTCGGACCCGCAGAACACGAGCAGCTCACCGATCTCGACGACCTCCTGGGGATCCACGTAGCGCGCCGTCTTCAGCACGAGGAAGAGCATGTCGCCGTACACGTCCAGCTTGGGGCGCTGGTGGGCCTGGATCGCGTCCTCGACGGCGAGCGGGTGAAGGTCGAACTCGCGCGTGAGCGATTCGAACTCCTCGGCGGTCGGCTCGTACAGCCCGATCCACACGAACGACCCCGGCCCGCGGCGCTCGACGGGGCCGTCGATCCGGTTTCCGTGCTCGTAGACGGCGCTGTCGACTATCACCGCACGGCATTGTCGCGCAGGCGGCGGCCGAGTTCGATCGCGTCGTCACGACCGGAGATCTCGCCGGCGTACGCGGCCTCCTCAAGCTCGGCCAGCAGGCGCCCCAGCTCGGGCCCGGGCTCCATGCCGAGCGCGGCGGCCAGCTCGTCGCCCCTGACGGGCAGCCGCGGCGGGCCATGCCGCCGCCACTCGAGCGCCGCGGGCATCAGCTCGCGGGCCAGCTCGAGGTGGACGTCGATCGCGCGCTCGGCGTTCTCGCCGCGCGTGGCGAGCCTGTCGGCGCACGACAGGAGCGTCACCTCCACCTCCACCGGCGAGGTGCGCTTCAGGTAGCGGTAGACCGCGCGGCGGTCGAGCGGGCGCTCGTGCACGAGGAAGCCGAGCACGAGGTGGTGGCGCGTCAAGGACTCGAGGAACCTGCTGAGGCGCTCGCTCGTGCGGAGCCGCCTGCACACCTGGCGCACCATCTCCTCGCCGAGCCGGTCGTGACCGATGAACGTGACACGGCCGTCGTCGCGCACGTCGTGGGTGGCCGGCTTGCCGATGTCGTGCAGCAGCGCGCCAAGGCGGAGCGCCTCGCCGCGCGTCAGCTCGTCGGCCAGCGGCTCGTCGAGCAGCTCGCGCAGCTCGCCCTCCGCCTCGGCCTCGAGCTCGATCAGGCGCTCCAGCACCTCGAGCGTGTGTCCGTAGACGTCCTTGTGGTGGTAGTGGCTCTGCTCCACGTCGTGCAGGTCGGCCAGCTCCGGCAGCACGGCGTGAACGAGGCCGAGCCGGTCCGCGAGCGCAAGACCCTCCACGGCGCCGGGCGCCAGGAGGAGCCGCCTCAGCTCCGCGAAGACGCGCTCCCCGGACGCCTCTGGCACGCGCGGTGCGGCCGCACGCGTGAGCCGCTCGGTCTCCTCGTCCGGCCGGAAGCCGAGCTCCGCGGCGAAGCGGGCGAGGCGCAGCGGCCGCAGCGGGTCGTTCTCGTACGCCTCCGGGCCAAGCACACGCAGCACGCCCGCCTCGACGTCGGCGCGACCGCCGAGCGGGTCGATCAGGTCGCCCGCCTCCACCGCCCGCGGCCGCGCCATCGCGTTCACGCTGAAATCGCGTCTGCGGAGGTCCTCCTCGATCGTCTCGCCCTGGAGCGGGGCGAAGTCGAACACGCGGCCGTCGCGGCGGTCGACGACGCGCCACGCGCCGAACGCCTCGGAGAGCCGGAAGACCGGAGCGCGCAGCTCGGCGGCCAGCGCACGGGCGGCCTGCTCTGGATCGCCGTCGACGGCGATGTCGATGTCGGTGACCTCGCGGCCGAGCAGCTCGTCGCGCAGGGCGCCGCCCACGACCCAGGAGCGGCTCACCGGAACGGCTCGCGCCTCACGCGTGGGAGCAGCCCTGCGGTGAAGTCGTAGTTGATCGTGCCGAGCCGCCGCGCGATCTCCTCGGCCAGTATCCGCTCGCCGCCCTGGCGTCCCACGAGCACCACCTCGTCGCCCACCTCCACGTCGGTGTCGCGCCCGAGCGCCACGGTCACGTTGTCCATGCTCACCGCGCCCACGACGGCCTGGCGGCGGCCGCGGATCAGCACGTCCGCGTTGTTCGTGAGCCCTCGCCGCCAGCCGTCGCCGTACCCGATCGGCACCGTGCCGATCCAGGTGGGCTCCTCCGCGCACCAGAGGCGCCCGTAGCCGGTGCTCTCCCCCGGCTCGAGCCTGCGCAGCGCGGCCACCCACGAGTGGAGCGACAGCGCGGGCTCGAGGCCATGCTCGTCCGGGTTGTCCTGGAACGGGTCCATGCCGTAGATCGCCACCCCGCAGCGGACCATGTCGAAGTGGGCCGCTTCGTCGCGCAGCGCCGCCGCGCTGTTGGCGGCGTGCGCAATCAGGTCGTCGCGACCGACCGCGTCCACGAACTCGCGAAAGCGCTCGAGCTGGGTGGGGAAATGGTCGTCGCCGCGCTCGTCGGCCGTCGCGAAGTGCGTCATCAGCCCGACGGTGTTGGGCCGCGCGGCGAGCCGGAGCGCCAGCTCCCGGTCGCTCGTGCCGAGCCGCGCCATGCCGGTGTCGAGCTTCACGTGGATCCGAGGGGCCGCGTCCGCCACCTCCTCGGACCACGCCACGACGTCGGCGTCCGCCTCGATCGCGACGCGCAGCTCCTCGCGCGTGAGCGCGCCCATCACGAGCAGCGGACCGTCGACGCCCCCGGCTCGCAGCTCGGCCGCCTCCGCCGCGCTTGCCACCGCGAGCCAGGACGCGCCGCCGTGGAGCGCCGCCTCGGCCACCGGAAGCGTCCCGTGGCCGTACGCGTTGGCCTTCACCACGGCGCAGAGCGGCTTCGGCAGGCGCCCGCAGTTTCGCTCGATCGCCCCCAGGTCTATGCGGGCGACGGCCCGCTCGCTCACGCCGCGAGGGCGCCGAGCACGTCCACGCGCGTCACGACCCCGACGAGGCGACCGTCCTCGACCACCGGGAGCCGGTTGTGGCCCGTGTCGTGGATGAGGCGGGCGGCGTCGCGCACGCTCGTGTCCGGGTCGACCGTGTCGGGATCCCGGGTCATCATGTCGGCGGCGCTGGCGGCGAACGCCTTGCGCAGGCGGTTCTCGAAGCGGCCCAGCGGCTCGAGGAAGACGGTGCCGCCGAACAGGTTCACGTAGTGCGGGATATGCAGGTCGCCCTCGTCGTCCGGCAGCACGAGGTCCGCCTCGGTCACGATGCCCACGCAGCGCCCGTCCGCGTCCACCACCGGGACACCCGGCAGCTGGTGCTCGCGCAGGGCCGCCACGACGTCCTGAACGGACGCGTCCGGGGACACCGTCGCGGGGCTCGGGTCCATGATCTCGCGAATCCGCTCGGCCACGGGCGCGACCTTACAGAAGGCGCGCCGTGAGACCCTGCGGGAGCGCCTCGATCACGTCACCGGCCATGACGTGGTCCGCTCCGAGCCGCTCGGCGGCGGCGCGCGCCGCCAGCACGTGCGCGAGCGCCCCGAGCGAGGCCGCCTCGAAGGCGTCCAGGCGCTTCGCGAGCAGCGCGCCGATCAGGCCGGACAGCACGTCGCCCGTTCCGGCCGTGGCGAGCGCCGGCGTGCCGCCAGGGCTGATCGCAAGCGGCCCGCCCGGACTGGCGACGATCGTGTCGTCGCCCTTCAGGAGCACCACGGCGCCGCTTCGCTCGGCGGCCTCGCGCACGCTCGCCACGCGGTGGGCGGCGATCTCCTCGGGCTCGCGGCCGAGCAGCCGGCCGAGCTCCGCCTCGTGCGGAGTGAGCACCGTCGGCGCCTCGCGCTCGCCGAACAGCTCGAGCCGGCCCGCGTGCGCGTTCAGGCCGTCGGCGTCCACGAGCAGAGGCGCCTCCACGGCCACCGCCACGCCGCGCGCGAATTCCTGGGCGCCCTCGGTACGGCCAAGTCCGGGCCCCAGCACGACCGCACCGGCGCGCTCGGCCATCTCCTCCACGCCGGCCACGCCCGCGGGCGTGTGGAAGCCGTCCTCGTCGGGCAGGCCGCGGCTCATCTGCTCGAGCAGCCGCAGGTCCACGGCCTGCTGCACCGGCCCGGGCACGGCCACCTGCACGTAGCCCGCGCCGGCTCGCTGGGCGGAGCGCGCGGACATCGTCGGCGCGCCGGTGAGGCCCGTCGAGCCGCCCACCACGACCACCACGCCGGAGTCGAACTTGGAGCCGCTGCGCGGGCGGCGCGGATAGAGGTCGAGCGCGCGCTCGGAGATCAGCCCCGCCTCCCCTGGCCCGGGCGCGCCGCGTGGGATACCGATCTCCACCACCTCCACGCGGCCCGCGTGGCTCTTGCCGGGCTCCACGTACAGGCCCAGCTTCGCGCCGTGGAATGTGGCCGTTGCGCTCGCGCGCACGGCGTCGCCGCGCAGCTCGCCGGTGGAGGCGTTCACGCCCGAGGGAACGTCGCACGCCACGACCGGCGCGTCCTGCGCGTTGATCGCCGCGATGGCCGAGGCGACCGGCTCGCGCGGAGCACCCTCGAAGCCCGTGCCGAGCAGCGCGTCCACGATCACCCCGGAGCCCTCGAGCAGGGCCGGATCGAACGGCGCCGTGCCGTCGATCAGCTCGACCACGTGGCCGTCCTCCTCGAGGAGGCGCGCCGCCACGCGGCCGTCGCCCCCGTTGTTGCCCTTGCCGACCACGATCCGGATCGGCCCCTCCCCCGCCAGCTCCGCGGTGAGCCGCGCCAGCCCGAGCGCGGCGCGTGCCATGAGGTCGTCCTCCGGCACGCCACGCTCGTCGATGGCCCAGGCGTCGGCCGCGCGCATCTCGGCGGCCTCGTAGAGCGGGTCGAGCCAGGCCGGCAGCGTCACCGCAGGATCGCCACGGCGCCGGCCACGTCATCCGTGTGCGTGAGCGAGATGGCGAGCTCGCCGCCGAGCTCGGCGGCGCGCGCCGCGACGGTCCCGCTCAGGCGCAGCTCCGGCGCGGCCGCGGTGGCCACCACCTCCACGTCGCGGAAGCTCCAGCCGGTCAGGCCGAGCGCCTTGGCCACGGCCTCCTTAGCGCAGAAGCGCGCCGCCAGGTGCATCCCGGGCCGCGCCCGCCCCGCCGCGTACTCACGCTCGGCGTCCGTGAAGACCCGCTCCGCCAGCCTCGGCCGCCGCTCGAGCGCGCGCTCGAAGCGCGCGACGTCGAGGAGGTCGATGCCGATCACGGCTACTCGACCGTGACGGTCTTCGCGAGGTTGCGCGGCTGGTCGATGTTCAGCCCACGGGCCCGCGCGATGTAATACGCGAGCAGCTGCAGCGGAACCACGGCGAGCAGCGGCTGGAGGAGCCAGTCTGTGCGCGGCACCTCCACCACCTCCTCGGCGTACTCGGCCACCTGACCGCTGCCCTGGGTGGCCACCGCGATCACGTGCGCGCCGCGGGCGCTCACCTCGGCGATGTTCGAGAGCATCTTGTCCAGCACCGGCGAGTCGGTGGCCACGCAGACCACCGGCGTGCGCTCGTCGAGGAGCGAGATCGGGCCGTGCTTCATCTCGCCGGCCGCGTAGGCGTCGGTCGGGATGTAGGACAGCTCCTTCAGCTTCAGCGCGCCCTCGAGGCAGATCGGCAGTCCCACGTGGCGGCCCAGGTAGAGGAAGAAGCCGGCGTCCTTCCAGTGCGCGGCTATCGCCTGCATCTGCTCGTCCACGCCCTCCAGGAGCTCCGCCATCAGATGCGGCATCGTGCGGAGCTCGCCGCAGAGCCGCTCCACGACCTCGCTGTCGAGCTTCCCACGCAGCTGCGCCAGCTTGAGCGCGAACAGGTACATCGCGGCCACCTGCGCGACGAAGGTCTTCGACGCCGCCACGCCGATCTCGAGCCCCGCGCGCGTGAACAGCACACCGTCGGAGTCGCGTGTGGCCTGGCTCCCCTGGATGTTCGTGATGGCGAGCACCTTCGCGCCGGCCTTGCGCGCGAGCCGCATCGCGGCGAGCGTGTCGGCCGTCTCGCCCGACTGCGAGATCCCGATCACGAGATCGTGCTCGTCGAGCACCGGGTTGCGGTATCGGAACTCGGAGGCGATGTCCATCTCCACCGGCACGCGCGACCACCACTCGATCGCGTAGCGCCCCACGAGACCCGCGTGGTAGGAGGTGCCGGCCGCGACGATCACGACGCGCCGGATGTCCGTCAGGAACTCGTCCGAGATGCCGATGTCGCCGAGGTCGACGCCGGCCTCGAGGACGCGCCCGGCGAGCGTCTCGGCCACTGCGTCCGCCTGCTCGTGGATCTCCTTCAGCGTGAAGGTCTCGTAGCCGCCCTTCTCGGCCTGCTCCTCGTCCCAGTCGACCGTGTCCACGTCGCGCTCGATCTCGCTCCCGTCGGGGGCGATGAAGCGCGAGCCCGTGGGCGTGACCGCCACGATCTCGCCGTCATGCACGAGCTGCACGCGGCGGGTCTCGGACATGAACGCGGGGATCGCCGACGCGATGAAGCTCTCGCCGTCGCCGAGGCCCACGACGAGCGGACACTCCTTGCGGGCGCCCACGAGCACGTCCGGGTCGTCGGCGGACATCGCGACGAACGCGTAGTGCCCGCGGAGGTCGTTGTACGCGAGCCGCACGGCCTCGACCAGATCGCCAGGAGAACCGGTGCTCGCGCGCGCCGCGCGCTCGCGATCCCAGTGCGAGGCGATCAGGTGCGCCACCACCTCGGCGTCGGTCTCGGATGTGAACTCGGCGCCCTCGGCCCGCAGGCGGTCGCGCAGCTCGGTCCAGTTCTCGACGATCCCGTTCAGCACGATGTGGAAGCGCTCCGAGGTGTCCCAGTGCGGGTGCGCGTTGGCCTCGGTCACGCGTCCGTGCGTGGCCCAGCGCGTGTGGCCGATCCCGGTGGAGCCCGTCAGGTGGCCGTTCGAGGCCGCCAGCGCCTCGCGAAGGTTCTGGAGGTTGCCCACGGCGTGGATGCTCCCGATGGAGCCGCCGTTGACGAGCGACAGCCCCGCGGAGTCGTAGCCGCGGTATTCGAGCCGCTGAAGGCCCTGGAGGAGGAGGTCGCGGCACTCGCGCTCCCCGACGTATCCGATGATGCCGCACATGAGGGGGTCAGCCTAGCTCCGTCGTCACCAAATTCGCCAAGCGCCCCGCTATCTCCTCGCACTCCTGCTCACCGGGCGCCTCGACCATCACACGCACGAGCGGCTCGGTGCCGGACGGCCGCACGAGTACGCGTCCGCGGCCCTCGAGTGCCTCGGACTCGCGCTTCACCGCATCCCAGACCGTGCCGGCGCCCTCGAGCGCCGTGCGGTCGCGCACGCGGATGTTCACGAGCCGCTGCGGAAGCTTCTCCATGGCGTGGCGCTCGGCCAGGTCGGCGCCGCCGAGCGCCTCGAGCGCGAGCAGCGCGCCCGCGATGCCGTCACCCGACGGCGCGAAGCCCGTGTCGATGATGTGGCCGGACTGCTCCCCGCCGAGCGTCCAGCCGCGCCGCACGAGCTCGGCCAGCACGAAGCGGTCGCCCACGTCCGTGACGGCGACCTCGATGCCGGCGTCCTCCATCGCGCGGTGGAAGCCGTAGTTCGTCATGACCGTGACCGCCACGCCGTCGCCCGCCAGCCTGCCGCCCGCACGCAGGTGGAGGGCCGCGAGCGCCATCAGCTCGTCGCCGTCCACGACCGTGCCGTTGCGGTCGAGCGCGAGCACGCGGTCGCCGTCGCCGTCGAACGCGAACGCCACGTCGTGGCCGTCGAGCCGCTCGGCGAGCGCCTCGATGTGGGTCGAGCCCGCGTCCCTGTTGATGTTGCGGCCGTCGGGCTCGACGGCGATCGCGTCCACGTCCGCGCCGAGGCGGCGGAAGATCTCGGGGGCCACCCGGTGGGTGGCGCCATTGGCGCAGTCGAGCAGCACGCGCTGGCCGCTCAGGTCGAGCGACTGGAAGCGCAGGTGGAGCTCGCGCAGGTAGTCGCCACCGGCGCCGTGCAGCTCCCGCAGCCGGCCGATCCGGGAGCTCGGCTCGTCGAGCCGCCGCTCGATCTCGGCCTCCTGCTCGCCCGCGATCTTCATGCCCTCGGGGCCGAAGAACTTGATCCCGTTGTCCTCGTACGGGTTGTGCGACGCGGACACCACTGCCGCCATGTCGAACCCGTAGCGGCGCGTGAGCACCGACGCGCCCGGCGTGGGCAGCACGCCGCCGAGCAGCGCGTGGCCTCCTCCGGATGCGATGCCCGCGGCCAGCGCGGCCTCGAGCATCTCGCCCGACTCGCGCGTGTCGCGCACGATCAGGATCTGCGGGTGCTCCGCGGGCGACGACAGCGCCGCGGCGCGGCCGAGCCTCAGGGCGAGGTCGGCGCTCAGGAAGTCGCCCGCGACCCCGCGGACACCGTCCGTCCCAAACAGCGCCATGGGGCTTTCTAGCGCTTCGAGAACTGCGGCCGCTTACGGGCCTTCTTGAGCCCGGCCTTCTTGCGCTCCTTCTCGCGGGGATCGCGAGTGAGGTAGCCGCGGCGCTTGAGCTCGGTGCGCAGGGCGGGATCGGCCTCGACGAGCGCGCGGGCGATGCCGTGGCGCAGCGCGCTCGCCTGGGCGGACACGCCGCCTCCGTGGATGCGGGCCACCACGTCCATGCGCGTCTGGTAGCCGGCCGCCTCGAGCGGCTGGCTGGCCATGCGCTGGAGCCGGACGCGCGGGAAGTACTCGTCGAGGTGACGGCCGTTGACGGTGTAGGTGCCCTCGCCCGGCTTCAGGATCACGCGGGCGATCGCGCTCTTGCGCTTGCCGGTGGCGTGGTAGCGCGCGTCGGCGGCGAGCTCGAGCGGCGTGTGCGCGACCGCGGGCTCTGCGCCCTCCTCGCCGGCCTCGGCGTCGTCGGGCGAGCCGTCGGCGGCGTCGGCGTACTGGTCGTACTCGCCGAACTCGCCCTCGGAGCGCTGCTCCTCGAGCACGAGGTCGGGCTCGAGGTGAAGGCCGGGGATGACCTCCTCCTTCTTCTCGCCGCCCTCCTTGCCGCCGCGGGCGGGCCGCTCGGCGGGAGCCGCGGCGTCCTCGGCCTGCTCGGGCGCGTCCTCAGCCGCGGGCTCGGCCTGCTCGGGCGCGCTCTCGGCCGCGGGCTCGGCCTGCTCGGGCGCGGGCTCGGCCTGCTCGAGCTCGTCCAGGCCCTCGATCTCGGGGCCGGGAGCCTCGGGGTCGAGCGCGGCATCGCCCTCGGCGGCCGGCTCCTCGCCGGCAGCCGCGTCGCCCTCGGCATCGGGCGCCGTCTCGGACGGCGTGCCCTCGCCGGGCTCGCCGGGAGCGCCCTCGCCGGGAGCGCCCTGGTTCGGCTCCCCCTCGGGGGCCTCCTCCTCGGGCGTCTCGCCGTCAGGCTGCTGGGGCTCTTCCGTCATCAGGCTTCGACCTCCATCGGCTCTGGCTTCTGCGCGGCGTGCGGGTGTTCCGGCCCGGCGTAGACCTTCAGCTTGCGCAGCTGGGCGCGCCCTAGGCGCGTGCGCGGGAGCATGCCCTTGACCGCGAGGCGGATGACCTCTTCCGGCCGGCGATCGAGCATCTCGTCGAGCGTGCGGCTGCGAAGGCCACCGGGATACCCGGAATGGCGGTAGTAGCGCTTCTGCTCGCGCTTGTTGCCGGTCACCGCGATCTTCTCGGCGTTCACGACGACCACGAAGTCGCCGACATCGATATGCGGCGTGTAGTCCGGCTTGCGCTTTCCGCGCAGGGCATCGGCAATCTGGGTCGCCAACCTGCCCAGCGTTCTGCCGGACGCGTCGACCACGAGCCAGTTCCGCTCGCGGGTAGTAGGTGTCGCCACATACGTCTTCATCACAAAGGAGCCGCCCAGAGGCGGCAGCCGCCTGAGTGTAGCGGCCGCCTGCCTGCGCTCGACGCCTGAGCCGGGTCTATACTGCCGCGCAGTCATTGCCTGCCGAATCACCGGGCCGCTATGCCGAAGGTCTGGTGAACGGGGGAACCGTTCGCAGTGCGTCGAAGGACGTTCTGCGAGGGGGCGAATCCATCGGATCATCCCGAGGTAGCGCCGCTCTTCAGGCGCGAGCCCGTCAGCTAACCCCGTAGGCCGAAAACGAAGAGAGGCCGTAGGAGTTTGCGAGACATCCGTGTTTCCGCGAAGCATCGTGCCGCCGCGCTCGCCCTGTGCGCGCTGGCGGCGGCACCCGCGGCAGCCTCGGCGCAGACGTCCGGTGGCTCCAGCGGCTCGGGCGGCGGTGGGATGTACGTGGCCACACCGAAGGTCACGAAGGTGAGCTGCCTGCGCAGGTGCGCGTCCAAGCACCGCGCGCGCGGCGGCTCGGTGCTGAAGATCGTGGGCACCGACCTCGCCGGCGTGAACGAGCTCACCTACCTCGGCAGCCACGGAAGCGGCGACGACGTGACCACGAAGGTGCGGTCCGGCTCGACCAGCCGCCTGAACGCGCGCGTGCCGATCGGCGCGGTCACGGGCCCGATCGCCCTCACGAACGCCTCGGGGGCGCGCTCGGCCCCCTCGAAGGCCGTGCTGATCCTCCCGCCGCTGCCGCCCGAGCCGAACGCCGAGCTGAGCCCGGTGCCCGGTCCGCGCGTGATGGGCGCTCCGCAGCTCGAGACCGGCACGAGCCGCACGAAGGCGTTCGTGGACGCACGGCCCGGAGTGACCTTCTCGTTCCGGCTGTCCGGCGCGTCGGCGACCTCGCTCCAGGTCGAGCTCGTGCGGGCGAGCGACGCCGCCGTCGTGAAGACCTGGGCGCCGCAGGCCGTCGCGCCGAGCGAGGTCCAGAGCGTGTCGTGGAGCGGCCGGCTCGGCAAGGCGTCCGCGACACCTGGCCGCTACTCGTTCCGGCTCACCGCCGCGACGGCCGACGGGGCCCAGGCGAAGAGCTCCCAGACCGGGGACGTCGAGCGCGACGCGTTCGACCTCTACGACAACATCTTCCCGGTGCGCGGGCGGCACAACTTCGGCGACGCGGGAGCGAGATTCGGCGCCGGCCGGGCCGGGCACGTCCACCAGGGCCAGGACGTGATGGCGGACTGCGGCACGCGGATGGTCGCGGCGCGCGGCGGGCGGGTGCAGTTCAAGCAGTACCACGCCGCCGCCGGGAACTACATCGTGATCGACGGCGACCGCACCGACATCGACTACGTCTACATGCACCTGGATCAGCCGTCGCCGTTCAGCCCGGGCGACCGCGTCTACACCGGCCAGACGATCGGCGCGGTCGGCGACACCGGCAACGCTCGCGGCTGCCACCTGCACTTCGAGCTCTGGGACGCGCCGGGCTGGTACGACGGCGGCGACCCGTTCGATCCGCTGCCGTCCTTGCAGGCCTGGGACAGCTGGTCATAGGCTGACTGCCATGGCCGCCTACACGATCAGGAAACTGGACGAGATCCCCGACGTCCTCGGCGACTACCCCGGCGAGATGCGCATGAGCGCCGCCAGCGACCTGGGCACCGAGCAGGTGGGCTTCACCTGGCGGCGCATGCCGCCGCTCACCGGCGGAAAGGGCAGCTACGGGCACCGCCACCGGACCCAGGAAGAGGTCTACTTCGTGGCCTCCGGCACGCTCCAGTTCAAGCTGGAGGACGAGGTGATCGACGTCTCCGAGGGCTCGGTCGTACGCGTCTCGCCCGAAACCGCCCGCTCGGTCTGGAACGCCGGACCCGACGACGCGGTGCTGATAGTCGTCTCGACGAAGTCCGAGGACCCGCGCGACGACACCGAACAGGTCGCGGACTTCTGGCCGAACGGCTCCGAGGGCTAGTCCGCTAGAGGCCGCCGGGCAGTCCCGGCATCCGGCGCTCGTTGCCGGTGCGCGGGTCGTCCGCGGGCGAGGGCTTCGGGCGCGTCTCGACGGACTCCGTGAGCTCCCCGCGCCGCATCTGCTCGGGGATCTGCACGCTCGCCACCTCCCAGGCGCCGTCGGCGCGCTCGCGGGCGAGGAAGTGGCGCGTCTCGCGGTCCGGGTGCTCGGCCTGGAGCGTTCGGGCGCGCTCCTCGGCCTCAGCGCGGGTCATCCCGGCGCGTGGCAGACGGCCTCGACGTTGTTGCCGTCCGGGTCCGGCCCGCGGCCGCGCCTGGCGATCCAGAAGAACGGGAAGTCGTCGCCGAAGCCCCCCACCTCGGCGACGGGTTCCATGATCAGCTTCAGGCCAAGCGGCGCGTGGTCGGCCACGTCGAGCCCTATGTGGTCGAGCGCGCTACTGGGTGGCTGCATTGGCGTCGACGATCCCGTAGCCCATCACCGGATCGTAGACCCCATGGTTCGACGAGGTGGCCTTGAGCCGCTCGACGATCTGCTCGTTCGTCAGGCCCTGGCCCGCCAGCAGCGCCGCCACTCCGGCGACCTGTGGCGAGGCCATCGACGTGCCCGCGAGCGTCTCGTAGCCCGCGATTGTGCCGGTGCCGTTGCACTCGAAGCTCGAGCCGGGCCACATGGTCGACCAGATGTCCTCGTCGTCCTCGCAGAACACGCTGCCCACGCCGCCGGGTGCGCGGAAGCCGAGCATCGTCTTGTTCACGGGGAAGTTCGAGTAGAAGCTCGGCAGCCCGCGCCGGTCCGTGGCGGCCACGCAGACCGCGTGGTCGGCAAAGGACGGGTACGAGCAGAGCGGGAAGCTGTCGTTCCCGGCAGCCGCCACGACGACCGCGCCGCGCGCCCACGCGTGCTCCACCGCGGCCTCGATGTCCGCGTTGAGCGGCTCGAGCTGGCCCACGACCGGCAGCTCGCCGAGGCTGAGGTTGATCACGTCGGCGCCGTGGTCGGCAGCCCATGTGATGCCCTGGACGATCACGTCACTGGTGCCGCTCCCCTCGGAGTCGAGCACGCGCACCGGCATGATCGAGGCGTCCGGCGCCACGCCGGCCACCCCGATCCCGTTGTTCGTGACGGCGGCCGCGATCCCGGAGACGTGCGTGCCGTGACCGTTCTCGTCCTGGGCGCACGCGTCGCCGCCCACGAAGTCGTGGCCCGCGACGAGCTTGGCGCTCAGGTCGGGGTGGCCCGTATCGACGCCGGTGTCCACGACGGCGATCGTGACGCCCGCGCCCTTGACGCCACGCGCCCAGGCCTCGGGCGCGTTGACTTGATCAAGCGCCCACTGCTTCGCGAACAACGGATCGTTGACGGGCCCTGTTCCGGGCGCACCACCGGTGTCGTAGGAGCCGCCCGACGTGGAGCAGCCGGCCGCCTGCGCCGACGCCCCCGGCGCAGCCACAAGCACGACAACCAGCGCACAAAGCGCAGCAACAACAGCAGCCATCCGCGTCACAATCAGCTCCTTCTCGTCTAAGAGCGCGCAAAACACCGGCGCGCAGCCCCTGCTGAGAAAACGCTACCCGGGTCGCCCGAAGACGATGCACGGGAACGGACTCACTCGATGATCTTCCAGAAGGAGTCCTTGCGGCTGATCTTGCCGTCGCTGAACTCGAACAGGTCGCACCCCCGCACCGCGATGGGCTCGCCGCTCGCCTGGGTCCCGCGGATCGTCCACTCGGACACCCCGCGATCACCAGCCGTCCAGTGGCGCGCCTCGCTGTAGGCGATGTCGGGTATCCCGTCGAAGCGAGCCTGAAATCCGCGCCGGACCTGCTCCTTGCCGACAAGCCGCTGCCCGCCCGGCGCGGGCCCGCGCGGCGCGTCGAAGACACAGTCGTCGGTGAAGAACGACATGATCGCGTCGACGTCGTGGGCGTTGAACGCGTCGAGCAACGCTTGCAACTGCGGCGTGGCCACTAGAAGCGAACCGCTATTCCCACTCGATCGTGCCCGGTGGCTTCGAGGTGATGTCGAGGGTCACGCGGTTCACCTGGGCGATCTCGTTGATCATCCGGGAGGCCACCTTTTCGAGCAGGTCGTAGGGCAGCCGGGCCCAGTCGGCGGTCATCGCGTCGTCGCTCGTGACGGCGCGGATCACCACCACATAGCCATAAGTGCGTACGTCGCCCTGCACGCCGACGCTGCGCAGATCCGCCGGAAGCACGCAGAAGGACTGCCACAGCTCGCGGTAGAGGCCGGCGGTGCGGATCTCATCCTGGAGGATCGCGTCGGCGTCGCGCAGGATCTC
>DASYMP010000060.1:0-21038 GCA_036009005.1 Thermoleophilaceae bacterium | reverse complement strand
CGGCTAGCCGGGCCCGTCCTCGCCGAGCAGGTGCTCCACCGAGCGCACCTTGTCGTCCAGAGTCTGATCCGGCCGATCGCGTCGCTCGTCCAGCTTCAGCACGGTGTAGACGCGCGGGATGCCCTGCTCGAAGGGCACGGCGTGGAGCTCGCCGACGACCGCGAGTATGTCCTCGGTGGACCCCTCGAGCGAGGTCCCCATCGCGTGCATCTGGAAGCGCACGCGGTCCTGCTCCTGGAGGCGGCGCTGGATCTCCGCGATGTACTCGCTCGCGCTCACGCCCTCGCGTCCGAGGGCGAGAACTGTCAGGTCGGCGGTGGCCATCAGTCGCGGAGGCTACGCCCGAGCGTGGCCGCTCGGCTCAGGGCCGGCGCGGTGCGGTAGCGCTCCTCGCGGCGCTCGTTCCAGAGGCCGTCGAGCACCGCGGTCACGTGCTCGAGGCCGATCGCCTCGCTCCAGGCCACAGGCCCGCGCGGGTGCGACAGGCCGAGCGTCAGGCCGGTGTCCACGTCGTCCGGGGACCCGACCCCCTCGCCGATCGCGAAGGCCGCCTCGTTCACGAGCTGGCTGACCATCCGGCCGAGCACCAGGCCGGGCGCGTCCTCCACCCATTCGGTGACGAAGCCGACGGTCGCGAAGAAGCGCTCCGCCGCCTCGGCGGCGAACGACTGGGTCGTGGGCAGGCGCGTGAGCTCCACGAGCTTCGCCTCGTCGAGCGGAGGCAGCAGGTGGAAGCCGATCGCGCCCGGCTCGCCGCGCGCGGCGAGGCTGGTGGCCGCGCACAGCACCACGAGCGGCGCGCCGCCCGGGAGGGGAGGGGTCGCCGCGCCCGGCCGGGCCAGCTCGCGGTGCACGCCGGCGTCCACGATCAGCTCCGCCGGGCCGCCCTCGCGCAGCTCGTAGCCGGCGGCGCGGGCGCGCTCGCGCAGGCCATCGGCGAGCGGGCCGTCGCCGAGCACGGCCAGGACGGTGCCGTCGCCCCCGCCGACCGGCGGCGGGTCGGGGTCCTCGACGGGGCAGACGCCGTGGTCGTAGTCGTAGTAGCCGCGTCCGCTCTTTCGCCCGAGCCGCCCGGCGGCCACCATGCGCGCCTGGATCGGGCTGGGGCGCCAGCGCGGCTCGCCGAACGACAGCTCGTCGAACGACTGCGCGACCGCGAAGCCCACGTCGATCCCGACGAGGTCCATCAGCTCGAACGGGCCCATGCGGAAGCCGCCGCCGAGCCGGCAGATCCGGTCGATCTGCTCGTGGGTGGCCACGCCCTCCTGGAGGAGCCGGAGGCCCTCGCCGCTGAAGGGGCGTCCGCAGCGGTTCACGAGGAAGCCCGGGCCGTCGGCGGCCACGATCGCCTCCTTGCCCATGGCGGCACCCACCTCGATCGCGAGCCGGACGGCCTCCTCGGAGCTCTGCTCGGCCCGGATCACCTCGAGCAGCGGCATCAGCGGGGGCGGGTTGAAGAAGTGCATGCCGACCACGTTCTCGGGCCTCGCGGCCGCCCCGGCCAGCGAGGTCACCGGGATCGAGGAGGTGTTCGTCGCGAGCACGACATCGTCGCCGCAGACCATCGATAGAGCGCCGAAGAGGTCGCGCTTGATCTCCGCCCGCTCCGGGGCCGCCTCGATCACGAGGGCGCAGGGCGCGAGCTCGTCGAGCGAGCCGACCGGCTCCAGCAGCTCCAGGGCGGATTCCTCGATGCGCCCCTTCTCGATCCACTTGCCGAGCCCGCGGCGCACGCTCTCGGCGCCGCGCTCGAGGGCGTCCGCGTCGGGGTCGTGAAGGAGCGTGCGCATCCCGGCCGCGGCCGCCAGCTGCGCGATGCCGGCGCCCATGGTTCCGGCGCCCACGACGCCGAGTGTCGCGACCGGCGGCCCCGCGCCCGGCGCGCCCGCGGCGCTCACCGCCCGCGGAACTCCGGCTTGCGCTTCTCGACGAACGCGTTCATGCCCTCCACGCGATCCTCGGTCGCCATCGCCAGCTCGTAGAGGCGGCGCTCGTGGTCGAGGCCGGCCGACATGGTCGTCTCCTCGGCCGCGAGCACGGCCTGCTTGCCGAGCCGCACCGCGAGCGGGGGGCGCTCGGCCACCGTCTGCGCCAGCTCGAGGGCCGCGTCGAGCCAGCCGTCCGGCGGAGCGAGCTTCGTGACGATCCCGAGCTCGTGCGCCTCCGCGGCGGCGATCCGACGGCCGGTGAGCACCAGCTCCATCGCGCGCTGCTTGCCCATCACGCGCGCGAGCCGCTGGGTGCCGCCGCCGCCGGGGATGATCCCCAGCAGGATCTCCGGCTGGCCGAACTCGGCCCGCTCGGACGCCACGATCATGTCGCACGCCAGGGCCAGCTCGCAGCCGCCGCCGAGCGCGTAGCCCGAGACCGCCGCCACGAGCGGCGTCCTCAGCGCCGCGAGGCGCGGCCAGAAGCGCGCCGCCGGCGCGGTGAGCGTCTCGGCGAAGGTGCGCTTCGCCATCGCCTTGATGTCGGCGCCCGCGGCGAACCAGTCGTCGCCGCCGGCGATCACGATGCAGCGCACCTCGGCGTCGTCGTCCCAGCGCTCGCAGAGCGAGGCGAGCTCCTCCATCAGCTCGGGCGACAGCGCGTTGCGGGCCTCCGGCCGGTCGAGCCGGGCGAGGCCCACCGCGCCGCGCAACTCGGCCGACACGGTCGCCATCGCTACGGCACCAGCGCGTTCTCGCCCGTGAGCGCGCGGCCGATGATCAGCTTCTGGATCTGCGACGTGCCCTCGTAGAGCGTCGTCACGCGCGCGTCGCGCAGGTAGCGCTCGACCGGGTAGTCGTCGACGTAGCCCGACCCGCCGTGCACCTGAATCGCCAGGTTCGCGCAGGTGACCGCCGCCTCGGTCGCGTACAGCTTCGCGATCGACGTCTCGGTGGTGTTCGGCTTGCCGCTGTCCTTCAGCCAGCCCGCCCGCCACACGAGCCCGCGCGCGGCCTCGGTCTGCACCTTCATGTCGGCGAGCATCTCCTGCACGAGCTGGAAGGAGGCGATCGGCCGGTTGAACTGCATGCGCTCCTTCGAGTAGGCCACGGAGGCGTCGAGCGACGCCTGGCAGATGCCGACGCAGCCGGCCGCCACGCTGTAGCGGCCCGAGTCGAGCGCGGACATCGCGATCTTGAAGCCGTCGCCGATCTCGCCCATGAGCGCGTCGTCGGAGACCTCCACGGCGTCGAGCGAGAGCTCGGCCGTGTCCGAGCCCTTCAGGCCGAGCTTGCCGTGGATCTCCTGCGACGAGAAGCCGTCGGAGTCGGTTGGCACGAGGAAGCAGGCGAGGCCCTTGTGCTTCTTCTCCGGGTCGGTCTGGGCGAAGATCATGGCGAGCTTCGCGTAGTTCCCAAGCGAGATCCACATCTTGCCGCCGCTCAGGCGCCAGCCGCCGTCGATCTTCTCGGCGCGCGTCTTCAGGTTGGAGGCGTCGGAGCCGGTGTCCGGCTCGGTCAGGCCGAAGCAGCCGAGCCCCTCACCCGAGCACAGCTGCGGCAGCCATTGCTGCTTCTGCTCCTCGCTTCCCCAGCGCACGATCGACGAGCACACCAGCGAGGTCACGACCGACACGACGGTGCGCATCGCGGAGTCGTTGCGGCCGATCTCCTCGACGATCAGGCCGTAGGTCATGTAGTCCGCGCCGCGGCCGCCGTACTCCTCCGGGACGATCGCGCCCAGGAAGCCCATGTCGGCCATCTTCTGCACCAGCTCGGTGTCGAAGTGCTCGTTGCGGTCGTTCTCGCGGGCGCGCGGAGCTAACTCCTTGTCGCTGAAGTCACGCGCGGTCTCGCGGATCAGCTGCTGCTCGTCGGTGAGTTCGAAGTCGATCATGTGCTCCTAATTCTGCAAGATGCAGGCGGTGGTGGCGTCAGAGAGGCAGTCCTGGGAGTTCCCCGAGGGGCACGAGATCGCCCCGGGCCGGACCACCCTGAGGGCGATCGGCGGAGGCAATCGCTACGAGGTCTATCTGGTTTGGGACGAGCGCCGCCTCAGCGTCATGGTCGCGAAGCTGCTGCGGCCGGATCTGGTCGGGGAAGAGTATGCGCTGCGCGGGCTCGAGCGGGAGACGGAGGCGCTCGAGGCGCTGGCTCATCCGGTCCTGTTGCGCGCATTCGACGCTCACCTGGAGGGACCTCATCCGCATGTCGTGGTGGAGCACCTCGAGGGACCGACACTGCGAGGCCTGATCAAGCGAGACGGCCCGCTGGCGCCCGAGCAGACGCTGCCGCTTGGGCTGCACGTCGCCTCGGTGATCCACTACATGGCGCAGGAGGGCTGGGTGCACCTGGACCTGAAGCCGTCCAACCTCGTGATGGGCGCCCCGCCGCGGGTGATCGACCTGAGCCTCGCGCGGACGATCGAGCGCGCGAGGAGGCTCACCGACTACGTCGGGACGAACGCCTACATGCCGCCCGAGCAGTGCAACCCGCGCGGCGACGTGGGGCCGCCCTCCGACGTGTGGGGCCTCGGCGCCACGCTTTACCACGCGGTCGCGGGCACGCCGCCGTTCCGGCGGCCGCGCACGCGCGAGGCGGGCGCGGCGCTCGAGGACCGCTACCCGCAGCTCGAGGACGAGCCGCGGCCGTGGCCTCGCCCGGTGCCGGCCGCCCTGTCCGACGCGATCCTCTCGTGCCTCGAGAAGGACCCGGCGGCGAGGCCGACCGCGGCCGAGCTCGCGACGATGCTGCGGGCGGCGGGCGGCGAGGCCGCCCCGGGCTAGTCCAGGCCGGCGGCCGGGTTCTCGATCACGGCGGCCAGGCCCTGGCCCACGCCGATGCACATCGTGGCCACGCCGTAGCGTCCGCCGCGGCGGCGCAGCGCGTGGGCGAGCGTGCCGACCAGGCGGGCGCCCGAGCAGCCGAGCGGATGGCCGAGGGCGATCGCGCCGCCGTTCACGTTCAGTCGGTCGTGGTCGAAGCCGAGCTCGCGCATCGAGGCGAGCACCTGCGACGCGAACGCCTCGTTCAGCTCCACCAGGTCGATGTCCTTGGGCTCGAGGCCGGCGCGCTCGAGCGCCTTTCTCGTCGCGGGCACGGGCCCGATGCCCATCACGGCGGGGTCGACGCCGGCCGAGGCGCTCGTCACGATTCGCGCCAGCGGCTCGCGGCCAAGCTCGCGGGCGCGCTCCTCGCTCGTCACGACCACGCAGGCTGCGCCGTCGTTGATCTGCGACGCGTTTCCGGCGGTCACGCTGCCGCCCTCGCGGAAGATCGGCCGGAGCGCGGCGAGGCGCTCGAGCGTGGTGTCCGGGCGCGGCCCCTCGTCGGCGTGGATCGTGACCGGGTCGCCCTTCGGCTGGGGCACGTCGACGGTGACGATCTCGTCGTCGAAGCGGCCGGCCTCCGCGGCGGCCACGGCGCGCCGGTGCGACTCGAGCGCGAATGCGTCCTGGTCCTCCCGCGAGACGCCGTGGCGCTCCGCGACGTTCTCCGCGGTCTCGCCCATCGACTCCGTCGAGTAGCGCTCCGCCAGGCTCGGGTTCACGAAGCGCCAGCCGATCGTGGTGTCCACGAGCTCGCCGTTGCCGCGCGGGAAGCCGCGCTCCGGCTTCAGCATCACGAGCGGGGCGCGCGACATCGACTCCACGCCACCCGCGAGGACGAGCTCGGCCTCGCCGAGCCGGATCTGCCGAGCGGCCTGGATCACCGCCTCGAGCCCTGAGGCGCACAGCCTGTTCACGGTCATCCCGGGCACCTCCACGGGCAGCCCCGCGATCAGCGAGGCCATCCGCGCCACGTTGCGGTTGTCCTCGCCCGCCTGGTTCGTGCAGCCCATGTAGACCTCGTCCACCTGCGCGGGGTCGAGGCCGTTTCGCTCGACCGCGGCCTCGATGGCGCGAGCCGCGAGATCGTCGGGCCGCACGGAGGAGAGGACGCCCGCATAGCGCCCGATTGGCGTGCGAAGCGCGTCGATGATCACTGCGTCAGGCATGTGGCCGGAGCGTACACTCGGCCGCAGTGGACGAGTTTTCCGCGTTCGTCTTCATCGGCGGGCTGGTCGTAATAGGGATCTTCCTGGCGATCGGCAGGTGGTATCCCGGCTCGGGGGCCGAGCAGGTGGACTGGCGCCCGACGCGCTCGCCCGAGGTCGAGGCCGAGCTCGAGATCGACGACGTCGACCAGATGATCGAGGCCCAGAACGCCCGCCGCCGCGCCTCCGGGCGCCACGAGATCACCGAGGGCGACATCCGCGCGCAGGTTGCGGCCGACCAGCGCTGGCGCGACGAGCTGCGCCGCCGCGCGCGCCCCGCGGACCCGCCTCCGCCCAGGGACTGACGTGGCGCGCGTCCTGATCGTGGGCTGCGGCTGCCGCGGCCAGGCGCTCGCGGCTTCGCTCTCAGACCACGCTGTGCGGGGGACGAGCCGCTCGCCCGAGCGTGTCGGCGAGCTCGGAGCGGCGGGCATCGAGGGTGTGGTCGCCGATCCCGATCGCCTGGGCACCCTGGTGCCCGCCCTGGCGGGGGTGTCGGTGGTGTGCTGGCTGATGGGCACGGCGCTCGGCTCCCCGGAGCTCCACGGCGAGCGGCTCCAGACGTTCGTGGAGCACCTGGTGGACACGCCCGTGCGCGGTCTCGTCTACGAGGCCGGTGGAACGGTGGCGCCGAAGCTGCTCGAGCAGGGCGCCGAGATCGTGCTCGGCGGATCGCGTGTGTGGCACATTCGCGGCGAGGTCGTGAGCGCCGACCCGGCGGCTCTGCCGGACTGGCTGGAGGCTATGACGGCGGCGATCGACCGCATCCTGAGCGCCTGATCCGCGATCGTGTCTGACTTAGCCGCGCATTACACGGCAAAGTCATACACCGTCCGGATTTCGGCCCGCTCGGCTAGAGCTCCGCGCCCATGATCCCGGCGACCGTCAGGGCGATCGCGGCCACGGCGAGCAGGACGGCGAGGACGATCATCAGGTTCCAGACGACCGCCGCCGCGATCTGCCGCCGGGTCCGCACGACGACGAGCACCTCCGCCGCAGCGGCGATCTGAGCCGGAGTGGGCGCGGGCGCGCCCGCGGGCGGAGCCGCCCCTGGTGCCGCGCGATCCCGCGCGCCGGCGGGCGGAGCCTCCTTCGGTGCGCCGTCGCCCGGCGGCTCCTCGACGGGCGGCAGCTCCTCCGGCGGAGCCTCCACGGGCGGAGCCTCTTGCGGGGGCGCCTCGACCGGAGGCGCCTCGCCGGGCGGGGCCTCGGCGGCGGGCGCCTCGCCGGGGGGCGCTTCGGCCAGCGGTGGCGCTGGCGACGGTCCGCTGCGGCCCAGGCTGAGGATCAGCGCGTCGGTGGCCTGGACGAGGCGGCGCTCGTGCTCGACGCAGCGCGTGCAGTTGCGCAGGTGGACGTCGAGGCGGCCGGCGTCGCGGTCGGGAAGCGTGCCGTCGAGGCGTTCCGAGATCAGGCCTTCGGCGCGCTCGCACCAGCCGCTGCCGCCCAGAGTCACGACCGTCTGGCGGAGCTCCTTGCGCGCGGCCGCAAGCTGCTCGCCCAGCTCCGGCCCTGAGATCGACAGCTGCGCGGCCACCTCGGCGCGGGGGCGCTCGGCCAGCACCACCAGCGCAAAGGCGCGGGCCGTGGCGGGCGGCAGGGTCGGGAGCCAGGCCTCGACCTCGCGTGCGGCCGTGGCCGGGTCGATCGGGCCGGCGGGCCGGGCGGGCACGGGTCGCAGCGGCGCGTGCTCCATCAGCTGCGCACTTTACCCCGACACGGCGCTCGCGCTTCGATACGGTAATCCCGACCAGATTTCAGGAGAATTGGAGAGGCCGTGGCCGACTACGCGAAGGACGTGCTCGTTGACACCCAGTGGGTCGAGGACCATCTGAGCGACGACTCGATCAGGATCGTCGAGGTCGACGAGAACCCCGCCCTCTACGCCGAGGCGCACATCCCCGGCGCGATCGGGCTCGACTGGAAGAAGGACCTCCAGGACCAGGTGAAGCGCGACTTCCTCGGCCCGGCCGAGTTCGGCGAGCTGTTCGGCAGCCGCGGCGTCTCGAACGAGCACACGATCGTCCTCTACGGCGACCGCAACAACTGGTTCGCGGCCTACACGTACTGGTACCTGAAGTACTACGGCCACGACAACGTGAAGCTGATGAACGGACCGCGCGAGAAGTGGATCTCGGAGGGCCGCCCCACCACCACCGACGTGCCGAGCTACGACGCCCAGAGCTTCTCCGCCCAGGAGGGCGATGCCGCGATCCGCGCGATGCGCGACGAGGTGCAGGGCGCGCTCGACTCCTCCACGCGGCTCGTGGACGTGCGCTCCCCGCAGGAGTTCTCAGGCGAGCTGATCGCCATGGCGGGCTACGAGCAGGAGGGCGCGCAGCGCGGCGGGCACATCCCCGGCGCGGCGTCGGTGCCGTGGGCTCAGGCCGTCCAGGAGGACGGCACCTTCAAGTCGGCCGACGAGCTCCGCGAGCTCTACAGCGGCAAGGGCGTGGTCGACGGCAACCCGATCATCGCCTACTGCCGCATCGGCGAGCGCTCGGCGCACACCTGGTTCGTGCTCCACGAGCTGCTCGGCGAGGGCGACGTGAAGAACTACGACGGCTCCTGGACCGAGTGGGGCAACATGGTCGCGGTCCCGATCGAGAAGGACGTTTGAGCGTTTGACGAACCCATCGCGGCGGGTCGCGGCCGCGAGCGCGGCCGCGCCCGCTACAGCACCGGCCTGAGCCGCTCGAGCAGCTCCTGAACGATCCGCGCGGTGGCGCCCCAGACGAGGTGCCCCTCGACGGTGTAGGTGGGCGTCTTGACCGGCACGCCCTTGCGGATCAGGCGCTGCATCTGGTGGCCGCGCATGAGCTCCTCGAGCGTGAACTCGAGCACCTCGGCCACCTCGGTGGCCTGCGGGCGCCACGTCTGTCCCGGCTCGATCAGCCCGACGAACGGGAAGATCCGGTAGCCCGTCACGAACGTGCCGACCGGCGGCAGCGCTCCGACCAGCTCCACGCCGCCCGGGTCGAGCCCGATCTCCTCCTCGGCCTCGCGGAGAGCGGTGGCGCGCAGGTCCTCCTCCGGGTGATCCTGCCGGCCGCCCGGGAACGAGATCTCGCCGGCGTGGCGGCGGAGGTCGTCGCGGCGCACGGTGAACACCGCGGTGAGCGGCTCGCGGTAGAGCGGCACGAGCACGGCGGCGTCCTTGGAGCCCGGGGCGTCCATCGCCGCAGCCTCCTCGGGGGTCAGTAGGTACTCCCGCACCGGCCTATCAGACCAGCTCGACGCGCTCCTCGAACATGACCTCGCCCTCGAGCACGCGGTGCACGGGGCACTTGGCGCCGATCTGCATGAGGCGCTCGCGCTGCTCCTCGGGCAGCTCCTTGGCGAAGTCGACGACCAGCTTGAAGCGGGTGGGGGAGCCGCGCTGAGCGGGCTCGTAGTCCACGTGGACCGCCACGTCGCCGATGTCCCAGCCCTTGCGCTGCGCGTACATCTCCATCGTGATCGCCGTACAGCTGGCCAGCGATCCCGCCAGCAGCTCCTGAGGGTTCGGGCCGGCGTCCTCGCCACCATGGTCCTTCGGCTCGTCGGCCGTAAGGGTGTGGTCGCGCATCTCGACCTCGTGCTTCAGGGTGCCGTTCTCCCGGCGTGCGGTTGCTCTCATCCTCTCCCCTCGAAGAGTTCAGGTTCCGGCTCGTCGGCGAAGCGGGCCATTGCATAGACCGCGTCCGAGAGTCGGTTCAGGTATGTCATGACGATGTCGTCGGCGAGCTCGCCGTCGTTCTTCAGCTCGGCCACCCGGCGCTCGGCCCTGCGCACGGCGGCGCGCGCCACGTCGAGCCGCGCCGACAGCTCGCTGCCGCCCGGGATGACGAACTTGGGCGGAAGCTCCACGCGCTCCATGTAGCGGTCGATGTCGGACTCGAGCCGCTCGACCATGTCGGGCGTGACCTTCGACACTCCGGGCTCGAGCCGCGCGGCGGCCTCCGGCGCGGTCGCGAGCTCGGCGCCCGCGATGAACAGCTCGTTCTGGAGGCGCAGGATGTCGGTGTAGAGCTCGCCCCCGCGCGCGGCCGCCGCGCGGGCGAGCCCGAGCGCCGAGGCGGCCTCGTCGATCGAGCCGTAGGCCTCCGGCCGGCCCGCGAACTTTTGCACGCGGCCGCCGTACCAGAGGCCGGTCGTACCGTCGTCGCCCTTGCGGGTGTAGATCTTCACGCCAGTGGATTGAACAGCAAGCCGGTGGGGACCTTGGGGTAGAAGTACGTCGACTTGGGCGGCATGGACTCACCTGTGGCCGCCACCTCGCGCACCTGGTCGACCGGCGTGGCGCGCATGAAGAAGCCCGCGTCGGCCGCTCCTGACTCGACCCGCGCGATCGCGTCGGCCAGGTTCTTCGAGTAGTCGAGCCCGCGGAGGTGGGAGATGTCGTCCTCCGTCATGTCGAGCGCGCCGCGCAGCACGAGCGTCTCGAGCACGGCGGTGTCGAGCCGCCGGTACGGCTCCGGCATGCCCGCGAGCGCGTCGTCCGCGATCCGCTGGTCCTTCAGCGTGAGGCGAAAGGGCTGCTTGAAGTGGGCGTCCATGTAGCCGAACGCGACGCGGCCATTCTCGTGCGGCGGTTCGAGCTCGTCGGGCGACTCGAGCCGCTCGACCTCGAAGTCGCGCAGCATGACGTCGCGGAGCGTCTCCTGCTTCGCGCTGTCCTTGAGGTCGGTGAGCAGGCGGTGGGTGGGGAAGATGAGGAGGCCCGGGTCCTCCAGCGCCACGAGCAGCATCAGCACGTAGCGGTGATCGCCCTCGCCGCCCACCTCGTCGGCGTAGACGCGCGCGGTCTCGTAGCGGTGGTGGCCGTCCGCGATCAGGAGCTCGGCGTCGGCCAGCGCCGTCTGGAGGGTGGCGATCCGCTCGGGGTCGGCGACGCGCCAGAGCGTGTTGCGGGTGCCCTCGTGGTCGGTCACCTCGGCGAACGGCCGCTCGCCCGAGACCTGCGCGAGCGTGTCCCTCGCGGCGCCGCTCTGGTCGGGGTAGAGCGTGAAGATGGGGGAGAGGTTCGCGCGCGTCGCGCGCGTGAGCTCGAGCCGGTCCTCCCTGGGCCCCGGATGCGTGCGCTCGTGCGGGCGGATGCGGCCCGGCCCGTACTCCTCCACGCGTACGCGCGCGAAGAAGCCGGTGCGCGTCCGCGCGCTCCCGTCGGGCGCGCCGTAGTCCTGGCGAAGCAGCCACATCGCCGGCTCGTCCTCCTGGACGAGCACCCCGCTGTCGCGCCACTCCGCGAACTTCGCCGCGGCGCCCTCGTAGCTCTCGGGCAGGTCGAGCTCGACGACGTTGTGCTCGCTACGAGCCGCCAGCTCCGCCCGCAGATCGGCGTCGATCACGTCGTACGGCGGCGCGATCAGATCGCCAAGCTCGCCCGCCGTCCCCGGGTCGTAGCGAAGCGTCCTGAGCGGCTGAACATCGGCCATGAGCGGAGCCACCCTAGCGCGGCCTAGAATTCGCCGAGACGGGGTGTGGCGCAACCTGGTAGCGCGCCGCCTTTGGGTGGCGGAGGTTCCCGGTTCAAATCCGGGCACCCCGATTGACGAATGGCTGAAACCGCACATGAACGGCGGTCGCCTGGGCGGCTGAGGCCGGTCCTGCTTGCCGCGGCCATGGCGTTTCTTGCGCTCAACGTGTGGACGGGGAGCCCGTTGCTTGCCGTGTGGCTCGGGTCGCGGGTCCAGGGGGAGCAGAGCCAGCCGTCGATGGGCGCCTACGCGATCGTGATCCTCTCGCTGATCGCGTTCAGCTGGGGTCTCTACCAGCTCCTGAAGCTGGTGATGAACGCCTACCAGGACGCCACCGGGACGAGGCCCACGGTCCGCACCCACGCTCCGTGGCTCGAGAGCATGCGCGGCGAGCGGCCGCAGCAGCGTGCCACGAGGCGGATCTCGGGTGCGGAGCGGATCGTGGTGGTGACCGTGCTCGTCGCGGCCGCCGCGTTCGAGATCTGGTTCTTCTTCTTCAGCGGCTCGTCGATTGGCGGCGGTGGCGGTCGCTGACCTACGCTTGCAGGCACGCCCCGGTAGCTCAGCTGGATAGAGCGGTGGCCTTCTAAGCCACGGGTCGCAGGTTCGAGTCCTGCCCGGGGCGCCTGAGTGGAGTAGGTTCGGCGGGTGATTCGCGCCGCAGTAGTTCTCGCCCTGCTCGCACTGCCGTCCACTGCCGCCGCCCAGGCGCCGCCGCCGTGCGCGCCGGAGAAGGTGTCCGAGGTGACGCTCACGAGCCAGGAGCGCGGGCAGGACGCCCCGCTGGTGGCCACGCACGAGGTGTACGTCGTGGCGGAGATCCAGCGGTCCGCGTCCCAGGTGGTCATGACGCCGCAGGACGGCGTTGCGGTGCTCGACAAGAACTCCGACGGCACCGGGATCATCATCTTCGCGCCCACGACCCCGAACCTCACCGTGACGGTCACCTGGCGCCAGTCGGCCGACCCCGCGAACGACGAGGAGACGGCGCGCTGCACCGCCACGCGCGTGCTCACCCTGCCCGTGCTCGCCGCGAATCCCGCTCGAGGCGTCAAGCAACCGAACCCCGGACCGGCGTCGATCGGCGACTACACGTTCGCCGTCGCCCCGGCGCTCCGGCGGCCCAACCTCTCTCCGCTCGAGATCACGATCAGGAGCACGGCCGGGGTGCGCTTCCCGCGCGCCCGCGAGCGGCTGCGCACAATGGTGGTCCCCATGCGCGGCGAAGAGCAGGTCAGGTACAAGACGCGCCTGCCGAACTACGCGTACGCCACGTTCCCTCAGCTGTGCCGCTTCTGGTGGTTGAGCTGTGGGCCCGTCAACAGCCACATCGGCCAGCTGAACGTCGGCAACGGGGGGCGGCCGGATCTCGACGGAAGCAACGCGATCCTCCGACCGCTGGCCGCCAGCCAGCCCCTGCGCTGGGCGGCGCGCTACGGATTCGTGGTCTCGACCTTCCCCGGGGCGGCCGAAAACCGGCCGTACGGGTACGACGTCCAGGTGAAGCAGGCCGGACGGCTGCTCGCTCGCGTCCGGCGCGCCGGACGCTGCCGGGAGATCCACCGCAACGGCGGAAGCTTCCACAGCTGCACGCTCGCCCGCCAGAGCACGCTGTTGCGCTGAGCCACCCGGGTAGCGGGTAAGAACCAGGTCATGCGCGCGATGACCGTCAGTCCCGGCAAGCCCGGCAGTGCCGAGCTCAGCGAACGCCCCGAGCCCGAGGCGGGGGACGGCGAGCTGCTCGTGGAGCCGCTCTACCTGGGCGTCTGCGGCACCGACCGCGAGATCCTCGAGGGCGCGCACGGCGAGCCGCCGCCCGGCAGCGAGCGACTCGTGCTCGGGCACGAGCTGCTCGGCCGCGTGAGGGACACCGGCGAGCTCGTGGCCGGCATCGTGCGCAGGCCGGACCCCGTGCCCTGCGCCTGCTGCGCCAAGGGTGAGTGGGACATGTGCCGCAACGGCCAGTACACCGAACGGGGCATCAAGGCGCTCGACGGCTACGGCGCCGAGCTCGTGACCATCGAGAAGGACTTCGCGATCCCCATTCCCGACGAGCTCGGCACGCTCGGCGTGCTCACCGAGCCTGCGAGCATCCTCGCCAAGGCCTGGGAGCAGGTGGAGCGCATCAGCGCGCGCGCCTGCTCGGCCCACGAGCGCGTGCTCGTCACGGGCGCCGGCCCGATCGGGCTGCTCGCCGCGCTGATGGGCGTGCAGCGGGGCCTCGAGACGCATGTGCTCGACCGCGCGGAGGAGGGCGCCAAGCCCGAGACGGTCCACGCGCTCGGCGCCCAGTACCACACGGGCGACATCACGGAGGTCTCGGAGGCGATCGAGCCCGACGTCGTGATCGAGTGCACCGGCGTCGCCGAGCTCGTGGCCGGAGCGATGCGCCACACGGCGCCGGGAGCGATCGTCTGCCTGACAGGCGTGGCGGCGTCGCGCGAGCTGAGCCTGGACGTGGGGGCGCTCAACAACGAGCTGGTGCTCGAGAACGACGTGGTGTTCGGCTCCGTCAACGCGAACCGGCGCCACTTCGAGCAGGCGGTGAGGTCGCTGCGCGAGGCCGACCCCGACTGGCTGCGCCGGCTCGTGACCCGCACGGTGCCGTTCGAGAGCTGGCAGGACGCGCTCGAAAAGGGCGACGACGACATCAAGGTCGTGGTCGAGTTCCCCCAGCGCTAGCGGCAGCGTCCCGCTACTCTCGTGCCCGATGCCGACCTCCCTGGTGACAGGCGGCGCGGGCTTCCTCGGCTCGCACCTGTGCGACTACCTACTCGCCCGCGGGCAGCGGGTGATCTGCGTCGACAACCTCGAGACGGGCTCGCTCGAGAACATCAGGCACCTGAAGACCGGCGCGGACTTTCGCTTCGAGATGTTGGACATCACGGAGCACTACGAGACCGAGGAGCCGGTCGACTTCGTCTACCACATGGCCTCGCCGGCCTCGCCGATCGACTACGCGCGCCTGCCGCTGCACACGCTGAAGGTGGGCGCGTACGGCACCCACAACACGCTCGGTCTGGCGAAGAAGCACCGGGCGCGCTTCCTGCTCGCCTCCACATCCGAGGTGTACGGCGACCCGCTCGTCCACCCGCAGCCCGAGACCTACTGGGGCAACGTGAACCCGATCGGCCCGCGCGGCGTGTACGACGAGGCCAAGCGCTACGCGGAGGCGCTCACGATGGCGTATCTGCGCCAGCAGGGCGTGAACACCTCGATCGTCCGCATCTTCAACACCTTCGGCCCGCGCATGCGCCCGAACGACGGCCGCGCCATCCCGGCCTTCCTCGGTCAGGCGCTCGCCGACCGCCCGGTCACGGTCTTCGGCGACGGTGCCCAGACGCGCAGCTTCTGTTACGTCGACGACCTGGTCCGCGGCCTCGTGCTGCTCGCCGAGTCCGAGGTCCACGAGCCCGTGAACATCGGCAACCCGAACGAGATGTCGCTGCTCGAGATGGCGAAGCTGATCATCGAGCTGACCAAGTCGCGCTCGGACGTGGTGTTCGAGGCGCTGCCCGTGGACGATCCGCAGGTGCGCCAGCCCGACATCACACGGGCGCGCGATCTGCTCGGCTGGGAGCCCGAGATCGACGTTCGCGAGGGCATCCAGCGCACGATCGAGCACTACACGAAGATCCTGGGCCAACTCGCGTCGCGATGAGCTCCGAGGCGAAGAACCTCGAAGCGATCTCGAAGGCGATCGACCAGCACAACGGCTCGTGCGACTGGCCCGCCGTCGCCGTCGAGCTGAACCCCTTCGAGGTGGAGCGCCTCGGCTGGGACACGATCCGCGGCCTCCCGATCCGCCCGAACGAGGCGCTCGGCACCGGTTCCTTCCGGATCGTGTGCGCCCGTGAGGAGGGCCTGCCGGGCGTGGAGGAGACCGTCGAGGCGGTCGCCGATCAGACCGTTCCGATCGAGTTGACGCCCTCGCGCTGAACCTGGACGTCTGTCCTAGTTTCCTTCGCGCCTGGACTGTTGTTTTTCCGCAAGTTGCCGATACATACCTAGTCCCGCAACGGCGTCGTAGCGCGGGAAGGGCTCCGTATCGACCTCAAGCGTCTTCGTCATCTCGCAGTAGCAGCTGCCGCGCTCGGCGGCCTGGTCACCGGCGCGTCCCTAGCGGACGCCGAATCCGCCAGCCCAGACGGCTCAGCTCACCTGCTCGTGGTGCCCGACTCGGCCCGGGGCGAGCTCGCTCTCGCGCGCGCCGACGCGCGCGTGGTGGCGCGCTACGAAAACTTCTCCGTCGTCGAGGCCGTGGGCGACGACGTGGAGCTTCTACGCGGCGCCGGCGCGGGCCGCCGCGACGACATGCGCGACGTCGTGCTCGCCGGCGGGCAGGTCGATCCCGCCGCGCGGCCGTCGCTCGCCGCGAAGGACGCGCCCGACCGCCGCGAGGCGCTCGCCCTCGTCCAGTTCGTGGGACCCGTGAAGGCCGAGTGGCTCGCGAAGCTGCGCGCCACGGGAGCGACCGTCCTGGGCTACGCCGCCCAGAACGGCTACATCGTGCACGCGGCGGGAGACGCCCTCGACCGCGTGACTGAGCTCGTCGGGTCGTATCCGGCGGTGCGCGCCGCAACGGCGCTCCGTCCGAGCGACAAGGTCGAGCGTGGCGCCTCGAGCGGCCGCGTGGCCGTCCAGACCGTTGCAGGAGCCCCCGGTCAGGACGCCCGCGCGGACGCCGAGGACGCCGGCCCCGAGCTGGCGCCCGAACTGGCGGCGGTGCACGTGCGGACGCAGTTCCTCGAGCTCAGCGCGGAGGAGGTTGCGGCCCTCGCCGCAGATCCCGCCGTCGTGGCGATCGAGCCCGCCGGCGTGCCGAAGCTGCACGACGAGCGGAGCGCGCAGATCCTCGCCGGCAACCTCACCGGGAGCCTGCCGAGCGGTCCGGGCTACGAGGCCTGGCTCACCACGAAGGGCTTCACGGCTCCGTTCGACTTCGCCATCGACGTAACGGACTCGGGGCTCGATCGCGGCAGCACCACGACCGTCCACCCGGACTTCGCCGGACGCGTCGGCTACACCCACAACTTCACCCCCGACGCGAACGCCACCGACTGCGGCGGCCACGGCACGAACGTCACGTCGATCGCGGCGGGCGTGGCGAGCGCGGCGGGACAGGACGCCGAGGGCTACGAGTACGGCCTGGGCGTGGCGCCCTACGCGAACGTCGGCGCGTCGAAGATCTTCCGCTGCAGCGGCTCGGCCGCGTCGGTGAGCTACTCGACGCTCGCCTCCGACGCGTACGCCGCGGGCGCCCGCATCTCGAACAACTCCTGGGGGATCTCGAACTTCGGCGGCTACCACGCCGCCTCGCAGGCCTACGACGCGCTGGTCCGCGACGCCTCGCCCGGCACCGCCGGGAACCAGCAGATGGTCGAGGTCTTCTCAGCCGGCAACGACGGCGACGGCAACGGCAACCCGGACGACCCGAAGGGCGACGAGGGCTACGGCAGCATCACCTCGCCGGGAACCGCGAAGAACGTCATCACCGTCGGCGCGGCCGAGAGCGTGCGCGCCTCCGGCACCGACGGCTGCGGCGTCACGAACGCGGGCGCCGACAACGCGACCGACGTCATCAACTTCTCGAGTCGCGGTCCCACGCAGGACGGCCGCATGAAGCCGGACGTCGTCGCGCCGGGCACGCACATCACGGGCGCGTCGCCGCAGCACGCGGGCTACACCGGCGTCTCGGTCTGCAACCAGGCCTTCGGCGGCAACGCGTTCTACTCGCTCGTCTCCGGCACCTCGCAGGCCGCGCCGCACGTGGCGGGCGCCGCCGCGCTGTTCCGCGACTGGTACGTCCGGAAGGTCGACCCGCAGGCGCCCTCGCCGGCGATGACGAAGGCGGCGCTCGTGAACACCGCCACCGACGTCGCGGGCGGGGACAGCGGCAAGGGCAGCCAGGTCCCGAGCGCGCCGAACACCGATGAGGGCTGGGGCCGCGTGAGCGTGGGCGCCGCGCTCGACGACACGGCGCGCGCCTACATCGACCAGGCGACGACGCTCAACGTGACCGGCCAGAGCGAGCTCCGCTCCTACGACGTCGCCGACACGGGCAAGCCGGTGCGCATCACGCTCGCCTGGACCGACCCGCCGCCCGCCACCGTCACCGGCAACGCGTTCGTGAACGACCTCGACCTGGAGGTCAGCGTCGGCGGCCGCACCTACCACGGGAACTGGCTCGCCGACGGCCTCTCGATCCCGGGCGGCCAGGCCGACTTCCGCAACAACGTCGAGAACGTGGTGCTGCCGGCGGGCACCGGCGGCCAGATGTCGGTCAAGGTCGTGGCGAAGACGCTCGGCGGCGACGGCGTGCCCGGCAACGGCAACCCGCTCGACCAGGACTTCGCGCTGGTCGTCTCCAACGTGAGCGAGAAGCAGTCGCTGCCCGTCCTGGTCCAGGGCGGCGTGAGCGTGGACGACACCCAGAACGGCCAGAACGGCGACCACGCGCTGGAGCCGGGCGAGTCGTTCGACCTCCAGCAGGGCGTTGGCAACACGGGCACCGACGTGGCCACCGGCGTGACCGCGACGCTCAGCGGCGCCGGCGGGCTGAACGTCGAGCAGGCGGACTCGGGCTACGCGGACATTCCCTCGGGCACCGAGCAGCAGAACCTGACGCCGTACGCGGCCACGCTCGCGGGCTCGACCTCGTGCGGCGTGGATGCCACCGGGATCCTGAACGTGTCGAGCGTCGAGGGCGGCACGCAGGCGGTGCCGGTCACGATCCCGACAGGACGGCCCGGCCCGCCGACGACCCACACGAAGACGCAGACGGTCGCGATCCCGGACGACAACGCCGGCGGCGTGCAGTCGACGCTGTTCGTTCCGGTGAGCGGGCGCATCAAGGACCTCGACGTGCGAATCAACAGCATCGACCACAGCTTCGTGGGCGACCTGAAGGTGGAGCTGACGAGCCCGGACAACTCGACGACCGTGCGGCTGATCGAGCACGTGGGCGGGCCCAACAACGGCGGGGACGACCTCGTGGACACGGTCTTCGACGACGAGGCGCCGACCGTGATCGGCTCGGGCTCGAGCGCCGCTCCCTACACCGGCTCGTTCAGGCCGCAGGGCGACCAGCTCGCGCGGCTCGACGGCAAGGAGCAGCAGGGCACCTGGAAGCTGCGCGTGAGCGACCGCTACGAGAACGACACCGGCTCGCTGCTCGGCTGGGGTCTCACGATCCGCACCGCGCAGTGCGACCCGGACGTGAACGCGCCCGACACGCAGATCGACGCCGCGCCGCCGTCGCTCGCGAGCTCGCGCACCGCCAGCTTCCAGTTCGGCTCGCCGCGCACCGGTTCGATGTTCCAGTGCCGCCTCGACGGCGGCGACTTCAACGCCTGCGCGTCGCCGCAGCAGTTCGGCGACCTGCCGGAGGGCAACCACACCTTCGAGGTGAGGGCGTTCGACTCGCACGGCAACGTGGACGGGAGCCCCGCCGTGTACAGCTGGACCGTCGACGTGACGGCGCCCGGACCGCGGATCGCCGCGGCGGGCGGCGCCGCGCCGAGCGTCCAGGGCACGGCGGGCACGGCGGCGGGCGACAGCGCGAGCGTGACGGTCGACCTCTTCAGCGGCTCGTCGGCGAGCGGAGCGCCGGCCCAGACGGTCACCGCGGCGCGTGACGGCGCCGGCTCGTTCAGCGCCCAGTTCGGGCAGGTGCCCGCGGGCAGCTACACCGCGGTCGCGCGGCAGGGCGACGCCGCCGGGAACAGCGGCTCGAGCGCGCCCGCCACGTTCGACGTCGGCGGCCAGGTGGCCGCCACGCCGCTCGACTTCACCGTGATCGCGACCGAGGAGTCGATCGCCGACGCCGCCGCCGGGCGCCTCACGGCGCTCAGCTCCTGCGAGGGCACCTGCTCGCGCACCACCGCGCTCGCCGTCTCGCCGCGCACCGCCGCGAAGCTCGGGCTCGCCCGCCACGCGAAGCGCGCGGTGCGGCTGGGCGGCTCCACCCGCGCGGGCGGCTCCGGTGCAGTGAAGGTCGGCCTCACGACCAAGGCGCGGCGCGCGCTGAAGCGGAGCAGGGCGGGCGCCACGGCAACGTTCGCCTCGATCTCCGGCTCCGCCAAGCTCTCGCGCGCCATCGCCCTCCGGCCCACGCTTAAGCCGTCGCGCATAGCGAGCCGCGGCCTGAAGCTGGCCGGCATCTGCTCGACGCAGTGCACGATCTCCGCCCGCCTGATCGTGAGCGCCGCGACCGCCCGCCGCCTCGGCATCCGCTCCGGCGGCCGCAGCGTGGCGATCGGAAGCGCAAGGATCACCGCGGCCGGCTCCGCGGCCCAGACGCTCACCGTGCGGATCGCCCGCAACATGCGCTCCGCCCTCGCGCGCGCCCGCCGCGCCGACCTGACGCTCGAGGTCACCGTCACCGGAGCCGGCACGGCCTCCCACCGCGCCACCCGCAGAATCACGCTCGGCTAGCGAAACCCGATGCTAGATTCCGAGCGTCGCCCTCGCGGCGACGCGTGGTGGGCGTAGCTCAGTTGGTAGAGCTCCTGGTTGTGGTCCAGGCGGTCGCGGGTTCGAGTCCCGTCGCTCACCCTTAGCGTGTCGAGCAGCTCGCCTACGACGGCCGGCGCAGCACACGACACCAGGAGACAGACAGATGACGATTCAGCGGATGGACAACGTTCTCATCGTTGTCGACGACCTCGAGGCGGTCAGGTCGTTTTTCGTCGAGCTCGGTCTCGAGCTCGAGGGGGAGACGCAGGTCGAGGGAGCTTCGGTCGACAGCCTGATCGGGCTCAAGGGCGTCCGCGCCACGCTCGTGTTCCTGCGGACGCCGGACGGCCACGGTCGCATCGAGCTCGACAAGTTCCACACGCCCGACGCGATCCGGCTTGGGCCCGTGGACGCGCCGGTGAACGCGCTCGGCATCCGTCGCATCATGTTCGCCGTGGAGGATGTCGACGCCGTCGTCGCGCGCGTGCTCGCGCACGGGGCCGAGCTCGTGGGCGAGGTGGTGCAGTACGGGGACACATACCGACTCGCCTACATCCGTGGCCCCGAAGGCATCATGGTCGGACTGAGCGAGCAGATCGGCTAAGCCAGACGGCTTGACGGTGTGGTCATCCGACAGTTGCCTGCGGCACCACCTTCGGAGACTGGACCGTCCAGGCCCAGTTCGACGGGGGCGTGGGGTTCGAGCGCTCGCAGGCCACCAGCTGCACCGTGACCGTCACGGACTAGCGCCGACGAGGCGCTCCTGAGCGCCGGTTCAGCCGAACGTGATGACTCGGACCGGCATCTCGGAGATCGCCGCCTGCGTGGTGCCCGACAGGTTGCAGACGTCGAACGTCACGTGGCCGTCGCTCGGCACGCGCTGGCCGTAGATGACGATCCCGTCCTGAAGCGCCGCCTGGATCGAGAAGACGACCGCCTCGCCGGCCTTCGCGCCCCCGACGGCGGCGTCGAGTTGCCTGCAGCGGCCATTCGGGACGTACCCGGTCGGGAGCGAGATGGCGCCACCGTTCACGTCGGCGCCCGCGATGTCGGCGGCGGTCAGTGTGTCGTCGCCGACCTTTGCGCCGGTGATCGCGTTGTCGGCGATCTCGCCGGCGCTCACGGAGTTGGCTGCGAGGTCCGTCGAGGTCAGGGACT
>DASYMP010000059.1:0-14252 GCA_036009005.1 Thermoleophilaceae bacterium | reverse complement strand
CGAGCTCGCGGAGCACGCTGTGAGCGTAGGGGTGCCGCAGGAAATACTGCTGTGGTCAGTACAACCTGCGGCACCCCGGCGCGGGCGGGGGCTCGGTGCTAACGCGGCTGGAGATTCCGAAGGCGCTCCGTGCCCAGCGATTCCGCGAGTGCCGCCCACTCCCCCGGCGCCAGCCGCTCCGCGCGCGCGTCCGCCGGGAGCCCGAGCGACTCGAGCGCCGTGCGCGTGGCGTCGCGGATGCCCTCGGGCGCCCCGGGGCTGAGCGCCAGCGAACCCGCGAGCGCCTTGCGGCGATGGGCGAACGCCGCGTGCACGAGCGCCACCAGCTCGTCGGAGGGAGCGGCCGCGCGGCGGCGGAGCACGAGCAGCGCCGAGTCCACGTTCGGCGCGGGGTGGAAGACGGTGCGAGGCACCTTGCGCAGCAGCCGGACCTCGCACGAGAGCTGGGCCAGCACGGAGGTCGCTCCGTAGCTCTTGTTGCCCGGCGCGGCGGCGAGCCGCTCGCCCACCTCGCGCTGCACCATCGCGACCCAGAGCACGGCGCCGGGCAGCTCGGCGATCGACTTCAGGAGCACGGTGGCCGCAACGCCGTAGGGCAGGTTCGCAACAACCTTGCTCGGCGACGGCGACAGCTCTGCGAAATCCATCTTCACGGCGTCGGCGAGGTGGAGGGTCACGTTCTCGAACGGGCCGAGCGCGTCGCGCAACGGCGGCTCGAGCGAGCGGTCGACCTCCACCACGTGCAGGTGCGCCACCTGCGGCGCGAGGAACTCGGACAGGACGCCGAGGCCACCGCCCACCTCGAGCACGACATCGCCCGCGTCGAGCTCTGCGGCGGTGCCGATCACCCGCAGGATGTTGTCGTCGATGAGGAAGTTCTGGCCGAGCTCCCGATTCGGCCGCACGTCGAAGGCGCGCAGCCGGCGCAGGCTGGCCTGGCGCGGCTCGGCGCCCGGCCCGCCCTCGCGCGTCACGGTCCGAGGACGCGCTCGGCGTTCGCGTCCACGATCTGCTCGATCTTCTCGTACGTGACGCCGCGCAGCTCCGCCACGAAGCGCGCCGTGTGCGTGACGTTCGCGGGTTCGTTGGGCTTGCCGCGCACGGGCTGCGGGGCGAGGTAGGGCGAGTCGGTCTCCACCAGGAGCAGCTCCTCCGGGACGCGGGCGACGGCGTCCTGGAGCTCGGTCGCCTTCGGGTAGGTCACGTTGCCCGCGAACGAGCACAGGTAGCCCTGCTCGACGCACTCGGCCAGCCGCTCGGGCGCGGAGAAGCAGTGCAGGATCACCGCGGGCAGCGACGCCGCGTACTCGCGAAGGATCGAGAACGTGTCGTCCTCCGCCGCGCGCGTGTGGATCACCACCGGCAGACCGACCCGCGCGGCGAGGTCGAGCTGGGCCTCGAAGGCGCGATGCTGGTCGGCGCGGGGAGCGTGGTCGCGGTAGTAGTCGAGCCCGGTTTCGCCGATCGCCCGGGCGCGCGGATGGGCGGCCGCGCGCTCGATCTCCTGGAGCGCGAGGTCGTCGAAGCCGGTGCTCTCATGCGGGTGACGGCCCACGATCGCGATCACCTCGGCGTGCTCCTCGGCGGCCGCGAGGGCGTGCTGGATCGACGGGCCGTTCATCCCCACGGTGGCCAGGCGCGTGACGCCCGCCGCGCGTGCACGGCCCACCAGCTCGGCCGGGGACGTCTCGCAGGAGTCGAGGTGACAGTGGGTGTCGATCAAGACACGGCCTAGGCGGCGGGCGCCTCGGCCTCGACCCTCGGGAAGAGCTGGCCGAGCTCGCCCACCTTGGCGCCGCCGGCAGCCGCACCGAGCTCGGCTCCGTCGAGGCTGAGGTCCTCTCGCCCGAGCGCCGCGAGCAGCCGCTCCGCCGAGGCAGGCATGAATGCGTGGAGCAGGACGGACACGACGCGCAGGCCCTCGGCCAGCGTGTAGAGCACCTGGTCGAGGTGCGCGGCCTCGGCGTCGTCCTTCGCGAGCTGCCAGGGCGCCTCGTCCTGGACGTAGCGGTTGAGGCGCTTGATGCGGCGCCAGACCTCGTCGAGCGCCGCCGTGATCTCCACCTCGTCGATGCGCGCCCGCACGGCGTCCCGGATCCCCTCGAACTCCGCGGCCAGCTCGGCGGCCGGCTCGCCTTCGGGGACCACGCCGTCGCGGTACCGCTCGATCATCGCGAGCGTGCGGCTGGCGAGGTTGCCGTATTCGTTGGCGAGCTCGGTCGTGTAGCGCGTCTCGAAGCCCTCTGGGGACACCTCACCGTCGGAGCCGAAGCTCACCTCGCGCATGAGGTAGAAGCGGAGCGCGTCGGGGCCGTACACGTCAGCCACGTGGATCGGGTCGATCACGTTGCCGAGCGACTTCGACATCTTGTGCTCCCCAAGCAAGAGGAAGCCGTGGATCGCGACCTTCTTCGGCACCTCGAACTCCGCTGCCATCAGCATCGCGGGCCAGATGACGGCGTGGAACTTGAGGATGTCCTTGCCGATCAGGTGGACGGTCGCGGGCCAGAACTTCTCGGTCAGGTCCTCGCCGGGCCGGGCGTACGAGAGCGCCGTGTAGTAGTTCAGCAGGGCGTCGATCCAGACGTAGATCACCTGCGAGGCGTCCCACGGCACCGGCACCCCCCACTTCAGCCGCGAGCGTGAGAGGGAGACGTCGCGGAGGCCGCCCTTGATGAACGAGAGCGCCTCGTTGTAGCGGTTCCGCGGGGTGACGAAGCCCGGCTGCTCGGCGTACGGCTTTTCGAGCGGCTCCTGGAAGGCGGCTAGCCGGAAGAACCAGTTGTCCTCCTTCTGGATCTCGAGCTCGATCTTGTGAATCGGGCAGCGGTTGCCGTCCTCGAGCTCGGAGTCGGTCTTGAAGTCGGCGCAGCGTGGGCAGTACCAGCCCTCGTAGGTGCCGGCGTAGACGTGCCCGTTGTCGTGGAACCGCTGCACGACCTCGGCCACCCTGGCCATGTGCTCCGGGTCGGTCGTGCGGATGAAGAAGTCGTTCGTGACGTTCATCCGAGCCGCGAGCTCCTTGAAGCGCACAGCGTTCCGGTCGCCGAGCTCGCGTGGCGTGATGCCGAGCCGCTCCGCCTCCAGCGCGACGGGCTCTCCGTGCTCGTCGGTCCCGGTGAGAAAGAAGACCTCCTCGCCGCGCTGGCGCATGTGCCGCGCGAGAACGTCGGCCGCGATCGTCGTGTAGGCGTGCCCGAGATGGGGCTCACCGTTTACGTAGTAGATCGGCGTGGTGACGTAGTACGGCATCGACAGCCGATGCTACCCGCGCACGCGCCGCATTCCAGCTTCGCCGCCCCGACGGGCCACGACCGCCGCGCGCGCGAGGCGCACGAAGCGCGCGAGGCGAGGCGCGCGATCGTCGCGAGCATCACCTGAGAGGCCGAGCACCGCCGCGGCCAGCAGGAGGGCACCGCACGCGAGCGCCCACCCGAGATCCGGCCCAGCCGGCTCCGCGTCGCGCCGCGCGTCGGCGTATTGCCGGGGTCGAAGGTGGGGCGCGAGACGAGCAGGTCGCGGCGCGGCACGCGACGAGCGCCCAGGCACCGGGTGCGGCGCGAGCCGGAGTGCCGGGTGCGGTGCGCGGCGGGGTGCGAGCCGCGGTGCTCGGTGCGGCGCGCCCCGGGTCGCTGGCTGCGGCGCAAGCTGGGGCGCCGCGTGCGGCGCGCGCCGGGTCGCTGGCTGGGGCGCAAGACGGGGTGCTGCCTGGGGCGCTAGCTGGGGCGCCGCGTGCGGTGCGGGGTGCGGCGCGCGACGGGGTGTTGCGTACGGAGCCGCGCGGGGCGCCGGGCTTCGGTGGGGCGCGCCGTGGGGCGCCTGGTGTGGCGCCGGGCGCGGGGCGGGCTGCGTCCGTGTTGCCGGTGCCGGCGCGGCGGCTGGTGGTGCTGGGCGTGGCACGGGCACGGTCGCGGGTACCGGCGGGTTTGGCAGGCGGGCTGGAGCTGGGGGCGCCGGCAGGAGGGCGAGCGGGTCGTGGTAGTCGTGGCGCGTCCCCACGTCGCGCACGCCGAAGTGCAGGTGCGGCGCCGCTGCCGAGCGTGTGCCGGTCGTGCCCACCGCGCCGATCCGCTCGCCGGCAGATACGTGCGCGCCGGCGCGCACCGCGACCGACGAGAGGTGCAGGTACGAGGTGTCGTAGCCATCGTCGGTCCGCACGCTGATCGTCACTCCCGACGAGCCGGCCGTGCCGGCAAAGCGGACGTCGCCGCCGGAAGCGGCGACGACCGGCGTGCCCACGGGTGCAGCGATGTCGATGCCCCGGTGCTGTCCCGTCGCATACGGGTCGGTCCCGTTGCGGTACGGCGTGATGACGTCGCCGGACACGGGCCAGACCCACGCGGCGCGGGCAAGCGCAGGAGCGGTGAGCGCCTGCATGGCGAGGACGAGAGAGGTGGTGAGGACGAGCAGAAAGCGGCGCATCGCGACAACGTACGAGCGGCCGGGAGGCTGGCGACCTCCGTCGCGCAGAGGCGTGCGTGTTCGTTACTCGGAGGTGAGTGCGCGGTACAGGGCGTTTGCGCTGGTGCCTGTCAGGGAGGCGACCACGGTGGCTGCCTTGCGGGGGTGGGCCCCCGCTTCGACGAGCTTGCGGAGGGCATCCACGGCGGCGGGGTCGGGCGGAGCGCCGCGGGTGGCCGCGCCGCGGCCGCCGGCGTCGGCCCCTCCGCGCCGGCCGGCGCGTGTGGCTCCGCCGCCGGGCGGCGCCAGCACCAGCACGATCTCGCCCTTCGGCGGGGCATCCGCCCAGCGGGCGGCCAGCTCGGCGGCGCTGCCTCGCACGATCTCCTCGTGCAGCTTCGTCAGCTCGCGGCACACGGCGACCTCGCGCTCCGGGTCCAGCTCCGCGAGCAGCGCCAGCGTCGCGGGCAGGCGGCGCGGCGACTCGAACGCGATCAGCGTGGCCGGCTGCTGCGAGAACAGCTCGCGCAGCTCGCCCTTCTTGCGCGGCAGGAAGCCGTGGAAGTGCCACTCGTCCGCCGGGAGGCCGGAGGCGACCAGCGCGGTGATGGCGGCCGACGGTCCCGGCAGCACCTCCACCGGCAGCCCGGCGGCCACGCATGCGCGCACAAGCACGTAGCCCGGGTCGGACACGAGCGGCATCCCGGCGTCGGAGACGAGCGCGACCACGGCCCCCGCCCGCATCCGCTCCACGAGCTCGCCCGCGCGCGCCCGCTCGTTGTGCTCGTGGTAGGAGAGGAGCTTCGCCTGCACCCCGTAGCGATCGAGCAATATGCGCGTGCGGCGGGTGTCCTCGCAGGCGACGACGTCGGCGTCGCGCAGTGCGGCGAGCACGCGGAGCGTCACGTCCTCGAGGTTCCCGATCGGCGTGGGACAGACCACGAGACGGCCGTTCATCGGCGCGCCTCGAAGCCGAGCAGCGCGGCGCCGATCATCCCCGCCTCGTCGCCGTAGTGAGCCGGCACGATCCGGACCGCCTCGCGCGCGGGCGCGAGAGCATGCGCGGCCACCACCGCCCTGGCGGGGTCGAGCAGGAGGTCGGCCGCCCGCGCCGCGCCGCCCCCGATCACGATCGCCTCGGGGTTGAACGTGTTGACGAGCCCGACCAGCGCGAAGCCAAGCCGCTCGCCGATCTCGGCCAAGACGCGGCGCGCCCCGGGATCGCCGCCGTGCGCGAGCTCCGTGACGATCCCGCCGTCGATCTCCTTGCCCGCGGCGAGCCGCCGCCCCAGGCTCGACTCGGGCTCCGCCTCCGCCAGGGCCACGCCCTCGCGGCCGATCGCGTTCCCCGACACGAGCGCCTCGAAGCAGCCGACCCCCGGGCAGTTACCGGGACAGCCGGGCCCGTGAAGCGCCAGCACCGTATGGCCGAGCTCCGCGCCAACCCCCGTGGCGCCGCGATAGAGCGCCCCGTTCAGCCACAGCCCGCCGGCGATCCCGGTCCCGAGCGAGACGAGCACCGCGTGCCGCGTTCCGGCCGCCGCGCCGCTCCGCGCCTCGGCGAGCATCGACGCGTTGCCGTCGTTGTCCACCACCACGGGAAGGCCGAGCCGCTCACTCATCAGGTCGCGGAAGGGCACCCCCTCGAGCGGCAGATGGTTCGACCAGCGCGACACGCCCGCCTCCCAGTCGACCAGCGCGGGGATGCCGAAACCGACCGCGTCAACGTCGGGCGCCGCCGCGCGGACCTCCTCCACGGCGTCCGTGAAGATGTCGAGCGTCTCCTGCAGACCGGCCCCCCGCCAGGTCCTGTGGACCCGGTGGTGGACCACCATCTGCTCGTCGACGACGCCCCCGAGGAGCTTCGTGCCTCCGGCGTCGATGCCGATCACGCGCCGTGGTGGCATGGCCGGTAGATATACAGAGGGGGGTGAACGACCCGACTCCCGGCCCTCCGGAATACAAGGTCTACCGCTCGCGGCGCAAGCCGAAGGTGGGCGGCGGCGATCTCGACGCGCTGCGCAAAAGGCTCTCCCGCCACCGCGACGACGACGGCCCGCGCCCGCCCCGCGAGCGGCGCTCGATCACCCCGGGCCGGGTGCTGAAGTGGATCGTGCTCACGGTCGCCGGCTGGCTGCTGCTCTCGCTCGTCGTGTTCCTGATCAGCGCTCAGACCCAGGAGGGCGTCTCGCCCGAGACCGAGCGCGCCCTGTCCGGCCAGGGCAGCCTCTTCGGCGGGAGCAACATCCTCGTGCTGGGCTCCGATGCACGGACCGGCGCCTCGATCGACGAGTCCCAGTCGGGGCCCAGTCGCTCCGACACGATCATGCTGGTTCACGCGGCATTCGGCAGCGTGCGGAAGCTGTCCATCCCGCGCGACGTCGAGGTGAACATCCCGGGGCACGGCGTGAGCAAGGTGAACGCGGCGTATGCGTACGGCGGCGCACCGCTCACGATCGAGACGCTCGAGTCGTTCCTCGGGAACGGCCTTCAGGTGAACCACGTCGTGGAGGTGGACTTCAAGGAGTTCCCCGACTTCATCGACTCGCTGGGCGGCATCACCGTGAACAACAAGACGCGCGTCTGCTCGCCGCCGTTCGACAACTTCTGGAAGGGCATCCACTTCCGCAAGGGCGACATCGATCTCGACGGAGCGCGCGCGCTCGGTTACGCGCGCGTGCGGAAGAACAGCTGCGCGCCTAACGAGGACGACCGCGACCGCGCCCGGCGCCAGCAGCAGGTGCTGGCGGGCATCGGGTCGCAGGTGAAGTCGCCGAGCACGTTCGTTCGCCTTCCGTGGGTGAGTTGGAACGCTCCACGCACTCTGAAGACGGACATGAACGGCCTCCAGCTGATGATGCTGTTCGGCGACATGGCCACCGGCAGCTCCGACCAGACCGAGGTGCTCGAGGCCACCTGCTGCAACGGCAGCAACCTGTTCGTCTCGGACGGCGCGAAGCGAGACGCCGTGCGGAAGCTGCTGGAGGGCGGCGGCTAGTCCGAGCTCGACGACTTCGAGGCGGTCTTGTCGCCCGAGTCCTTCTTCGACCCTGACGAGGACTCGCCGGACTCCGACTTCTTGCCCGAGTCGGAGGACGAGTCGGAGGACGACGAGGAGGACGACGACGACTCGGACTTCCCGTCCGCGCCCGCGCCCTTCTTCTTCTTGCCGTAGTCCGTGTTGTAGAAGCCCGAGCCCTTGAAGTGCACGGCCACGGGGTGGAAGACGCGCTGCACCGGCGTCCCGTGCTCGGGGCAGACGGTGAGCGCATCCTCGCTGATGCGCTGCGTCACCTCGAAGTTGTGGCCCTTCTCGCAGCGGTACTCGTAGGTCGGCATGGCACTCTCAGTATAGGAGTGCCAAAAAGGAAGCTCTCAGGCGTTCCGAGGCGGGCTCGGGCTGTCCAGATCCTCGACGAGAGAGACGCGCGCCGCGTGCCAGACGATCCATGCCGTGAGGTGCGAGAGCGGGCGCAGCGCCATTCCGACCATCGCCGCGAACGTACCCCAGGAGCGAACGAATAGTCACATTGTGTTCACATGAAGGAGCGGAAAGTGCGGCGTCGATAGCCTGCCCGCCGTGGCCGACCCGGTGACCATGGACAAGATCGTCGCGCTCTGCAAGCGGCGCGGCCTGATCTTCCCCGCGTCGGAGATCTACGGCGGGATCGCGAACACCTACGACTACGGGCACTACGGCGTCCTCCTGAAGAACAACGTGATCGGCGCCTGGTGGAAGGCGATGATCCAGGAGCGCGACGACATCGTGGCGCTCGACTCCGCGATCATCCAGCACCCGCGCACCTGGGAGGCCTCCGGGCACCTCGCCGGCTTCAGCGACCCGCTCGTCGAGTGCCGCACCTGCAACCGCCGCTTCCGCGCCGACCATCTCGAGGAGGTCCGCGAGGGCACGGCCCAGCACGAGGGCATCCGCTGCGGCCGCGCCCCCTCCAAGCTCCCGGGCGACCACGCCGACTGCGAGCTCAGCGACGCGCGCGAGTTCAACCTGATGTTCGAGACGCAGATCGGTCCGGTGAAGGACACCGGCTCGACCGTCTACCTCCGCCCCGAGACGGCCCAGGGCGTCTTCCTCGCGTTCAAGACCACGCTTCAGTACGCGCGCCGCAAGCCGCCCTTCGGGATCGCGCAGGTGGGGAAGTCGTTCCGCAACGAGATCACGCCCGGCAACTTCATCTTCCGGACGCTCGAGTTCGAGCAGATGGAGATGGAGTTCTTCGTGCCGCCGGCGGAGGCCGAGAGCTGGCACCAGCACTGGCTCGAGCAGCGGATGGAGTGGTACGTGTCGCTTGGAATCGACCGCGAGGCGCTCCGGCTACGCGCGCACGACGCCGACGAGCTCTCCCACTACTCGAGCGCGACCAGCGACATCGAGTACCTGTACCCGATCGGCTGGTCCGAGCTGGAGGGCATCGCGAACCGAGGCGACTTCGACCTCAGGCAGCACGCCGAGCACTCCGGTCAGAAACTGGAGTTCAAGGATGGCGCCGATGACGCCTACGTTCCACACGTGATCGAGCCCGCCGCCGGCGTGGGCCGCACGGTGCTGGCGCTCCTCTGCGACGCCTACGACGAGGACGACATCGGCGGCGAGCAGCGCACGGTCCTCCGGCTCGCCCCGCACATGGCGCCGGTCAAGGTCGCGGTGCTGCCGCTCGTGAACAAGGACGGCCAGCCGGAGAAGGCGCGCGCCATCTACGAGGACCTGCGCGGCCGCTTCCCGGCCGAGTACGACACGGGCGGCTCGATCGGCAAGCGCTACCGCCGCCAGGACGAGATCGGCACGCCCTGGGGCGTGACCGTCGACCACCAGACGATGGAGGACGACACCGTGACCCTGCGCGACCGCGACACGCTCGAGCAGGAGCGGATCGCCGTGAGCGAGCTGGCCGCGGAGATCGAGCGCCGGCTGGAGTGAGATCGAGGCTCGCGCGCGCCGCGCGCTCGCAGGTCAGGCGCGCGCCGGTGCGCGCTTCGGCGACGCGCCCTCGAAGCCCGCGTGCGGCAGCACGCGGTCCACGCGCTTCGGCAGCCACCAGTTCCAGCGGCCCATCAGCTCCATCGTGGCGGGCACGAGGATCAGCCGTACCAGCGTCGCGTCGAGCGCGATCGCCACGGACATCCCCACGCCGATCTCCTTGATCGACGGCGTGCCGGTGCCGGCGAATACTCCGAACACGGCGACCATGATCAGCGCCGCGCTCGAGATCGTGCCGGCGCTCGCCCGGAGGCCCTCCGCCACCGAGCGCTTCGAGTCGCCCGTCGCGTCGTAGCGCTCGCGGATGCGCGACAGCAGGAAGACCTCGTAGTCCATCGACAGGCCGAACACGATCGCCAGCAGGAACGGCGGCGTCATCGCGTTCACGTATCCGAGCGAGTCGTACCCGAGCAGCCCGTCGAACCAGCCGTACTGGAAGACCATGACGAGCACTCCGTACGCCGCCGCGACCGACAGCAGGTTCATCAGCACCGCCTTCAGCGGCAGCAGGACCGAGCGCAGCAGCAGGAACAGCACGATGTAGCTGAAGACGAGGACGAACAGGAGGATCTTCCACATCGAGCCGGAGACGAGCTCGACGAAGTCCTTGTTGAACGCGGTCGCGCCGCCCACCTGGACGTCGGCCACGCCGCCGAGCGCGCCGGCGTCGCCGCGCATCCGGTCCACGAGCGCCTCGGCCGCCGGGCTCTCCGGGTCGTGCTTCGGCAGCAGCGTGATCAGCGCCGCGTGCCCGTCGCGTGACGGCTGCGGCGGACCCACGCGCGCCACCTCCGGATCGGCGCGCAGCTCGTCCACGTACGACGACAGCGCGGCCCGGTTCGCGGGGTCGCGCACGCTCCCGTCGCGGAGCTCGGCGATCGCGCTGAGCGGGCCCGCGGAGCCCGGCCCCGCCTTCTGAGCGGCCAGCTCCGCGCCCACGCGCGTCTCGTTGTCCTTCGGGAACTGGCGGAGCGCGCCGTTGCCGAAGTCGAGCGAGAGCGCGGGGATGGCGAGCGCGAGCAGCACCGCGGCCGCGCTGATGGCGGACGCCCACGGCCGCCGCGTGACGGCGGTCGTCCAGCGCTCCCAGAAGCCGACCCGGCGGCGCGCCGCGAGCGTCGAGCCCGGGCGGCGCCGGCGCGTGCGCGCCATCCGGACGAGCAGGCCGAAGATCACGGCGAGCCGCCCACGCGCGTACACGCGCCTGCCGAGCACGTGCATCAGCGCGGGCAGCAGCGTCACCGCCGCGAGGATCGAGACGGCGACCACGACGATCGCCCCCATCGCCATCGAGCGGATCGTGGTCGAGTCGACCAGGTAGAGGCCGGCGAGCGACAGCATCACCGTGATGCCGGAGAACGTGACCGCGAGGCCGGAGGTGCGGAGCGCGATGCGGCGCGCCTCGGCGGGCTCGGCGCCGCCTCGGATCTCCTCCCGGTAGCGCGCGAGCACGAACAGCGAGTAGTCGACCGCGACCCCGATCCCGATCATCGACGCGATGTTCGTCACGAACACCGACATCGGCGTGGCCTGCGAGAGGAAGTAGATGACTCCGCCCGTGATCGACACGCTGGCGAAGCCGAGCGCGAGCGGCAGCGCGGCGGCCGCGAGCGAGCCGAAGACCGCGAGCAGGATCAGGAGCACGACGGGGAAGCCGATCCGCTCGGCGCTCGCCAGGTCCTCCTTCGTGAGGTCCTGCATGCCGGCCCAGAGCGCCTGCTGGCCCACGAGGTGCGGCTCGACGCCCGCACGCGTGTCGGTGCCGAGCGCGTCCCGGAAGTCGACCGCCGCGTTCGCCACCGCGTCGAAGTCGCCGGAGACCTCGAGCGGGAGCACCGTGATCGACGCCGACCCGGCCTCGCGCTTCGCTACCTCGAGCGCCCGCGGCGTCACCGCGACGTTGGGCAGCCGCCCCGCGATCGCCGCGGCGCGGTCGACCTCACGACGCACGCCGTCGGTCGTGGCGCCCTGCCGCCGGGCGAGCACCACGGCCATGTGCTCGCGCTGCGCGCCGTCGAAGCGCGCGATGTTCTCGTCGACCACCTGAGACTGCGAGCCCGGCACCTGGAACCCGCCGCTCGTGAGGTGGTCGGTCTGCCTGGCGGCAAAAGGCATCGCGGCGAGCAACAGGACGAGCCAGGCGCCGAGCACCAACCACCGGCGGCGCTCCAGGAAACCTGCCAACCTGTCCATGGCCGTCTGCATCGTTAGGTGATACCCGGAATCGAGACCGGCGTCTGTGACGAAGCTCACGATCAGCACCGCAGTGGCCGCCCTCGCCGTGACCGTCTGCGGCGCGTGCGACTCCCGCGACGCCGCGGCGGTCGAGGAGGGCACCTCCTCCTGCGCGCGCCCGCTGGTCGCATACGACGCGGGCCCGGAGCTGGCAGGGCTGAAGGTCACGCACCGCGAGGCCCTCTGCAGCTCGCGGCCGCCTCACATCTTCGTGGTCTACGGAACCTGCCATGCCGAGAGCGACACCGGCTGCGCGCCCCCGCTCGAGGTGCAGACCTATCGCGCGTGCGACCGGAGCCCCGCCGACTACACGCGCGCCGGCCGAAGGCTTCGGCCCCGGCGCGCAACGACGATCCGCGGCGTGCCCGCGCGCTCCTACGGAGACGGGCGGCTCGAGTTGAGCACCGGCAAGCTGACCGTGGTGATCTTCGGCCGCTCGAAGCAGCTCCGAGAGAGGGCCGCGGCCGCACTCCAGCCGGCCCTTCGCCCGCCCGTGCCCGGAGCGCAGGAGGGCAAGCTCCGCTGCCAGTAGAGCGCCGCGGCTAGGCGCTCGCGCCGAGCATGCGGCGCGCCGTGGAGACGCCGAGCTCGAACGCTGCCTGCTGGTCCCAGTCCGGATCGGACAGGACCTGGATGCCGAAGCCGTCGCCGAGCGAGAACAGGATCGAGGCGACCGCCTCGGGCTCGGCCTCGAGGCTGATCACGCCCTCTGCCTCCTTGGTGCGCAGCCAGCCGGCCAGCCGCTCGCGCCACTGGCGGTAGAGCTCGCCCAGCTCGGCGCGGATCTCCTCGGAGTGGCGCGAGGCGCTCAACATCTCGTAGATGACCGCCTGGCCGCCGGCGTCGTCCTCCAGGAACTCCTCGAGGCCGACCACGAGCGCGTCCACGATCTCGCTCGCGCTGTTCGCCTTCGCGAGCCGCTCGTCCATATTGCGGTTGCGCACGTCGCAGTCGTGGCGCACCACCTCGACGAGCAGCCGCTCCTTCGTGCCGATGTAGTAGTGCAGGAGCCCGCGCGACACGCCGGCCTCGCGCGCGACGTGGTCGAACGTCGACGCGGACGCTCCGCGCGAGCCGACGCTGGCGCGCATCGCTGCGATGATTCGCTGCGCCTTGTCGCCCTCGAGCCGGCGCGCGGCGTCCGTGGTGGTCGCGGCCTCCATCCCTGCGGGCATCTTAGTTGGCTGGCCAGCAAAGGCGGCCTCGGGCAATGAAAAGGGCGCCCGCAGGCGCCCTTCTCAGAAGCTCGATGTGAGGCCGCGCTAGGCGGTGCCCACCGGCTCGCTCGTGCTGCTCGGCTCCGGGGTGGTGCTCGACGTGTACTCGAACTCCTCCTCGGCTCCGAAGAGCGCGTCCAGGACCTTCTTGCGAAGACCCTCGCTCGCGGCGAGCGCAACGCCCCCGCCGATGAGCGCCATCAGGAGCAGGCGGCCCTTGCCGCGCTTGCGCCGCTTGGCTCCGCGCAACGAGTCCGCGGCGTCCTTGAGGGACGTCGCCGCCTCGCGCAGCTCGCGCTGCACCTTCTTGTCCTCCGTGACCGCCTTGACGGGGCCCTTGCCATTCGACATCCGCGAATAGGCCTTGCGAGCGGACTCGAACGCGCTGCGGAGGTTGTCGCGCAGCTCGTCGTCCTCGACGAGTCGCTGGACGTAGGCGTTCGAGCGGACCGCCTTGCCGGCGGCGTACGCTCCGGCTCCGGCCTTCGCGGCCTTTTTCTTCGCTGCCATTTTTCTCCTCGATCCGCTTGCTAGCGGGCACTCTACCCGGGTTTGGGGGACCGCGAACGCCGTGATCGCTTCTGGAGGGCCGCTTCCAGGACCTCGTCGACGTGATCGACGAGCGTGAACTTCATCTTCTTGCGAAGCGGCTCGGGTATGTCGTCCACGTCGGCCTCGTTGCGGCGCGGGATGATCAGCCGCGTGATGCCCGCGCGCTGCGCGGCGAGCGCCTTCTCCTTCAGCCCCCCGATCGGGAGGACGTTCCCGGTCAGCGTGATCTCGCCGGTCATCGCGACGTCCGAGCGCACCGGGCGGCAGGTCACGCGCGACGCGATCGCGGTGGCCATCGTGATGCCCGCGCTCGGGCCGTCCTTCGGGATCGCGCCGGCCGGCACGTGCACGTGGAGGTCGTGCTGCTTGAACCAGTCGGCGGTGACCTCGCTGCCGAGCTCGCCTGTCTCGGTCTTGCTCTTCACGTACGAGAGCGCCGCCGCGGCCGACTCCTTCATCACGTCGCCGAGCTGGCCGGTGATCTGGAGCTTGCCGTCGCCGGGGTAGGCGATCGACTCCACGAACAGCACGTCGCCGCCGACCGGCGTCCAGGCCAGCCCGGTCGCCACGCCCGGCTCGCTCGTGCGCCGCCTCACCTCGGACTGGTGGCGCGGCCTGCCGAGCAGCTCCGCGACGGTCTCGGGACGCACGGTGCGCTTGGAGCGGCGCGTGCGCTCCGCGAACTCGCGCGCGACCTTCCGGCAGATGGAGCCGATCGCGCGCTCGAGCTGGCGCACGCCGGCCTCGCGCGTGTAGCCCTCGATGATGCGGTCGAGCGCCGTCTTCGTGAAGGCGATCTTCGACCTGCCGAGCCCGTTCCGCTCCATCTGGCGCGGCACCAGGTAGCGGAT
>DASYMP010000058.1:0-2315 GCA_036009005.1 Thermoleophilaceae bacterium | reverse complement strand
CACGGATCGGCTTCACCTGAGAACATGGTCAGCATGTCTTCGTCATCGGACACGCGCGACTTGATCGAGCAGGCCGTGCACCACCTGGCGGCCGAGCTGCCGGCGCTGCGCCAGCTCCGCCTGGTTGTGCGGCTCGAGCTGAAGTCGCGTGGCGAGTCGCCGATCTGGCGCGTCGAGCTGCCCGAGCCGAAGGTGACGAAGGACGCGGCGAGCGACGCGCGCGTGGATGTCTCCGTGATCCGCGCGAACTTCAACGAGCTCGCGAAGGACGGGACGCTCAAGCAGTGGGTCAGGGCCTACGAGCGCGGACAGGTGCAGATCAGCGGCGACCCGTCCGTCGTAAAGCTCGTGGGCAACGTGATCGCGCGCCATCTCTCGCGCGCCCGCGCTTGACGTTCGCGCTGATCTACCACGACCTCGCGCCGCGGGCCGAGCGCGACTCTGTGGGCTTCCCCGGGCCGGTCGCGGGCCGCTACAAGCTCGACCCCGCCGCCTTCGAGCGCCACCTCGACGCGATCGCCGCGAGCGGGGCGGATGTGGGCCTGTGGGAGCCGGGCGGGTCGACCGGCGCCGCGCTCACCTTCGACGACGGCGGCGGCTCCGCGCTCGCAGCCGCGGACGCGCTCGAGCGGCGCGGCTGGCGCGGCCACTTCTTCGTGACCACCGGTCGCGTCGGCAGTCCCGGCTTCCTCGACGAGGACGGGGTGCGCGAGCTCGCCCGCCGCGGCCACGGCGTGGGCGGCCACTCGCACTCGCATCCCACGTACTTCGGTCGCCTCAGCCGGGCCGAGCAACTCGACGAGTGGAAGCGCAGCCGCGAGGAGCTCGGGCGCATCCTCGGCGAGCCCCCGCAGGCCACGTCTGTGCCGGGCGGCTTCTTCGGCGCGCAGGTGGCCGAGACCGCCGCGGAGGCCGGGTACGGGTGGCTGATGACGTCGGAGCCCGAGTCCAGGGTGCGCACCGAGTGGGGCTTGCCGGTGATCGGGCGCTACACGATCTGGGCCTCCACGCCCGCGAGGACGGCGGCCGCCTACGCCCGCGGCGCGCGCATCGCCCGCGGGCGGCTGTGGCTCGAGTGGAACGCGAAGCAGCGCGCCAAGCGGGTCAGCCCGCGCGCGTTCGAGGCACTGCGCCGGGTGAGGGCGCGCCGTTCCTAGAAGAGGCGGTAGACGACCTCGCCCGCGAGCCGGGTGAGCGGGATCGGGATGCGCTCCCACGCCTTGTCGACGATCTCGTCGCGGCGGCTCGTGACGCCCTGGTTGTCGAGCGTGTCGTGCTGGTTGCGGATCCGGTCGGCGCGGGTCTGCCCCGGCTCCTCGGCGCCGCTCGCGTAGTCGAAGGTGTGCTCGGCCACCGGCTCGGCACTCCATTGCGCCTTGAAGCGCGAGAGGGTGCCGCCCTCCTGCGCCTCGCCCCAGTCGAAGCGGGTGTGGCCGGTCTCGATCGCCCAGCGCATCGCGTGCCAGTAGAGGCCGAAGTTCGCCCTCAGGTCGCGCTCGGAGCTGTCGCTGCCCGCGTAGAGCAGGTCGACGGTGTCGCGGTATGCGTGGAAGGTCGCCGCCGCCACGACGCGCCCGCCGTGCTCGGCCAGGAACAGCTTGAACACGCCGCTCGGGCCGAGCAGGCGCTGGTCGAGCAGCATCTGCCGCCACGGCCGAGGCAGCGAGCGGTGGCGCTTCATGGTCGCGAGGTAGAGGCCGTAGAAGACGCGCAGGTCCTCTTCGGATGTGCCCTCGCGAACGGTCACCCCGGCCGCCTCGGACTTCTTGATGCTGCGGAAGAGGTTGTTCGAGCGCTTCTTCCAGCTCGCCCGCAGCTCGTCGGCGTCGGGCGGCATCGTCGAGATCCACGTCGGATTCCGCCGCCGCGTCTCGAGCCCCGGGACGCTCTCCTCGTAGCCGCCGGCGCGCGTGGTCACGAGCAGATGGCTCGCACGCTCGTCTGTCACGCGGCAGGCGGCCTCCAGGAGCGCGACTTCGCCCGCGGCGGATGTGGCGAGCGGTCCCGCCGTGGGCACCACCGGCAGCGAGCGCATGCGGCGCCCGGAGAGGATCCCGCGGGTGTACATCAGCGGCATCGCGCCCTCGAGCGCGTCGCCCTCGCCCAGCAGGGCCAGATAGGCGGGTTTGAAGCCGTACGTCGAGCCGAGGATCTTGGCCCAGGCGCCGGCGTGGTAGGCGGTCGCGCGTTCGTGACCGGCGACGAACGCGTCGTAGCGCGGATCCTGGCTGGGATCGATGGTCACGACCGTGTGCGCTGTGTTCTGGAGGGCGACTTGCATCTTTACCGATCCTGGCCCCGTGCCGACGATACGT
>DASYMP010000057.1:0-2570 GCA_036009005.1 Thermoleophilaceae bacterium | reverse complement strand
TCGCTTCCGCACGAGGACTTCGTCTACCTCGGCGACACGGCCCGCTTCCCATACGGGGACCGCTCGGCCGACGAGCTGCTCGGCTTCGCGCGCGAGCTCGCTGGAATCCTGCTGGAGCGTGGGGCGAAGGCGCTGGTCGTGGCCTGCAACTCGGCCACGGCGGCCGCGCTGCCGCAACTGCGCGAGGAGCTCGGGGACCGCGTACCGCTGATCGCGGTCGTGAGCCCGGAGTCGCGCCTGGCGGCCGCCGCCACGCGGACGGGGCGCGTGGGCCTGATCGCAACGCCGGCAACGGTGACGAGCGGCGCCTACGCCCGCGCGCTCGCCGAGGCCGCGCCCGACGCGGAGCTGCACGCTGTCGCCTCCGCGGAGCTGGCGCCGCTGATCCAGGAGGGCGGCGAGGTGGACGAGCGCGTGGTGGCCTGCGTCGAGGGGGTCTGCCGGCCGCTCAAGCAGGCGCGGGTCGACACCGTGATCCTCGGCTGCACCCACTACCCGCTCGTGCGGCCCGTGCTTCAGCGCGCGCTCGGCAGGGGAGTGACGATCGTGAGCTCGGGCCAGGCGATCGCGGACGAGGTGGAGACGACGCTTCGCGACGCGGACGTGGAGCGCGACGAGGGCCGGCGCGGCAGCTACTCCTTCATCGCCACCGGGAACCCCGAGGAGTTCCGGCGGCTCGGCACCCGCTTCCTGCAGCTGCCGATAGCCCACGTGGAGCACGTCGAGGTGGCGCGACCCGTGCGGAGGGCGGCATGACGGACGCGCGCAACGACGGCCGCTCGGCCGCTGAGCTGCGGCCGATCACGATCACGCCCGGCTTCATGAGCACGGCCACCGGCTCCGCGCTGATCGAGGCCGGCGGCACGCGGGTGATCTGCACCGCGAGCGTGGACGAGGACGTGCCGCGCTGGATGGCGGGCAGGGGACGCGGCTGGGTCACCGCCGAGTACTCGATGCTGCCGGCCTCGACCGGCGACCGCAAGCAGCGCGACGTCTCCAAGGGCCGGCCCGACGGCCGCACCGTCGAGATCCAGCGCCTGATCGGCCGCGCGCTGCGCGGGATCGTGGACTTCGAGGCGCTCGGCGAGCGCACGGTCTGGATCGACTGCGACGTGCTCGAGGCCGACGGCGGCACGCGCTGCGCGGCCATCACCGGCGGCTACGTGGCGCTCGAGCTCGCGCTGCGGCGCGTGATGGGTGAGGGCAAGCTGGACCGCCTTCCGCTCACGCAGTCCGTGGCGGGCGTCTCCACCGGCATGGTCGACGGCCGTGCCCTACTCGACCTCGACTACTCCGAGGACTCGCGCGCCGAGGTGGACGCGAACGTCGTCATGACCGGCGACGGCGGACTCGTGGAGGTGCAGGCGACCGCGGAGCGCACGCCGCTCTCGCGCGCCTCGCTCGACGAGCTGCTCGCCCTCGCCGCCGATGGCATCGCGGCGCTCCGCACCGCCCAGGAAGAGGCGGTGGCGGCGGCAGCGGCGGGCTGAGCCCGTGCGCCTCGTCCTCGCCACACGCAACGATCACAAGCTGCGCGAGCTCGCCGAGCTGATGCGCCCGTACGAGCTCGACCCGCTGCCCGAGGACGTGCGGCTCCCGCCGGAGACCGGCACGACCTTCGCCGACAACGCGCTCGGCAAGGCGCGCGCCGCCGCCGCGGCGACTGGGCGGCCTTCGGTGGGCGACGACTCCGGCATCGAGGCTGCGGCGCTCGGCGGGGCGCCGGGCGTGTGGTCGGCGCGCTACGCCGGCGAGGACGCCACCGACGAGCAGAACCTCCAGAAGCTCCTGCGCGAGGTGCCCGCCGACGGGGACCGGCGCCTGGCCTACGTGTGCGCGCTCGCCTACGTCGAGCCCGGCGGCCACGAGGAGGTGGTGCACGGACGCTGCGAGGGCCGGCTCGCGCGCGAGCCGCGCGGCGACGGCGGCTTCGGCTACGACCCTGCCTTCGTCCCGGACGACCATCCCGGCGAGCGGACCATGGCGGAGCTGACGCCGGAGGAGAAGGCCGCGATCAGCCACCGCGGGCGGGCGGCGCGGGCGCTCGTGGCCCGGATGGCGGCGATCGACGAGGAGGAGCGCCCGCCCGGGCTGCTCCGCGCCCTGCTCGGAGGCCTGGGCGAGCGGCGAGCGCGCGAGCGCGTCGGAAGGAGGCGGCGGTGAGCGCCCCGGAGGCCGGCGTGCGCGCTCAGGCGGCCGGCGCGCGGGCGCGCCAGCGCACCGCGATGCTCAGCGTCGTCGCGGCGATCTTCCTGGTCGCGGTGAAGCTCGCGACCGGGCTCGCGACCGGCTCGCTCGCGTTCATCGCGGAGGCCGGGCACTCGGGCACCGACCTCGTGGCCGCGCTGCTCACGTTCTTCGCGGTGCGCGTGGCGCTCCGCCCGCCCGACCGCGAGCACCACTACGGCCATGGCAAGGCCGAGCACCTCGCCGCGCTCGGCGAGAGCGCGTTCCTGATGCTCGTCTCGGTCTTCATCGGGTTCGAGTCGATCCGCCGCCTCGTGGACGGCGGCGGCGGACACCACGTGGACGTGACCTGGTGGGCGCTGGTCGTGCTGGTCGTGGTGATC
>DASYMP010000056.1:0-5178 GCA_036009005.1 Thermoleophilaceae bacterium | reverse complement strand
GGGCCCGCGGCCGGGCGAACGGAGCGCGAGGGTGGCAGCCGGGCCGCGGCCGGCGGCCGGCGGAGCCGGCTACTTCAGCCGGAACGCCTTGATGCGGTCCGCGTACGCCGACTCGTCCATCGCGTACACGCCGTAGGCGAGCGCCTGGATCAGCCCCATCAGCGCCGTGTGCGAGCGCACGTACGCGGGACTGTTGGAGGAGTAGTAGAGGCGCTGGTCGGCCAGCTTCGCCACCTCGCTCAAAGTTGCGTCGGCGATCGCGATCGTCGCCGCGCGCCTGTGCCGCGCCAGCTTCATCGCACGCACCACCAGCGGGTGGGGCCGGCCGGCGGAGAACCCGATCACGAGGGTGCGCTCGTCGATACGGCCGAGGCGCGCAAGGCCCTCCTGGGACGGCGACGCCACCACCTCGCAGCGCAGATCCAGGAGCATCAGCAGGTGACGCAGGTACGAGGCGAAGAAGGCCATCTGGTCGGTGCCGCACAGCAGAGTGCGCTCGGAGCGCGAGATCCGCTCGATCGCCGCCGCCACCTCGTCGCGGTCGATCTTCCGAGCCGTGTCCACCACATTCACGTGGTCCGCAGCAAGCGCCGCCTCGAACTCGGTCTGGTCGATCGGGAAGAGAGGCTGCGTCGAACCCTCCGACACCTCCACCCCGCCCGGTGCGGAGCGTGCGCGGCGGTACTCCTCGCGCGCCGAGGCCTGCAGCTCGGGGAAGCCCTCGAAGCCGAGCGCCTGGGCGAAGCGCACGACCGTGGAAGAAGAGGTGTTCGCACGGCGCGCCAGCTCCTCCGCCGTGTGGAAGGCGGCCTCGTCGAGGTGGTCGACTATGTACTGGCCGACGTCCTTCTGCGAGCGCGAGAACGTGTCGAAGCGCTGGCGAATCTCGGCGGAGAGCGTGAGGGCGTGAGTCGCGGTGCGGGGCACGGGCGACTGATTCGCCCGGCCGAACGGCATTCCTTCAACGGCGGTATGGAAGGCGGCGGGCGGAAGCCGAGCGGGCGTCTAGATGAAGCCCGGATACGCCGTCATGCCGCCGTCGACGAACAGCGTCGTGCCGGTCACGTACTCGGCCTCGTCCGACGCGAGCCAGGCCACTGCCGCGGCGATCTCCTCCGGCTTGCCGAAGCGCCCCCACGGGATCTCAGCCTCCACCGCCCGCCGCTTGACGTCGTCCTCGAGCACGTCCTTGTTGATCGGCGTGGCGATCGCGCCCGGCGCGACGTTCACCACGCGGATCCGGTGCGGAGCGAGCTCCTTGGCAACGGTCGAGGCCCACACCTTCATGCCCCCCTTCGAGGCGCAGTAGTGCCCGAAGCGCTCCCACGGGATCACCTCGTGCACGCTCGACATGTTCACGATCACGCCCGGCGCGCCGGCGTGGACCATGCCCCGAGCCGCCTCGCGCGCACACAGGAACGCACCCGTCAGGTTCACGCCGATCACGCGGTTCCACTCCGCGAGCGGCATGTCGACCAGGAGATACGGCGCCTCGACCCCCGCGTTGTTCACGAGCAGGTCCACCGGCCCGCCGAGCTCATCCAGCGCCTGCGCGAACATCGCCTGCACCTGCTCCTCGGACGAGACGTCGGCCTCCACGGCCACCGCGCGGCCACCGGCGTCGGCGACCTCGGCCACGACCTCGTCCGCCGGAGCGCGCGAGCCGACGTAGTTCACGACAGCCGTCGCGCCCTCGGCCGTCAGCCTCAGCACCGTGGAGCGACCGATCCCCGTGGCAGAGCCCGTGACCAGCGCCCGTCGACCGGTGAGTCGTGGCTCCCCCATCCTGCGGCACACTACCGGTATGAGTGCTGCGGCATTCGACGCTCAGAGCCTTGACGACTACATCCAGCTGATCGCGGTGGAGGGCGAGCTGGACCTGTCGAGCTCGGCAGAGTTGCGGCGGCGCGTGGAGTCGGCGCTGCGTGAGGGCCGCAACTCCGTGCTGCTCGACCTGACCGAGGTGACGCACATGGACTCGACGGGCCTCGCGGCGCTGATCGCAGCGCACCAGCTGACCGGTGAGCGGCGCGGGCGGCTGGCGCTCGTGATCACGTCCGAGTCGGTGCGCCGGACGCTGGAGGTGCGCGGTCTCGACCGTCTGTTCACGATCACGGCGACGCGCGAGGCGGGCCTCGACGCCGTGAGCGACTAGGCCGCCGCGGCGCGGATCTGCTCGACCGCCTCGTCGACGCTCGCGAGCACCGGCACCGAGTCGTCCAACTCGACGATCCGCAGCACCCGCCTGATCGGCGCGCCGGCCGGGACCACGACGCGCAGCTGCTGCTGACGCGTGCGCAGCCGCTCGGCGAGGTCGAACACGAGGTGCACGCCGGAGCTGTCGAGGTAGGTCAGGGCGGTGAGGTCGAGAACCAGGCCCAGGGCGGTGTTCGGCACCGCGCTGCTCAGCTCGTCGCCGACCTCGTTCGCGTTCGACATGTCGATCTCGCCGGACAGGCGGGCGACCACCACGTCGTCGCCGCTCAGCTCGAGACGGGCCAGCTCGCTCATACGCGCGCGCCCACCTTCTGCAGTCGCCGCCGCATTCGCACCTCGGTGCCTTCCTCGCCCGTCGTGACCTCGAAGTGGTCCATCAGCTCCTGCATGAGGAGCGTTCCGCGGCCGCGGTTGTGGCCCCGCGGCGGCCGCCAGCGGCCCTGGTCACGCACCATCACGCACACCTCGGCTTCATCGTTCACTGACGCCTCGACGTCGAAGCTCGCGTCGCCCGGCCCGTAGGCGTGCTCGACGGCGTTGGCGGCCGCCTCGGTCACCGCCACGAGCACGTCGTAGGCCTCGAGCTCGGTCGCGCCGAGCGTCTCGAGCCAGCCCCGCAGCGTGCGCCGCAGCGACGACAGCACGGGTGGATCCGCCGGGAGTCGCAACGCGATCCGGTCGGTACCCGACGGCGTGAGTTGAACCGCCAGCGCGGCAACGTCGTCCTGTGCGCCGCCGTCCGGCACGAGCGCGCCGACAAGCCGCTGAAGGAGCTCCTCCGGAGCGGCGGCCGCGGCCGCCCCGGCCTCCACCACGAGACGCTCCATCCCCTCGTCGAGCCACATGTCGCGCCGCTCGACGAGACCGTCGGTGTAGAGAAGCACCGTCGCTCCGGGCGCGAGCGCCCCGCTCGTCTCCACGTAGAGCGATTCGGACACGGCGCCGAGCGGCGGCCCGCGGCCCTCCTCGATCAGGGTCACGCGGCCGCCCGGCGCGAGCACGAGCGGCGGCGGGTGGCCGGCGCTGGCGAGCGTGTACGACAGCGCCACCGGGTCGAGCACCATGTACGCGAGCGTTGCCATCTCGCGCCGCTCGAGTGTCCGCAGGATGCCGTGGAGGCGCTCGAGCACCTTCGCCGGCGGGTGACCGTCGAGGGCGTAGGCGCGCAGGGCGTTGCGCAGCTGTCCCATCACCGACGCCGCGCGCACGCCGCGGCTCACCACGTCGCCCATCGCGAGCCCGACGCGCCCGGCGGCCAGCGGGATCACGTCGTACCAGTCGCCGCCCACCTCGACGTCGGCGACGGCGGGCACGTAGCGGGTGGCGATCGTGGTCCCGGACACTACCGGCAGCTGCTCGGGCAGGAGGCTGCGCTGGAGCGTCGCGGCCACGGCGTGCTCGCGCTCGTACATGCGCGAGTGGTCGAGCGCGATCGCCAGCCGCTCGGCCGCCAGCTCGAGCAGCGCCACGTCGTCGCCGGTGAAGGTGCGCGGCTCGCGCGTGCCCGCGTGGAGTACGCCGAGGAGCCGGTCGTCGACCACGAGCGGCACGCCCACGAGGGACACGATGCCCTGCTCGCGCATCAGCGGGCTGACCAGCTCGAGGTCCTCGATGTCGGCCGAGCGGACCGGCTCGCGGCGCTCCGCGACGAGGCCCGCGAAGCCGCGCCCGACCGGCACGCGCACGCCGCGTTCCACATCCTCGCTGCCCTTCGACGCGCGCGCCACCAGCGTCTGCTCCTCGTCGTCTAGCTCGTAGACGGCCGCAGTGTCGGTGTCGAGCACCTCGCGGACGCGCGTGAGCAGCTGCTCGAGCACGTCCTCGTCGATCGACAGGTGGTGGAAGGCGACCTGCGTGATCGACTCCATCCGCTCGAGCCGTCGCGCCGAGCGCTCGGCCTGGGCGCGCGCGAGTCGCTCGGCTCCATACAGGCGCGCGTTCTCGATCGCGGTGGCGATGCGGTCGGCCGCGCGCACAAGCAGGTCGATGTCCTCGCGCGTGAAGCGGCGCCGCTTCCACGCGCCGACCGAGAGGACTCCGATCACGGTGCCGGCGGCGATGAGCGGCACTCCGAGGACCGAGGCCATGCCGCTGTCCGACAGCGCCCCGCCGAGCACCCGGTCCCCCTGCACGTCCTCGATCGCGATCGGACGCCGGTCACCCGCGACCCTGCCGACGAAGCCCTCCCCCACCTTCACCGTCAGCCCGCGGTCCTGCCACTCTTCGAGGCCGAGCGCCGCACGCGTGTGCAGCTCGTCGCCGCGGACGAGCAGCACCGCCACGGTGTCGGTGGCGAGCAGGTCGCGCAGGCGCACGAGGAGAACTTCGAGCAGCTCGTCGAGGGTGAGGTGCGACAGCGCGGCCTCGGTGACCGACTCGAGCCGCCGCAGGTGCTCCACCGCCTGGCGCTCCGACTCGTACAGGCGTGCGTGGTCGATGGCGACGGCCATGCGGTCGGCGGCGAGCTGCAGGAGCTGGGCGTCCTCGTCGGTGAAGTCGCGCGGTTGTAGCGTGCCCACGTGCAGCACCCCGATCACGCGCCCCTCCACGAGTAGCGGCGCGCCGAGCAGCGAGCGCAGGCCCTTCTCGCGCAGGATCGGGTTGAGAACCTCGGCATGGTCCACGTCCGGGATCGTGATCGTGCGGCGCTCGGCGGCGATGCGCCCGGCGAACCCGCGCCCGACGGGAATGCGCACGCCTGCCGTGACCTCCTCCTCGAGCCCCTTTGCCGCCCGCGCGACCAGCTCGTTCTCGGTCTCGTCGAGGAGCAGCACCGCTGCGGTGTCGGTCGACAGCACGCCCGAGACGCGGCGTAGGAGCTCCTCAAGCAGCTCGTCGAAGCGCAGGTGTGCGAGCGCCGCCTCGCTGATCGCCTGGAGGTGGCGGAGCCTTGTGTAGGAGGGGTCTTCAGACGCGGCCATCGGCCAAGCGGTATCGGTGACTCCGGTATTGCAGCGGGCC
>DASYMP010000055.1:0-1812 GCA_036009005.1 Thermoleophilaceae bacterium | reverse complement strand
CCGACCCGCCCGCCGTGCTCGCTGCGGCAAAGGCGCTTCGCGAGCTGTCGTTCGGTCCCGCCACCGAGAAGTACCGCGAGCTCGGCACGCTCGCGAACCTCCTCTCGTTCAACGCGATCAACACGCTCCCCACGCGCAACTTCAGCGCCGCGTCCTTCGAGGGCGCGCCCCAGCTGGCCGCCGAGAAGCTGCACGAGCTGCGCCACGTAGCGCGCGACAGCTGCGCCTCCTGCACGATCGGCTGCGAGCACATCTACGCCGCGCCCGGCGGCGGGACCACCCGCGTGGAGTACGAGAACGTGTTCGCGCTCGGGCCGCTCTGCGGAGTCTCGGACCCGGACGCCGTGCTGGCCGCGAGCTCGCTCTGCGACGACCTCGGCATCGACACGATCTCCGCCGGCGGCACGCTCGCCTGGGCGATGGAGTGCGCCGAGAAGGGTCTGATCGACGCGCCCTGGCTGCGGTTCGGCGACGCGAGCGCGCTCACCCGCGCGCTCACCGAGATCGGCACGCGTACCGGCCTCGGCGACCTGCTCGCCGAGGGCTCCCGCGCCGCAGCGGTCGCCGTCGGCCAGGGGAGCGACGTCTTCGCTCCGCACGTGAAGGGACTCGAACTTCCGGGTTACGAGCCGCGCACGCTCCACGCCATGGCGCTCGGCCTCGCGGTGAACGCGCGCGGCGCCGACCACAACCGGTCGGGCGCCTACGAGGCGGACCTGTCGGGCGAGCTCGACCGCCTCGCCGGCGGCGACGCGCACGTGACCGCCGCGATCGAGACGGAGGACCGCGCGGCCGTCATGGACTCGCTGATTCTCTGCAAGTTCCTGCGCGGCGTATTCGACGAGCCGTGGTCGGAGTGGGCCGCGCTGCTCGCCCCGGTGACCGGCTGGGCGCTCGACGCCGACGAGCTCCGCATGACGGCGCGGCGCATCGCCGTGGGCAAGCGGCTCTTCAATCTCCGCGAGGGCTGGACGCGCAAGGACGACCGCTTGCCCGAGCGCTTCCTGACCGAGCCGCTCGAGCTCGACTCCGGCCGCCAGGCAACGCTCACCAAGGAGCGGCTCGGCTCGATGATCGACGCCTACTACGTGGGTCGCGGGCTCGACCAGGACGGGCTTCCGGCGGCTGCAACTCGCGCGGAACTCGGCTTGGACATATTTGTGCAAGAGGCGTAGGTCCCGCTAGGCTGCGGGCGTGGCGATCACCGCTCCTCCTGCCGCGCGCACGGTCACTCTGAGCATCGACGGACAGGAGCTGACGGTGCCCGAGGGCACCACGATCTACGACGCCGCGAAGGACGCCGGCATCGAGATTCCGGTGCTCTGCCACGACGAGCGCTACGACCCCGTCGGCGTCTGCCGGATGTGCGTGGTCGACGTGGGCGCGCGTGTGTACGCGGCCGCCTGCGTGCGCCCCTGCGAGGACGGCATGGAGGTGAAGACCGGCACGCCCGAGGTGGAGACGCGCCGCGCCACGCTCACCCAGCTCCTGATGGCGGACCAGCCTCCCACCGAGGAGGACCCCAAGGAGACGACCACCGCCGACAACGAGCTGCTCGTGCTCGCGCGCCGCTACGGGATCAAGCGCGAGGACGGCATCCCGCTCGGTGGCGGCCGCGGGATCGACACGAGCAATCCCGTCATCGCGGTGAACCACGACGCGTGCATCCTCTGCGACCGCTGCGTCCGCGCCTGCGACGACATCCAGGGCAACGACGTGATCGGCCGCTCCGGCAAGGGCTACGCCACCCTGATCGCGTTCGACCTGAACGACCCGATGGGCGAGTCGTCGTGCGTGACCTGCGGCGAGTGC
>DASYMP010000054.1:0-15466 GCA_036009005.1 Thermoleophilaceae bacterium | reverse complement strand
CGTGCGCTCGTGCCTGATGCTGGCCGTCCAGGCGGAGGCTGCCGATGTCGTGACGATCGAGGGCCTCTCGAAGGAGGGCGAGCCGCTCCACCCGGTGCAGCAGGCGTTCCAGGACGCTCACGGGCTTCAGTGCGGCTTCTGCACGCCCGGGTTCGTGCTCGCGGTCTGCGGTGTGCTCGAGGACGACTCGCGCACCGAGCTGCTCGCCGACGACGAGATCCGCGAGGCGATCAGCGGGAACCTCTGCCGCTGCACCGGCTACCAGCACATCGTCGAGGCGGTGCGCATAGCGGACGCGAAGATGCGTCCCGGCGCGGCCGCTCCGGAGTCGCGGGCGTGAAGGAGCGCGTATTCGGCAAGCGCGTGCCGCGCAGCTCCGACGCGCGCCTGCTGCGCGGACGCGGCATGTACGTGGACGACGTGCCCGTGCGCGACGCGCTCGAGGTGGTCTTCGTGCGCAGCCCGCACGCGCACGCGCGCATCACCGAGATCGACCTCGAGGAGGCGCGCGCGACTCCCGGCGTGCACGCCGTCTACGGCGCCGGCGACCTCGGCGCATTCGATCGCGCGCTGCCGCTCCTGTTCCCGCATCCCGACCTGGTCGAGCCGCGAACGCAGTGCCCGATCGCCTCGGACGAGGTGCACTACGCGGGGCAGATCGTCGCGATGATCGTCGCCGAGGACCGCTACGTGGCCGAGGACGCGCGCGAGCGCGTCCGGCTCGAGCTCGAGCCGCTGCCGGTGGTGGTCGACGTGAACGCCGCCGTCGAGGAGGGTGCCGACCAGGTCCACTCCGACATGGAGGGCAACGTCTCCGGGCACATCGTCCAGCAGGTCGGCGACCCGGACGCGGCGTTCCGTGACGCGCACCTCGTGCTGCGCCACCGCTACATCCTCGAGCGCAGCGCCGCGATGCCGATGGAGACGCGCGGCATGGTCGCCGAGTGGGACCCACGCGGTGAGGAGCTGATGCTCTGGAACGCGACGCAGGTGGTGCACCCGCTGCGCTCCGGGCTCGCCCAGTTCTTCGACATCCCGGAGTCGCGCATCCGCATCACCGCGCCCGACACGGGCGGCGGCTTCGGCGTCAAGGGCTTCTTCATGTACCCGGAGGAGGTGCTCGTGCCGTGGGCCGCGCGCGAGCTGCGCCGGCCGGTGAAGTGGATCGAGGACCGCGTCGAGCACTTCACCGCCTCGCACCACGAGCGGGCGCAGATCCACGACGTGGAGATCGCGGTGACCGAGGACGGCGTCGTGACGGCCCTGCGCGACGAGTTCCTCGTGGACACCGGCGCGTTCGTGCCGTACGGGCTCGAGCTCGGCCGCATCACGGCCGGCCAGGTCGGGGCGGCCTACCGGATCCCGAACATCCACGTGGGCTTCCGCGGCGTCTACACGAACACCGTCGTCTGCACGCCCTACCGAGGCGCCGGGCGTCCTCACATGTGCTTCGTCACGGAGCGCGCGCTCGACGACGTGGCGCGCGCCCTGGGGCTCGATCAGTTCGAGGTGCGCCGCCGGAACTTCGTGGGCGACGACGAGTTCCCCTACCGCCGCGACGGACTCGTGACGGCCGACGGCTTCACCGTGATCATGGACAGCGGCGCCTACTTCACGCAGCTGTCGATGCTCGAGGAGGCACTCGACATGCCCGCGCTGCGCGAGGCGCAGGCGGCGTCGCGCGAGACCACGAAGCTGCTCGGGGTGGGGCTCGCCTGTTACGTGGAGTCCACCGGCGGCGGGCCCTACGAGGGCGCACACGTGATCGTCGAGCCCGACACCGGCACGGTGCGCGTCACGACGGGCTTCACGGACCAGGGACAGTCGCACTCGACCACGCTCGCCCAGGTGGCCGCGGAGCGGCTCGGCGCCGACCTCGACAGCGTCCAGGTGGAGCTGGGCGACACCGCGAAGTTCCGCTGGGGCATCGGCACCTACGCGAGCCGCGGGGCCGTGCACGGCGCGAGCGCCGTCGACCGCGCCGCCGGCACCGTGCGCGACAAGGCGCTGCGCCTGGCGGCGAACATGCTCGAGGTCTCGCCCGCGGACCTCGAGGTGGAGGACGGCCGCATCTCGGTGAAGGGATCGCCCGGAACCTCGGTGACGCTGGGCCAGGTGGCCAAGGCCGCCAAGCCGGACCGCTATGGCTTCGACAACGACCTCGCGGCGCTCGCCGCGCTGGGCCCGGCGGTCCCGCGCGAGTCGAGCGACGAGGGTCCGCTCCTGAACGCGGACGAGGAGCCGGGCCTCGAGGCCACCGGCTTCTTCAGCCCGCAGAACGCGACCTGGGCGAGCGGTGTCCATGGCGCCGTTATCGAGCTCGACACGGAGACCGGCGAGGTTCGCTTCGTCCGCTACGTCGTCGTGCACGACTGCGGCATCGTGATCAACCCGCTCGTGGTCGACGGTCAGGTGATCGGCGGCATCGCGCAGGGCGTGGGCGGATCGTTCTACGAGCGGCTCGCCTACGACGCTCAGGGGCAGATCCAGAACGCGTCGCTGATGGATTTCCTGATCCCGTACGCCACCGAGGTCCCGGAGATCGAGCTGCATCACCTCGAGACGCCGTCGCCGCTCAACCCGCTCGGCGTCAAGGGCGCCGGCGAGGGCGGGGCGATCCCGGTACCGGCGGTGGCGGCCGCCGCGATCGACGACGCGCTCAGCGCGTCCGGCGTCGCGGTCAGGCGCATGCCGCTCGACCCCGAGGAGCTCATGGACCTCGCCGCCTCGGGCGCACCTTCAGACAAGGGAGACAGATGAAGCCAGCACCATTCGAGTACCACGCTCCTGAGACGTCCGTGGAGGCGGCGTCGCTCCTGCGGGAGGCCGGTGGCGACGGCAAGATCCTCGCGGGCGGCCAGAGCCTCCTGCCGCTCATGAACCTCCGGCTTGCACGTCCGTCGGTGCTGGTCGACCTGCGCCGCGTCCAGGGACTCGACGGCACGCTCGCGAACGGCGGGATCCGGATCGGGTCCATGGTCCGCCACGGCCAGGTGCAGCGCTCGCATGAGATCCAGTCCCGCGTGCCGATGCTCACCGAGGCCATGCGCCACGTGGGCCATCCGGCGATCCGCAATCGCGGGACGCTCGGAGGCAGCATCGCGCACGCCGACCCGGCGGCCGAGGCGCCGCTCGTGGCGGTAGCGCTCGGCGCGGAGCTGGTGGCGCTCGGCCCCGACGGCACGCGCACGATTCAGGCTGACGATTTCTTCCAGGGACCGTTCATGACCGCGCTCGCGGACGACGAGCTGCTCACGGAGATCCTGTTCCCGGAGGCGCCGGCGAGCGCGGGCTGGGGCTTCCGCGAGGTGGCGCGCGCGCACGGCGACTTCGCGCTGGTCGCGGTGGCCGCGGTCGTGTCGGTCGAGGACGGCAGGCTGCGCGACGCGCGCATCGCCGTGGCCGGAGCGGCCGACCGTCCCATGCGCATCGCCGCCGCCGAGCAGGCGCTCGAGGGCGCCGCCTGGGACGCCGGCACGCGCTCGGACGTGGAGCAGATCGTTCGTGACGCGCTGTCGCCGGCCGGCGACTCGCACGCGAGCGCCGAATACCGCAAGAGCGTCGCGGGCGTCCTCGCCGCCAGGGCGCTCGACGACGCAACCAAAGCGACAGGGAGCACAGCATGAGGACGGTCTCGCTGACAGTCAACGGCAACCCGGTGGAGGAGGAGGTCGAGCCGCGCCTGCTGCTGTCGGACTTCCTTCGCCACGAGCTCGGCCTCACCGGCACGCACGTGGGCTGCGAGCAGGGCGTGTGCGGTGCGTGCACCGTGCTCGTGGACGGGGAGACCGTCCGCTCGTGCCTGACGCTCGCGTGCCAGGCCGACGGCACGGCCATCCAGACCGTGGAGGGGCTCGCGCCGAACGGCGGGCTGAACGTGCTTCAGCGCGCCTTCCAGGAGAACCACGGCCTCCAGTGCGGCTTCTGCACGCCGGGCTTCCTGATGGCGGCGACCGCCCTGCTGGAGCGAAACGACGATCCCTCCGAGGAGGAGATCCGCGACGAGCTGTCCGGCAACATCTGCCGCTGCACGGGCTACACCGGGATCGTCCGGTCGGTGCAGGCGGCGGCGCTCCAGCTCCGAGAAGGCACCGTCACTGCGAGCGAGGGGACAGCGGGATGACGACCTCCCTGCCGATCGACCACGAGCTGCACCCCGCGGGCGCGCAGTACGTCGGCGCGAAGATCAACCGCGTCGAGGACCCGCGCTTCCTGCGCGGCGAGGGCCGCTTCGTGGACGACATGTCGCTTCCCGGGATGCTGCACGCCGCCTTCCTGCGGAGCCCGGTCGCACACGCCAACATCACGTCGATCGACACGAGCCGCGCCGCGGCGCTGCCGGGCGTGACCGCCGTGTTCACGGGCCAGGACCTCGAGGCCGAGGGGATCCAGCCGATCGTGTCCCGCGCGTTCCTGCCGGGCATGGGCGACAACCTCCGCGAGCCGCTGCCGACCAAGAAGGTCCGCTACGTGGGCGAGGCCGTCGCGGTCGTGGTGGCCGACTCGCGCTACATCGCCGAGGACGCCTGCGAGCTGATCGACGTGGAGTACGAGCGCCTGCCCGCGGTCATCGACCCCGAGGGGGCGCTCGACCCCGGCGCGGCCCTGCTCCACGAGGACCTCCCCGCCAACCTGATCGGGCGAAAGAGCGAGTCGCACGGCGATCCGGAACGAGTGTTCGCGGAGGCGGATCACGTCTTCAGCCATCGCTTCGTGCACGGCCGGGTGGCCGGCGTCCCGATCGAGTGCCGTGGCGTGATCGCGGAGTACGACCGCGGCCGCGAGGGCTTCCTGATCTACTCGTCCACGCAGATCCCTCACCTGACTCGCTCGGTCGCGGCGGAGTGCTTCGGCCTCGCCGAGTCCGACCTTCAGGTGATCGCCCCCGACGTGGGCGGCGGATTCGGGATCAAGGCCCACCCGTACATCGAGGAGGTCGTGATCCCGTTCGCGGCCCGGCGCATCGGGCGTCCGGTCAAGTGGATCGAGGACCGCTACGAGCACCTGTCCTCGGCCGTGCACGCCAAGGAGCTCGTGATGGACCTCGAGCTCGCGGTGGCGGCCGACGGGACCTTCCTAGGCATGCGCGGGCGCTACAACGCGAACGCCGGCGCCTACGGCTGCTTTCCGCAGACGGGCATGGTCGACGCGATGTGCGCGGCCACGCTGCTTCCGAGCCTCTACAAGGTCGACCACGTCTCCTACGAGATCCTCGCCGTGTACACGAACAAGTGCATGACGGGGACCTACCGCGGCGTGGGTTGGGGTGCCGGGCACACCGCCCGCGAGGTGCTCATCGACGACGCCGCCAGGGCGCTCGGGCGTGACCCGCTCGAGCTGCGCCTGCAGAACTGCATCCCCTCCGAGCCGTACCGCAGCGTCGTGGGGATGAACTACGACGGCGGCAGCTACCAGGAGTCGATGGAGCAGGCCCGCGACGCGCTCGACTACGACGCGCTGCGCGAGCGCCAGGCAAAGCTGCGCGAGGAGGGGCGCTACATCGGGGTCGGGTTCAGCCCGTTCGTGGAGCCCGCCGGCTTCGGCAGCAAGGCCGCGGCGGCGGTCGGCCAGAAGCACCAGGTGACCTACGACTGGGGCTCGGTGACGCTGGAGGGCGACGGCACGGTCACCGTGAGGATGGGCTTCCACTCGCACGGGCAGGGTCACGAGACCACGTTCGCGCAGGTCGCGGCCGACCAGCTCGGCGTGCGCATGGAGGACGTCCGCATCAAGTACGGCGACACGGAGGGCGTGCCGTACAGCACCGGCACCTTCGCGAGCCGCAGCGGGGTCATCGGCAGCGGCCTGATCATGCGGGCCGGCGGCGACGTGCGCGACAAGCTGCTCCGGCTCGCGGCGCACCTGATGGAGGTGAGCCCCGCCGACATCGAGCTGTCGGGCGGCAAGGCGTTCGTGCGCGGAGCGCCGGACACCGCGAGGACGATCAAGGAGGTGGCCCAGTACGCGTACTTCGGGCCCGGCTCACGCCAACTCGAGGGCGACATGGCCCTCACCTCCACGCGCTCCTACGACCCGCCGGAGAGCTACTCGAACGGCACGATCGCGGTGGTCGTCGAGGTGGATCCCGAGACGGGCAAGGTCACCATCGAGCGGACGGTCGCGATCGAGGACTGCGGCGTGATGCTCAACCCGACGATCGTGGAGGGCCAGGTGGCCGGCGCGGTCGCGCAGGGCATCGGCGGCGCGCTCTACGAGGAGTTCGTCTACGACGATGACGGCAACTTCCTGTCGGGCACGCTGCTCGACTACCTGCTCGCCTCGAGCATGGAGGTCGGGCCGATCGAGGTGCACCACATCGAGACGCCGTCGCCGGTCACCGACGGCGGGATCAAGGGAATGGGCGAGGCGGGCACGCTCGCCGCGCCCGCCGCGGTCCTCAACGCCGTCGCGGACGCGCTGTCGCCGTTCGGCGTGACCTTCACAAGCACACCGATCACGGCGTCGCTGATCCGCGACGCCGTCGCCGCCAAACGCGAAGGAGAGCAGTAGATCCGATGGAGATCAACAACGAGTTCACAGTCCAGGCACCGGTCTCGCAGGCCTGGGCCATCCTCACTGACGTGGAGCGAATCGCGCCCTGCATCCCCGGATTCCAGCTCGAGGAGATCGAGGGAGACGAGTACCGCGGCACGATGAAGCTGAAGATCGGCGCCGTCGTGATGTCGTACGCAAGTCGCCTCACGTTCGTCGAGAAGGACGAATCCGAGCACCGCGTCGTGATGCGCGGCGGCGGGCGCGAGCAGCGCGGGCAGGGCACCGTCGACGCCACGATCGTCTCGGTCCTGGAGGCCGCGGGCGACAACGAGACGCGCGTCAACGTGACCGCCACGCTCGACGTGACCGGGCGTATCGCCGGCTTCGGGCGAAGCATCATGGGCGACGTCAGCGCGCGCCTGATCGACCAGTTCGTGCAGTGCCTGGAGACGCGCGTGATGGCGGGGTCGTCGTGACCGCCGAGGGCTCGCCGGGCGTGCGGAAGGTGAACCACGAGGCCGCTGAGCCGGTCGACGTGATGGCGGTCGCGGGCGGCCCGGTCGCCAAGCGCCTGGCGCCGGTGCTGATCGCCGCGGCGCTGCTGGCGCTCCTGATCGTCCTGATCCGCAACCGGGCGTGAGGCTGGGGGCGACTACGCCGGAGGCGGCGAACCTCGCCCACGTCGAAGACGTGACGCGCGCGCTTCGAGAGGCGTCCTACATCGCCGATCGAGGGCTCGCCACGGCGGTCTTCCTCGCCCTGAAGGCGGAGCGCCCGCTGCTGCTCGAGGGCCCCGCGGGCGTCGGCAAGACCGAGGTGGCGAAGGCGCTCGCGCGCACGCTGGGCCGCCGGCTGATCCGGCTCCAGAGCTACGAGGGCCTCGACGCCGGTCACGCGCTGTACGAATGGGACTACGCGCGCCAGCTGCTGCACGCGCGGCTCCACACGCTCGTCGAGGACGACAGCTCCGGTCCCGGCTCGACGATCGAGAACGCGGAACGGGCGCTCTACTCGGAGCGCTTCCTGCTGGAGCGCCCGCTGCTCGCCGCGGTGCGAGCGGGGAGCGGCGCCGTGCTGCTGATCGACGAGCTCGATCGCGCGGACCACGAGTTCGAGGCGTTCCTGCTCGAGTTCCTCGCGGACTTCGCGGTCACGATCCCGGAGCTCGAGACGATCCGCGCAGAGTCGCCGCCGCTCGTCGTGATCACCTCCAACCGGACGCGCGAGCTGCACGACGCGCTCAAGCGCCGCTGCCTCTTCCACTGGATCGACTACCCCTCGGCGGAGCGCGAGCAGGCGATCATCGAGCTGCGCGTTCCCGGGATCGCGCCGGCGCTCGCCGCGGGCGTGGCGCAGGCGGTCGGGCGTCTGCGCTCGATCGGCCTCGTCAAGCCGCCCGGCGCCGCCGAGGCCGTGGACTGGGCGCGTGCGCTCGCCCTGCTCGGGGCGGACGTGGTGAGCTCGGAGGCGGCCCACGACTCGCTCGGCTGGGTCGTGAAGAGCGTCGAGGACCTCCGCACCGTGCGAGCCCAGCTGGACGCGATCCTCGATGACTGAGCCGTTCGCGCAGCTCACGGCGTTCGCGCGTGAGCTCCGCGATGCGGGCGTGCCGAGCGGCGCCGCCGAGCTTCAGGACTTCGTGACGGCCACGCGGCTGCTCGGGCCGGCGGACGTGTACTGGGCGGGCCGCATGACGCTGCTCACGAACGCGGACCAGATCCCGCTCTACGACGCGGCGTTCGCGCGCTACTGGACGGACGCCGTGAGCGACGACCGGCCCGCGCCGCCTCCGCCGCCGGTCGACCGCGACGAGCCAGGGGCGGAGGGGATGCGAAGCGCGCGCGGGAACGAGCGCGGCCGCGAGGCGCTCGAGCCGAGCGCGCTCGAGCTGCTGCGGCACAAGAGCTTCGGGGAGATCGACGACGCCGAGCTTCAGATGATCGCCGAGCGCCTGCGAGCGCTGATCGAGGAGCTGCCCGCCCGGCGCACGCTGCGGTCGCGGCCCGGCGGCCACGGCGAGCTCGACCTGCGGCGCACCGCCGCGCGCGCACTGCGCCACGGCGGCGACTCGCACGAGCTGATCAGGCGCCGGCCGCGCGTGAGGCCGCGCCCGCTCGTGCTCCTGCTCGATGTGTCGGGCTCGATGACGCCCTACGCGCGAGCGCTCATGATCCTCGGGCACGCGGCCGCACGCGCGGGACGGCGCTGCGAGACGTTCTGCTTCGCCACCCGCCTCACGCGGACGACCGGCGCGCTCAGAGAGCGCGATGCCACGGATGCGATCGCGCGCGCCGCGGAGGAGGTCTTCGACTGGGACGGCGGCACGCGCATCGGCGAGTCGCTGAAGGCGTTCCTCGACCTCCACGGCCACGCGGGGATGGCTCGCGGCGCCGTGGTCGTGATCTGCTCCGATGGGCTCGAGGTCGGCGACCCGGCGCTGCTCGGCGCGGAGATGGCTCGCCTACAGCGGCTGGCCAGCCGGGTGATCTGGCTGAACCCGCTCAAGGCCCAGGCGAACTACGAGCCGCTGGCCCAGGGGATGGCGGCGGCGCTCCCGTACACGGACACGTTCTCGAGCGGGCACAGCCTGGCGGCGCTTGAGGCGCTGATGGTGCCGTGACCGCCGCGAGCCCGTCGGCCACGCGCATCGGGTCCGCCATCGGCGAGCTGGCCTCGCCCCCGTACACGCGCGAGGGGCCCGGGATCACGCGCTACGCGTACACGGACGGCTACCGCAGCACGCTCGAGTGGTTCGAGCGGGCGTTCCGCGAGCTCGGGTTCGAGGTCTGGCAGGACCCGGTCGGGACGCTCGTGGCGAGCAATCGCGCCCCGGGGGAGGCGTGCTTCGGCGTCGGCTCCCACTGCGACTCGGTCCGCGGCGGCGGCGCGTTCGACGGGACCATGGGGGTCGTCTGCGCGCTCGAGGTCTGCCGGCTGGCGAGCGAGCGCGGGCTCGACATCGGGCTGCGCGTGATCTCGTTCCTGGAGGAGGAGGGCTCGGGCTTCGGGCAGCTCCTGCTCGGAAGCCGGATCGTCGCGCAGGACGTGTCCGACGACGAGCTGCGCTCGTACGTCGACGAGGACGGCGTGACGTTCGTCGACGCGGCTCGCCTTGCGGGCCACGAGCCGGAGCGCCACCGCGAGGCCGCGGCCGTGCTCGACGGCCTCGTCGGCTGGATCGAGATGCACATCGAGCAGGGCAGGGTGCTCGAGAGCGAGGGCCTGCGGCTGGGGATCGTGGACGCGATCGCCGGCTACGTCCACGCGGACCTCGTCATCACCGGGCGCCGCGACCACGCCGGCGCCACGCCCATGGACATGCGCTCGGACGCCGGGATCACGGCGGCCGAGCTGGTCATCGAGCTCGAGCAGCTCGCGCGCGAGAGCTCGCCGGACACGGTCGCCACCGTGGGCGAGCTCAGCCTGGAGCCCGGCGCGATCAACGTCATCCCCGCGACCGCGCGCATGTCGCTCGACACGCGCTCGGTGTCGGGCGATCACGTCCGGGTGGCCGAGCGGATCACCGACTCGGCCCGCGAGCGGGCGGCGCGGCGGGGCCAGACGGTGCACTACTCCGAGCGACAGCGCGTGGCGCCCACCGTGCTCGACGCGGAGGTGGCCACCGCGCTCGAGGAGGCCGCGCGCCGCGCGGGCGTACCGGCTCGCCGCATGCACTCGGCGGCTGCCCACGACACGATGATGGTCGCGCGGCGTGTGCCCGCCGCGATGGTCTTCGTGCCCTGCGTGGACGGCGTCAGCCACTCGCCCGACGAGCAGGCGGACGCCGAGGACGGCGCGATCGCCGCCGAGGTGATCTTGGAAGCGATCCGACAGCTCATGCCGCAATGACGACCAGGAGGACGACATGAAGAAGCTCGTACGGGGCGGCACCGTTGTGACCGCCACGGAGATGTTCGACGCCGACGTGCTCGTCGAGGATGAGCGGATCGCCTGGGTCGGGAGCTCCGAGGACGCTCAGGCCGACGAGGTGATCGACGCGTCGGGGTGCTTCGTGCTTCCGGGCCTGATCGACAACCACACGCACCTCTCGATGCCGTTCGGCGGCACCGTGACGGCCGACGACTTCGACACCGGCACCGCGGCCGCGGCCGCCGGCGGCACCACCTGCATCGTCGACTTCGCGCTCCAGACCGACGGCAGCCTGCTCAAGGGGCTCGATACCTGGAAGGCCAACGCCGACGGCCGCGCGCATGTGGACTACGCGTTCCACCTGGCGGTGACCGAGGCCTCGCCCGAGGCGATCCGCGAGATTCCGCGCGCGGTCGAGGAGGGCGTGTCGACCTTCAAGCTGTTCATGGCCTACAAGGGCGCGCTGATGGTCGACGACCTCGAGATGCTGAGGGTGTTCGAGGCGATGGCCGACACCGGCGCCCTGCCGATGGTGCATGCGGAGAACGGCGACGCGATCGTGTTCCTCCAGGAGCGCGCGGCCGCCGCCGGCGAGCTCGCGCCGAGGTTCCACGCCACGACCCGCCCGCCCGAGGTCGAGGCCGAGGCCACCGCCCGCGCGATCCGGCTGGCCACCTGGGCCGGGTCGCCGCTGTTCGTGGTCCACGTGAGCTGCGGGGAGGCCGTCGCGGAGATCCAGCGGGCACGGGACGCCGGCCTGCCGATCCACGGCGAGACCTGCATCCAGTACCTCGCGCTCACGGTCGAGGACCTCGCCCGCGACGGCTTCGAGGGGGCGAAGTTCGTGTGCTCGCCGCCGCTGCGGGAGGCGCACAACCACGACCTGCTCTGGAGCGCGCTCCGCCAGCAGGCGCTCGAGATCGTGTCCACCGATCACTGTCCGTTCAACTACGAGACGCAGAAGAGCCTCGGCCGCGACGACTTCCGGCTGATACCGAACGGCCTCCCGACGATCGAGTCGCGCCTCGCCGTGATGCACGAGTACGGGGTGCGCGCGGGCAAGATCACTATGCCCGAGCTCGTGCGGCTCACGTCCACGGCGCCCGCGCACAGGTTCGGCCTCGCGCCGAACAAGGGCTCGATCGCGGCGGGCGCCGACGCGGACCTCGTGGTGTTCGACCCGAGCGTCGAGACGACGATCAGCGCGGCCACGCACAAGATGAACGTGGACTACAACCCGTTCGAGGGCCACGCGGTGCACGGCGCCCCGCGCGTCGTCCTGGCGCGCGGCGACGTGGTGTTCCGCGACGGCGACGTGGTCTCGAGCCCGGGGCGGGGGCGCTACGTGGCCCGCGCCTGCGTGTCATCGTGACGACCAGCATGGAGCGCACCTACGAGCAGGTCCGCGCCGAGCACCGATGGGAGGTGCCGGAGCGCTACAACATCGCGACCGACGTCTGCGACAAGCACGCGGCGGACAAGCTGGCGATGGTGCATGAGCACTTCGACGGCACCATCCGCGAGCTCCAGTGGGGAGAGCTCCAGGAGCTCGCCGCCGCCGCGGCCGGCTGGCTGCACTCGCTCGGCGTGGGTCCCGGCGACCGCGTCGCGCTGGTCCTGCCGGCGACACCCGAGACGGCCGCGCTGTTCGTGGGCGTCTGGAAGCTCGGCGCGATCCTGCTGTCGATGTCGGTGCTCTACGGCGACGAGGGGATCCGCCACCGCCTGGACGACTCCCGGGCCAAGCTGCTCGTGACCGACGCCGAGAACGTCGACCGCTTCGACCCCTCCTGGGTGGAGCAGATCGCGGTGATGGACGCCGAGACGCTGGCGGGCGCCGAGCGGCGCTTCGAGACGGCAGACACGTCGGCGGACGACCCGGCCCAGCTCTACTACACGTCCGGCACGACCGGGCTGGCAAAGGGCATCGTCCACGCCCACCGCTTCCTCCTGGCGCACGAGGAGTTCGAGTACTGCCACGAGGTACAGGACGGCGAGCGCTTCCACGGGATGGGGGAGTGGGCCTGGGCGGCGGGGATCGCGCCGCTGCTCGGCGCATGGCGGCTCGGCGCGGTGCAGTGCGTGTACCAGCGCCGCGGCGGCTTCGACCCGCACAAGCAGCTCGACTTCCTGTCGCGCCACGAGGTCAGCAACGTCTTCACGACGCCGACCGCGATGCGCTCGATGATGGCGATCGAGGACGCCGCCACGCGCTACCCACAGAAGTTCCGGCGCGTCTGCAGCGCCGGCGAGCCGCTCAACCCGGAGGCGATCCGCTGGTTCCGCGAGGAGTACGGCGTCACGGTGCTCGACTACTACGGCCTGACCGAGTCCTACCCGCTGGTCGGGAACTTCCCGTTCATGGACGTGCGCGAGGGCTCGATGGGCAAGCCGATGCCCGGCTGGGACGTGGAGCTCCTCGACGAGGACGAGCAGCCGGTGGCCCAGGGCGAGCGCGGCGAGATCTGCCTGCGCGCGCGCTCGAATCCGCACTGGCCGATCGGCTACTGGGACAACCCGGAGGCGAGCGAGGCCACCTTCGGCGGCGAGTGGTTCCACACGAACGACGCCGCGACGCAGGACGAGGACGGCTACGTCTGGTACGCCGGGCGCGCCGACGACGTGATCATCTCGGCGGGCTACCGCATCGGCCCGTTCGAGGTCGAGTCGGCATGCCTCGAGCACGAGGCCGTTCGCGAGGCCGCGGCCGTGGCCTCACCCGACGAGGTGAAGGGGCACGTCGTGAAGGCGTTCGTCGTGTTGGCGGAGGGCTATGCGCCGGGCGACGAGCTGGCCGAGGAGATCAAGCAGTTCGTGCGCGCGCGCCTCTCGGCGTACGCGTACCCGCGCAGGATCGAGTTCGTCGAGGACCTCCCGAAGACGCTGACGGGGAAGATCCGCCGCATCGAGCTGCGCGAGGCCGAGCAGGAGCGTCACTGAGGCGAGTCGGTCTCGCCTGCCGGTATGGCGAAGCCGCGGCGCGTCATCGTGCCCCAGTCGGTTCGTCCACGCAGGTAGCGCCAGAGCCCGCGTAGCATCCAGATCGACACGAGCTGGCGGTAGCCGAACGGCTCGAGGGCTGCCCAGAGGAGGAGCAGCAGCCGGTCGCTCACACTCCGGTAGGGCGAATGGGCGGCCTGATCGAGGAGCAGCGCGGCGACCGTGACGAGCACGCCAAGGCCGGTGGCCACGAGCAGGAAGAGGCCGGCGAAGGTCCAGTCGACGGCCCCCGTGGCGACCCCTGCCACCACGGCGGGGGCGGCAGCGGCCTGGACGAGCGGGGCGAGCAGCTCCACCACCACGAACGCCGGGTAGGCAACCAGTCCGAATGCTCCATAGCGCGGTCGCAGGGCGACGCTGCGGTAGCGCCACAGCACGTCGGCCAGACCGCGGTGCCAGCGGTCGCGCTGGCGCCCGAGCGCCCTCAGCGTCTCCGGCACCTCGGTCCAGGCCACGGGGTCCGCGATGAACTCGACGCGGTGGGGACCGCCCTGCTCCACGCCGTTGCGGCGCAGGCGTGCGACGAGCTCCATGTCCTCGCCCACCGTCCCGTGGAGGTAGCCGCCCACGGCCAGCACGCCCGCCCGCCGGAACAGCCCAAACGCGCCCGAGATGATGAGGTTGCCTCCGAGCCGGTTCCACCCGAGACGGCCGAAGAGGAAGGCCCTGATGTACTCGACGGTCTGGATGCCGGGCAGCGCCCGGCGCGGCACGCGCGCCTCCACGACGCGGCCCGCTCGCACCACGCAGCCGTTCGCCACCCGGATCGTGCCCCCGGCGGCGACGACGTCGTCCCCGAGCAGGAACGGCCTCACCATGCGAAGGAGCGCGTCCTGCTCGATCAGCGTGTCGGCGTCCATCGCGCAGACGAGCTCGCCGGTCGCCACGTTCAGCCCGGCGTTGAGGGCGTCGGCCTTGCCGCCGTTCTCCTTGTCCACGACGAGCAGGCCGGGGAAGAGGCCAGAGCGCCATAGACCGCGGATCGGCGCGTGCGGTACGACGCGTCGGTGGACGGGGTGGATCTGCTGGAGCTCGAACTCGGAGGTGAGCACGCCGAGCGTGCGGTCGGTGCTGCCGTCGTTCACGAGCACGACCTCGAGGTTGGGGTACTGAAGCGTGAGCAGCGCGCGCACGCTGGCGGCCACGGTCGCCTCCTCGTCGAACGCCGGCGCCAGAATGCTGAGCCGGGGCGCCACCTCCGACGACAGGAGGCGCCAGTGGCGCTCCTCCCAGACCCGGCGCAGGTGCTCGCGCAGCTCGAGTGCCGACGCACCGATCAGGAGCACCGAGAACGCGGTCACGGCGGCGAGGTACGCGAGCACGGCCCAGTCCACGACGACGAGCGCGTCGGTCACGACCGACCCGGCCGGGATCAACGCGCGGCCGCCGGCGTGTCGGGCAGGTCGAGCACCTGACGAGCCATGTCGCGTGCGAAGCGGTCCGGGGCGTCGAGGGCGTGCCGCAGGAGCAGAAGGCCGGGCGCGCCGAGCTCGCGCAGCCCGAGGCCGGCGGCGCGCCGGACGGCCCAGGCGGGATCGCCGAGCCGCTCCGCGATGGGACCCGCGGCGGGCCAGTGCCGCAGCCGCGCGAGCGCCGTCGTGGCGGCTGCCCGGACGGCCGCGTCCTCGTCATCCAGCAGGGCGACCAACCGCTCGACGGCCTCGGCGCCACCGACGGCCCCCAGGAGCGATGCCGCCAGAGCGCGTACCTCCGCGTCCGGCGCGGCCGTGTGAGCCGCCGCGGCCGGTAGGAAGCGCGGTTCGGCGATGCCCGCGGCCACCTCGAGCGCCTCGTGCGGCCGCGCGCCCGCACGCGCGAGATGCCGGGCGATCGGCTCCGCGGCCGCGCCGCCGCGCCGCAGCAGCGCGTCCTTCACCGCGAACCGGCAGAGTTCGCGCGGGTCGTCCAGCAGCTCGAGCAGGCGCTCGAGCGGCGCCTCGCCCGGCTGCTGCGCCGCCCACTCCGCGGCCTGTGCACGCACCTCGGCGCGCGGGTCGGCGAACAGCTCGAGCACCGCTGGACCGCCGGCGCCGAGCGCGGACAGCAGCCGCACCCCACGCAGCCGCAACCACCATCGCCGCCGCCGGCACCACACCTCCGC
>DASYMP010000053.1:0-3643 GCA_036009005.1 Thermoleophilaceae bacterium | reverse complement strand
GGCCGGGCTGGAACGCCGAGGCGCCGACCCACGCGCCGAGGATGGCGGGCGCGCCCGCGATCAGGCCGAGTAGCGCGAGGCGCCGAAAGCGCGCGCCGCGATCGCGCGCCACGGGCGCGACGATCGCAAGTCCCTCGGTGGTGTTGTGGAGCGCGAAGCCCACGACCAGCGTGGCGCCGAGCGCGAGCGACCCGACCGCATACGCGGAGCCGATCGCGAGCCCCTCCCCGAGGTTGTGGAGGCCGATGCCGATCGCGACGAGCAGAGCCGCGCGATAGCCGAGATCGACCCCCGGGCCGTCGGCCGCCGCGCCGCCGCGGCCCGGCCTGTGCCTTCCGCGCAGCCAGCCGTCGATCCCAGCCAGCGCCAGGAAGGCACCGGCTGCGCCCAGCCAGACGAGCGCGGCGCCTCCGAACGCCTCCGCTCCGGTGGCCGCGATCGCGGTGCCCTCGAGCAGGGCCTCGATCGCCAGGAAGGCGAGCAGCCCGATCGTGAACGCGAGCAGGAAGCGCACCCAGCGCGTGTCGACCCCGCGCAGCCACGGCAGCCACAGCATCCCGATCCCCACCGGGATCACGCCCACGTAGAGGCCGATCAGCGCCATCAGCCCGTAGAAGCTCACGTCCGCGCCGGGCGTCTCGGTGGCCGCGGTGATCGTGTGGTCGATCGTGAGGCCGGTGTCGGTGAGCAGCCTGACCTCGTAGTCCTCGCCCTCGTTCCACGGGTAGGTCACGTCGATCTCGGATCCGCCGAGCCGGCCGATGTCCTGCTTCGACTGCGTGAAGTCGGCGAAGCCGTCGTTCACGATCACCTGGCGCACGCGCACGGTGTCGGGGCCCTCGTTGCGCACGTGAAGCTGGATCGCGCCGGGCTTCAGCACGGTCCGCTCGACCGCCAGCTTCTCCTGCGGCACGCCGATCCGGTCGAGCCCCGGCGCATCCAGCACCAGGAACAACCCGATCGCGACGGCGAGCACGGCAAGCGGCGCGACGCCCGCGAGCCAGGGCGGCCGCCGCGTGGCTCGAGCGGTGGCCGCCTCCATCACGCCGAGTTCCGAGAACCGGGGGCGCGGAGGCCGAGCGGACCAAGGACGCAGGCTCGAAGGCTTGGTCGGCCAAGCCGAGGGCCGAGGACGCCGGTATGCGACGGCATCCGCGTCACTCGGTGACCTGGAAGAAGCCCATCCAGCCGAGCTCCGCGAATTCGCTCACGTGGGCGTGGAACATGTACTTGCCGGTGTAGGGGAAGCGCAGCTCGAGGATGCCGCGTTCGCCCTGGCCCTGGATCACGGTGTCGGTGAAGTCGCGCGGCTCGAGCTTCGTACCGGTCGGGTAGTAGTCGAAGAAGTTCGCGTGGATGTGGAACGAGTTCAGGAGGTCGTACTCGAGTGTGTTCACGAGGTAGATCCGGACGAGCTCGCCGCGCTTCACCTGGACGGGCCGGTGCATGTACTCGAAGGCCACGGTGTTGACCGCGTAGATCTCGTTCGCCCGGTCGAAGTTCGTGTCGAACCCGTTCATGACCATCAGGAGCTCGTCGGCGGGCGGACGCCCCTCCTTCGGGTCGACGATGAACGCGCCGTAGAGGCCCTTGGCGATGTGCTCCGCGAGCGGCATCGTGTGGCAGTGGTAGAGGTGCAGTCCGAAGGGCTCGGCGTCGAACTCGTAGGTGGTCGAGCGGCCCGGGTCGATGTTGCCCGGCCCAACGCCGGGGATCCCGTCCATGCCGGACGGGTGGATCCCGTGGAAGTGGATCGTGTGCGGGTGCCGCGCGCCGTTCGTGAAGTGGATGCGCAGGCGCTCGCCCTCGCGGCAGCGGAGCGTGGGCCCGGGCACGCGGCCGTTGTAGGCCCACGCGTTGTACCTCACCCCCGGCGCGATCTCGATCGCCTTCTCCTGCGCGAGCAGATGCCATTCGCGCACGCCGTCGACGAGCCGCCCCTCGTCGAAGTCACGCAGCATCTCCTGCGGGTCGAAGCCGTTCGCGCGAGGGTCCACCGTCCCGACGGCGCCCGCGTGCGCGGGATGCATCGCGGCCGGCATCCCATGCCCGCCCCGGTGACCGTCCTGCGCGAACGCGTCCTCGACCGCGGCGTGGATGTTGTTGTGCGGGATGACCTGATGGAGCGCCGGCAGCGCCGCACTGGCGGCCGCCGCGCCCCCGAGCAGCCTGCGCCGCGAAAGTTTGCCTTGCCCATCTTTCATGTTTAGCCGCGCCTAAAAGTATCATGGGGGAAGTGATCGCCACAAGCGACTACGAACTCGTCACGGAGTCGGCCGGTCTGGTCGACCGCTCTGACCGTGCGAAGTTCCTCGTGCGGGGCGGCGAGGCCGCCGATTTCCTCCAGGGCCAGGTGTCGAACGACGTCGAGGCGCTCGAGCCCGGGCATGGCTGTTACGCCACCGTGCTCACCCACAAGGGGAAGCTCCGCACCGACCTCCGCGTCCTGCGCGGCGACGACTGGTTGATGCTCGACACCGAGCCGATCGGCCACGCGGTGCTCGCCCACATGCTGCGCACGTACTCGCTCGGCAGGGACGTCGAGTTCGAGGACGTGACCGAGTCGCGCGCGCTGCTCTCGCTGATCGGCCCGGCCGCGCGCGACCGGCTCGATTCTGCGCCCCCGGACGAGGAGAACTCGTTCGTGACGGGTGAGCACGGCATCTACGTCGCGACCCTGCTCGGCGTGGACGTGATCTGCGAGCCGGGCACCGAGCTCGGCGTGGAGACCGTCTCCGAGGAGACCGCCGAGTGCGTCCGGATCGAGGCGGGCCGGCCGCGGCTCGGCTACGACATGGACGCGGACACGATGCCGCAGGAGGCGGGCATCAACGACCGCGCCGTGAGCTTCACGAAGGGCTGCTACGTGGGCCAGGAGACGGTCGCGCGGCTCCACTACAAGGGCAAGCCGAACCGGCACCTGCGCGGCCTGCGCCTGTCGGAGCCGGCCGAGCGCGGAGCGGAGATCGCGCGCGACGGCAAGCCGGTGGGCAGGCTCGGCTCCACCTGCGTCTCCCCCAGGCTCGGCGCGATCGGCCTGGCGCTCCTCAGGCGCGAGGCCGAGCCCGGAGCGAGCGTCGACGTGGGCGGCGTGCCCGCCGAGGTCGTCGAGCTGCCGTTCGAGCAGCGCTGACCGGCGCCTCGCGGACGCGCGTTCGGTTAAGTTCCCCTCTCGTGGGGACGAGGGTTCAAGCGTGTGCCGGGTTGGCTATCGCCGCGGTGCTCGTGGCCGGTTGTGGCGGCGAGGACTTCAAGAACGAGCCGCGCGAGCCCGTGCGTGAGGCGCTCACCGGCGTCATCCAGGACGACGAGGTGACCGTGTCCCCCGCGAAGGTCGGCGCCGGCCCCGTCGAGATCACGATCTCGAACCAGACCGACGCGGAGCACTCGATCACGCTCGAGGGCGAGTCGATCATCGAGCGCCAGGGCCCGGTGGCGCCCGGCGACACCGCGACGATCCAGAAGACGCTCGCGCCCGGCGACTACCAGGTGAAGGCCGGCTCCGAGAAGGCGGTCCGCAAGGAGATCCAGCCGGCGGTCCTCACGATCGGCAAGAAGCGCAAGAACTCGAACAACGACCTGCTGCTCCCCTAGAGCTCCATCTGGTCGACGGCGGGCTCGGCCGGGCCCTCGTCCACGGGCC
>DASYMP010000052.1:0-6297 GCA_036009005.1 Thermoleophilaceae bacterium | reverse complement strand
AGCACCACGCCGATGTCCACCGAGAGCAGGTCGCCCCGGTTCAGGCGGTAGGAGCCCGGGATCCCGTGCACCACCATCGAGTTCGGCGATGCGCAGATCGAGCCCGGGAAGCCGCGGTAGCCCTTGAAGGCCGGCTCGGCGCCCTGCGAGCGGATGAAGCGCTCGGCGGCCTCGTCCAGCTCGCCTGTGGTGACCCCGGGGCGCGCCTTCTTCTTGAGGATCTCGTGCGTGCGGACGAGCACGCGGCCCGCCGCCGCCATCTTCTCGATCTGCTCTGGTGTCTTGCGCTGGATCACTGCCTAGAGCTCCGCCTCTAGTCGCTTCGCAGCCAGTGTGGCACGAATCCTGTCGTGCACCTCGTCGGGGGAGCGCGTGCCGTCGAAGCGGCGCAGCAGGCTCTTCTTCTCGAACCAGTCGACGAGCGGCTCCGTCTGGTCGTGGTAGACCCCGAGGCGCTTTCGCACCGTTTCCGGCCTGTCGTCGTCGCGCTGGATCAGCCGCGAGCCGTCCTGGTCGCAGACCCCCTCGTGCTTCGGCGGGTCGAACTCGACGTGGTAGACGTGGTTGCCCTTCGCGCAGGTGCGCCGGCCGGACAGGCGCCGCACGACCTCGTCGTCCGGGGCGTCGATGAGGAGCACGCCGCACAGCTCGCGGCCGCGGCTGTCGAGCAGCCTGTCCAGCATCTCCGCCTGCCCCACGGTGCGCGGGAAGCCGTCGAGCAGGAAGCCGTGGTCGGCCTCGCCCGAGTCGAAGCGCTCCGCGATCACCTCGCAGATCAGCTCGTCGGGCACGAGCTCGCCGGAGTCCATGTACTCCTTGGCCTTCTTGCCGAGCTCCGAGCCCTGCTCGACCGCGTCCCGCAGGATGATCCCGGTGGAGTAGTAGGGCAGCCCGAAGTCCTCGATCAGCCGCTCGGCCTGCGTGCCCTTCCCGGCACCCGGAGGGCCGAGGAGGACCAGGTTTAGCTCACTCACTTGAGGAAGCCCTCGTAGTTCCGCATCATCAGCTGCGCCTCGAGCTGCTTCATCGTGTCGAGCGCCACGCCCACGACGATCAGGATCGACGTCCCGCCGAAGAAGAAGGTGGCGGAGGTCTGGCTGATCAGGATGGTCGGAAGCGCGGCGACCGCGGCAAGGTAGAGCGCGCCCGGGAAGGTCAGCCGGGCGAGGATGCGGTCGAGGTATTCGGCCGTGGGTCTGCCTGGCCTCACCCCGGGGATGAAGCCGCCGTACTTCTTCAGGTTGTCCGCCTGCTCCACCGGGTTGAACGTGACAGCGGTGTAGAAGTAGGTGAACAGGACGATCAGGATCGACTCGCCGATCAGGTAGGGCGCCCTGCTCGGGTTGAAGAACGCCGAGAAGTCCTGCGCCCACCCCGCCTGAGTCATCGTGCCCACGGTCGGCGGGAAGGCCATCAGCGAGGCCGCGAAGATCACCGGGATGACTCCGGCCATGTTCACGCGCAGCGGCAGATAGGTCGAGCCGCCGCCGGCCATCCGCCGGCCCACGACGCGCTTCGCGTACTGGACCGGGATGCGGCGCTGGCCCTCCTGCATGAAGACGATCGCGGCGATCACCGCCAGCGCCAGGAAGGGCATCATCACCTTGAAGATCTGGTCCGGGCTCGTCCACCAGGCCTGCACCCCGTGCGGGATGCGCGACGCGATCGACGCGAAGATCATCAGCGAGATGCCGTTGCCGATGCCCCGCTGTGTGATCAGCTCGCCGAGCCACATCAGCACGACGCAGCCCGCGGTGAGCGTCATCACGATCACGAAGACGCGACCGAAGGTGAAGTTCTCCACGACGTCGGCGCTGCCGCTCGAGAAGGTCCGGAACAGGAACACGTAGCCGATCGACTGGCCGAACGCGAGCGCCACGGTCAGGTAGCGCGTGTACTGGGTGATCTTCTGCTGCCCGACCTCGCCCTCCTTGCGGAGCTTGTCGAGCTGCGGGACCACGACCGTGAGCAGCTGCAGCATGATCGAGGCCGTGATGTACGGCATGATCCCGAGCGCGAAGATCGCGAAGCGCTGGAGCGAGCCGCCCGAGAAGACGTTCAGCAGGCCGAGCACGCTCGAGCCGGTGAAGTTGTCCGCGATGTCCTTCACCGCGTCGACGTTGATCCCCGGCGCGGGGATGTACGCGCCCATCCGGTAGAGCGCGAGCATGGCCGCCGTGAAGGCGAGCTTCTTCCGGATCTCGGGGACCCTGAACGAGTTCAGGAACGTCCTGAGCACCGGCCGCTACCCCTCGATCAGTTGGCAGGTGCCGCCCGCGGCCTCGATCTTCTCGCGAGCTGTCTTCGAGAAGGCGTGGGCGTGCACGGTTAGCGCCTTGGAGATGTCGCCCTGGCCGAGGATCTTCACGGGCACCTCGCGGCGCGTTGCGAGGTTCTTCTCGCGCAGGCTGTCAGGGGTCACCTCCGACCCCTTGTCGAAGCGCGCGTCGAGGTCCCGCAGGTTCACCGGCTGGGTGTGCGTGCGGAACTTCTCGAACGGCATCGACTTCTTCATGTGAGGGCCGCGGAGCTTGCGCATCCGCATGTGCAGCGGCGTCTGCCCGCCCTCGAAGTTCACTCTCTCCTTGGCGCCCGAGCGCGAGCCTGCGCCCTTGTGGCCGCGGCCGGAGGTCTTGCCGGTGCCCGAGCCCTCGCCGCGGCCGACGCGCTTGCGCCTCTTCCGCGAGCCCGGGGCGGGCTTCAGCGAGTGGAGGCCGATGCTCTCCTGCTGCTCGTCAGCCATCGACCTTCACCAGATGCTGGACGGCGTGGACGAGGCCGCGCACGGTCGGATGATCCTCGCGCTCCGTGGAGCGGCCGATCTTGCCGAGCTTGAGCGTCTTCAGGGTCTCGAGCTGCTTGCGGCTGGCGCCGACCGAGGACTTCACCTGGGTGATGGTGAGCGTCGCCATCAGGCGGGCGTCTCCTCGGCCTCGGGAGAGGGAACCTCCGTCGCCGGCTCGGCGGCGGGTGCCTTCTCGAGGCCCAGCACCTCGCGCACCGACAGGCCGCGGAGCTCCGCCACCTGGTCGGGGCTGCGCAGGCCCTGGAGGGCCGCGACGGTCGCCTTCACGAGGTTGATCGGGTTCTGGCTGCCGAGTGACTTCGAGAGCACGTCGTGGATGCCGGCCAGCTCCAGCACGGCGCGCACGCCGCCGCCGGCGATGACGCCGGTACCGGGCGATGCGGGCTTGAGGAGCACGCGCGACGCCGAGTGCACGCCGATGTTCTCGTGCGTGATCGTGGAGCCGTGCATCGGCACCTTGAAGAGGTTCTTGCGGGCGCGCTCGACGCCCTTCTGGATCGCGACCGGGACCTCGTTCGCCTTGCCGTAGCCGACGCCCACCTGCGACTTCTCGTCCCCCACCACGACCAGCGCGGTGAACGAGAAGCGGCGGCCACCCTTTACGACCTTCGCGACGCGGTTGATCTCGACCACGCGCTCCTGGAGGTCAGAGCCCTCCCCGCGCGGTCCGCGTGTCCTGTCCCTACTCGCCATTCGAACCACTCACCGTAGCGATCGTCGCGATGCCGTTCAAAACTTCAGCCCCGCTTCGCGCGCGCCCTCGGCGAGCGCCTTCACGCGGCCGTGGTAGCGGTAGCCGCCGCGATCGAACACGATCGTCTCGACGCCGGCCGCCTTGGCGCGCTCGGCCAGGAGCTCGCCGGCCCGCTTGGCCTGGTCCATCGACTTCAGGGTCTTCAGGTCGCCCTCGGTCCAGTAGACGGCGGCGAGCGTGTGGCCGGCCACGTCGTCGATGACCTGGGCCTGGATGCCGCGGTTCGAGCGGAATACCGACAGGCGCGGCCGCTCGGTCGTGCCGCGCACCTTGGCGCGCACGCGGCGGCGGCGGCGCAGCCTCGACTGGCTCTTCGTCTTGACGCTCATGCGCGCTTACCGACCTTCCGCGCCACGTGCTCGCCCTCGTAGCGGATGCCCTTGCCCTTGTAGGGCTCCGGCGGACGCTGCTTGCGGATCGTGGCGGCCACCTCGCCCACGACCTGCTTGGAGATGCCGCGCACGACGATGCGCGTGGGCAGCGGCACCTCGAAGTCGATGCCGTCGGGGGCGTTCACCTCGACGGGGTGCGAGTAGCCGAGCGCCAGCACGAGCTTGTTGCCCTGGAGGTTCGCGCGGTAGCCGACGCCCTGGATCTCGAGGCGCTTCTCGAAGCCGTTCGTCACGCCCTCGACCATGTTCGCGATCAGGCTGCGGGTGAGGCCGTGGAGCGCGCGGTGCTCGCCGCGGTCGGTCGGCCGGCTCACGAGCAGCTGGCCGTCCTCCTGCTTCACCTCGATCTCGCGGTTCTTGCGCTCCGCGAGCTGGCCCTTCGGGCCCTTCACGCTCACGAGCTCCGGCTCGATCGTGATCTCCACGCCGTCCGGCACGGCAACCGGCTGCTTTCCGATCCGGCTCACTACCAGACCCTCGCTACCAGCTCGCCGCCCACGCCGGCGCGGCGCGCGTCGTGGCCGGTCATGACGCCGTGCGACGTCGAGATGATGGTCGTGCCCATCCCGCCCTGGACCTTCGGGATCGTGCCCGCCTCCACGTAGCGGCGGTTGCCGGGCTTCGAGACGCGCTGGATGCCCTGGATGACCGGCTTGCGGTCCTCGGTGTACTTCAGGCGCACGCGCAGCACGCGGCCGACGCGCGCGGCCTCGACCGAGAAGTCCTCGATGTAGCCCTGCTCACGAAGGATGCGCGCGATCTCCGCCTTGAACTTCGAGGCGGGCATCTCCACGTCGTCGCGGTCCGCGTGCAGGCCGTTGCGGATGCGCGTCAGGAAGTCGGCAATGGGGTCGGTCATCGACATGGCGCTACCAGCTCGACTTCGTGAGGCCGGGGATCATGCCCTCGTGCGCGATCTCGCGCACGCAGATGCGGCACAGGCCGAACTTGCGCAGGTACGCGCGCGGGCGACCGCAGCGCTTACAGCGGTTGTAGTTGCGTGTCTGGTACTTGGACCCGCGCTGCTGGCGGACCCTCTGTGAAGTCTTTGCCATCTACTCGTTCTCCGTCTCGATGCTCTCGCCCTCCGGCGGCTCCGCCGTGGCCGGAGCCGGCGTCTCGTACGCCTCCGGGTTCTCTTCCTTCAAAGCTTCCAGTGCCTCCGCCTCGGCTTCCGCCTTCTGGCGCGCCTCCTCGCGACGCTCCTCCTCCGCGGCCTCCTCGGGGTCGATCTCGGCGTCGGCCGATCCCGGGGCGCCGTCGGGAGAGAACGGCATGCCCAACTCTCGCAGAAGGACGTACGCCTCCTCGTCGGTCTGCGCGCTCGTCGTGATCGTCACGTCGAGGCCGCGCACCTGGTCGATGGCGTCGTAGTCGATCTCGGGGAAGATGATCTGCTCGCGGACGCCCATCGAGTAGTTGCCGCGGCCGTCGAACGAGCGCGCGTTCAGGCCGCGGAAGTCGCGGATCCGCGGGATCGCGATCGAGGTGAGCCTGTCGAGGAACTCGTACATGCGCGCGCGCCGGAGCGTCACCGACACGCCCACCGGCATCCCGTCGCGCAGCTTGAACGCGGCGATCGACTTGCGTGCGCGGCGCACGCTCGGCGCCTGCCCGGCGATCGTGGCGAGCTGCTCGGCGGCGGCGTCGAGCACGTTCGAGTCCTGCTTCGCGTCGCCCACGCCCATGTTGAGCGTGATCTTCTGGACGCGCGGGACCTCCATCGCGGACTTGTAGCCGAAGCGCTCCTGCAGCGAGGGCGCGATCTCCGACTCGTAGCGCTCCTTGAGGCGCGCCGGCACGTTCGCGGGTGCGGAGGCTTCCATCAGTCGATCTCCTTCCCGGACTTCTTGGCGATGCGCTTGCGCTTGCCGTCCTCGCGCGTGACCGTCACGCGCGTGGGCTCGCCCGAGTCGGGGTCGATCAGCATCACGTTCGAGACGTGGATCGGCCCCTCCATCTCGACGATGCCGCCGAGCTCCTGGGCGCGCTGGGTGTCGCGCAGCGTGCGCGGCTTCGTGTGCCGCTTGATGATGTTCGCGCCCTCGACGAAGACGCGGTCGCGCTTCGGGTCGGTGCGCAGCACGCGCCCGGTCCTGCCGCGGTCCTTGCCGGCGATGATGCGGACGGTGTCGTCGCGGCGGATCCTGAGGCCCATGGTCAGAGCACCTCCGGGGCGAGCGAGACGATCTTCATGAAGTTGCGGTCGCGCAGCTCGCGGGCCACCGGGCCGAAGATGCGGGTGCCGCGCGGGTTGTTGCCGTCGTCGATCAGCACCGCAGCGTTCTCGTCAAAGGAGATGTAGGTGCCGTCGTTGCGACCGAACTCCTTCTTCGTGCGCACCA
>DASYMP010000051.1:0-21856 GCA_036009005.1 Thermoleophilaceae bacterium | reverse complement strand
GAGCGCCTCCTGGTAGGAGTCGTTCCACTGGAGCGCGACCTCGACGTCGCCGACCTCGCTCGTGTCCTCGAGGTACACGATCTTCTCGTGCAGCGGCGTGCGAGTGCCCTGGCTGTGCAGGTACTTCACGAAGTCGACGATCCCGCCGTCGTACTGGAAGGTCGTCTCGAAGCGCTCGGCGCCGCGCTCGTCGCGGAACGAGATCCTGAGACCCTTCGTCAGGAAGGCCATCTCGCGGAAGCGCTGCTCGAGCGTCCCGCGGTCGTACTCGATCGTCTCGAAGATCTCGAGGTCGGGTAGGAACGTGATGCGCGTGCCGCGCCGGTCCGTCGGCTCGCCCTTCTCGAGCGGGCCCATCGGCGTGCCGCGCTCGTAGGACTGCTTGTGCTCGTAGCCGTCGCGCCAGACAGTCAGGTGGAGCCACTCGGACAGCGCGTTGACGACGGAGACGCCGACGCCGTGCAGCCCGCCCGAGACCTTGTAGCCGCCACCCTCGCCGAACTTGCCGCCGGCGTGAAGAACGGTGAGCACGACCTCGGCGGCCGGCTTCTTCTCCTTCTTCATGATGTCGACGGGGATGCCGCGGCCGTTGTCGGTGACCGTGACGCTGTTGTCCGGATGGATGACGATCTCGACGGCGTCGGCCTCGCCTGCGAGCGCCTCGTCGACCGAGTTGTCCATCACCTCGTAGATCAGGTGATGAAGACCACGCTGGCCCGTCGAGCCGATGTACATGCCGGGCCGCTTGCGAACGGCTTCGAGGCCCTCCAGGACGGTGATGTCCTGGGCGCCGTACGAGCCGTTGCCGCTCGCGCCGTTCTTCTTCTCGGGCTGCTTCGCCAAATCGTTCCTTCCATCCGGCGGCGTTACCACCACCATCGCGCGGTGCTGCGACGAGGCCGCCGCATACCGCGAAAAGCCCCGACGCCGAAAACCCCTGTCGGCCGGGTCGGGGCGCTACATAAGACCGCTCTAGATACTAGCAGGCTACCCCTGTGATCGGACGTCTCCGAGCGTTACAAAATGCCCGCAAATCGCGCTAAAACAGCGCTTTTCAGCGACGGTTCGGGCCCGAACCAACGACAAACCGGAGCTGGCGCACCAGCGGGCCGCCGAGCTGGGTCTCGAGACCCCTCAGGAGGTCGGGTCCGAGGAGCTCCAGCTCATTCGCCCAGACGGCCGACTCGCACCCAACGGTGACCACCCCGTCGCGCTCCGAGAGGGGTGCCGCGGAGGCGGCCATCCCGGGCCCGGCGACCTCCGCCCATACACCCTGGACGCGCGCGAGCAGCGTCGCGGGCGCCACGTCGCGGACGACGCCCTCGAGCGCGTTCGAGAGCGCCCGAGGCGCGAGCCTTCTCATGCCGCCACGGCCCGTGCCACGCCGCTCAGGGCGCCATTCTCCACGCGAATCAGCCCGCCGCCCGCCAGGGCGGTGCCGGGCACGTGGTCGGGCTCGGTCGTGGTGATCACCGCCTGGCCCCCTGAGCGGAGCAGGCCGGCCAGCAGCTCGCGGCGCTCCGAGTCCAGCTCCGACATCACGTCGTCGAGCAGCATCAGCGGCTGGCGCGCCCTGCGCTCGGCGAGCAGCGTGCGCTCGGCGAACAGCAGCGCGAGCAGCGCCGCCCGCTGCTGCCCCTGCGACCCATAGGCGCGCAGCGAGGCGCCTCCCAGCAGCAGCTGGAGCTCGTCGCGGTGCGGGCCGTGCGCCGTGAAGCCGCGCTCGATGTCCGCGCTGCGCCGCTCCGCGAGCTCGGCGGCAAGGCCGTCCGCGTCGGTCGCCGCGGAGCGCGGCCGGTAGCGCAGCTCGGCGGATCCGGGCAGGCCGAGCCGCTCGGCGAGCTCGGCGAAGAGCGGCCGCAGGCCGTCCACGGCCTCGGCTCGGTCGGCCATCAGGCGCGTGCCGTGCCGCGCCAGCTCCGCGTCCCACGCGTCGAGCGCTCCAGGGCTCGCGTTGCCGGCCCTGATCCGCGCCACGAGTGCGTTCCGCTGCGCGAGCGCGCGCGAGTACGCGCTGCGCGTCTCCGCGCGACTTGGCCACAGCGCCGTGACCACCTGATCGAGATGCGCGCGCCGAGCCGCGGGAGCCCCCTTCACGAGCTCGAGCCGCTCAGGCAGGAACACGCTCACGAGCGGCCGCACCTCGACGCCCGCGAGGCTGTCGACGGGGCTGTCGTCCACGCGCAGGTGCTTCGCCTCGCCCGGCTGGAAGCCCACCTCGATGCGGTGCTCGCCGTCGTCCGCCGCCAGGTCGAGCACGACGCGCGCCACACCCTCACCGCCGCGGCGCACCAGCTCGCGCTCGTTGGAGGTGCGCGGAGAGTGGCCCGTGCAGCCGAAGTAGAGCGCCTCGAGCAGGTTCGTCTTGCCCGCGCCGTTGGCGCCCGCCACGACCGTGAGGCCGTCGGCGATCTCGACCTCCGCCGCCTCGTAGTTGCGGAAGTCGCGCAGGCCGATGCGCTTCACCCGCACGCCGGCCGCCTACACGTTGAGGCGGATCGGCATGACGAGGTAACGGAAGCCGGCGTCCTCGTCACCGGACTGGATCAGGCCGGGGCGCAGCGGGCTGATCAGCTTCAGGACGAGCTCCTCCGACTCCGCGCTCTCGAGGCCTTCGCGGAAGAACTCGGGGTTGAAGCCGATCTCGAGCGGCTCGCCGGAGAACGGGACGGGGATCGACTCGCTCGCCTCGCCCACATCCGGCGTCTGAGCCGACACGTCGAGCGCGCCCTCGGTGAAGCTCAGGCGGAGCGGCGCGTTCTTCTGCGCGAGCAGGCCGACGCGGCGCACCACGTCGAGGAGCTCGTCGCGGCCGATGCGGAGCTCGTGCTCGTACGACTCGGGGAGCAGCTGCTGGTAGTTGGGGAAGCGGCCCTCGACGAGACGCGACGAGAGCACGATGTCGTCGACGGTGAAGATGACCTGGTTCTCGAGCGCCGCCACCGCGATCGACTCCGCGCTGCCGGCCGACGCGATCCGGCCCAGCTCCTGAAGCGTCCGTGCCGGGACATTGGCCTCGAGCGAGCCGCTCAGCTCGGCCTCGAGCTTCGTCTCCTTCACGCCGAGGCGGTAGGAGTCGGTGGCGACCATGCGCAGCTCGTTCCCGCTTGCGGTGACGAGCACGCCGGTGAGATGCGGGCGCGTCTCGTCCCGCGACGCGGCGCGGGCCACGCGGGCGATCGTGTCGACGAACGCGCCGGCCGGCACCGTCAGCGTTCCGTCGGGCGGCGCCTCCGGAAGCTTCGGGAAGTCCTCGGTCGGCAGCGTGCGCAGGTGGAACTTCGAGGGACCGGAGACCACCTCGACGTCCTGCTCGGCGCTGCGGTACTCGAGCGTCAGGTCGTCCTTCGGGAGCGAACGAACCACGTCCAACAGCAGGCGGCCGGGGACGACGGCCTGGCCGGGGGTGGACTCCGTGGTGTCGAGCGAGACGCGGACGCCCAGCTCCATGTCTGTGGCCTGCAGCTCGGCGCGGCCATCTTCCACGCGCAGCAGCACGCCGGCCAGCGACGGTACGGGACCGCGGGTCGACGCGCCGCGCACTGCGACGCCGAGACGAGCGAGGAACGTTTCACGGGAAACGGAGAGCTTCAAAAGAGGCTGCCTATCTCGGTAGAGGTGATTGGGGGCTGTTCACAGGTTGATATCCGGGGCGATCCTGCTCGGGGAGCGGATCCGCCCATGTGGAGAGCCCTGTTGATTCTTCCATCCATAGCGGTCACGACGTGGGATGACCAAGCCGCCGGCGCAGGTTGTCAACCGCCGTGCGCACATCTTCGTCGGTGCGAAGTGCCGCTCCGATGCGGTTCACGGCGTGCAGAACGGTGGTGTGGTTGCGCCCGCCGATACCACGTCCGATCTCCGGAAGGCTGTGCTCGGTGAGCTCGCGTGCGAGGTACATGGCCACCTGGCGGGCCGCGGCGACGGCGGGCCGGCGGTCGCGAGCGAGCAGTGCGTCGCGTTCCACCCCGAACTCCTGAGCGGCCGCGTCGAGGATCTCGACGATCCCACAGCTGTCGGCGGTCGTGTCCTCGCCGAGCCGCCGCAGGACGTGCCGCACCAGCGCGGGCGTGGGTGTCTCGTTCCGCATCGACGCGTACGCCACGACGCGGATCAGCGCTCCTTCGAGCGCGCGGACGCTGGTGGTCACGCGCTGCGCGATCTCCTCGAGCACGTCCGTGCCGATCTCGACGTTGTCCACACGGGCGCGCTTGGCGAGGATCGCGATCCGCACCGGCACCTCGGGCGTCTCGAGCTCGACCACGAGCCCGGAGCGGAAGCGCTCGATCAGCCGGTCCTCGACGCCGGGGATCTCCTCGGGAGCGCGGTCGGAGGTCATGACGAGCTGGCGGCCGCCGTCGAGCAGCGAGTTGAACGTGTGGAAGAACTCCTCGCGCGTGCGATCGCGGCCGGCCAGGAACTGCACGTCGTCGATCAGCACCACATCGGAGCCGCGGAAGCGCTGCTTGAAGCCGGCGGTCGAGTTCTTGCGCACGGCCTCGACGAACTCGGACGTGAACTCCTCGATCGTCGCGTAGCGGACGTGCAGGCCGGAGCCGAAGCGGTCGACGTAGTTGCCGATCGCGTGAAGAAGGTGTGTCTTGCCGATGCCGGGCGACCCGTGCAGGAACAGCGGGTTGTAGGAGTGCCCGGGCAGCTCGGCGACCGCCAGCGAGGCGGCGTGGGCGAAGCGGTTGCCCTCGCCGATCACGAACTGATCGAACGTATAGCGCGGGTTGAGGCGCTGGCGCTCGCGCTCGGGAGCGCCGGGCTCGTTGGCGGCTACGCCGCCGGTCGCCGGCGCGTGGCCGTTGGCCGGCGGCTCCCAGCCCTCGCCCACGACCTCGACCAGCGCGTTCTCGTCGAAGCCCGCGGCCGCGGCACGGCGGAGCAGCGGTAGGTAGCGCTCGGCCACCGACGTGCGGATGTGCTCCGGCGCGCGCACGTAGACCGTTGTGCCGCGGATGGCCGCCAGCTCGAGTGGGTCGAGCCAGATGTGGAACTTGAAATCGGGCGTCTCCTTCCGGAGCTCACCACGGATGGCGTCCCAAATCTCGTCCGGCGGTGTCGGCACAGGCGTTCGTGACCCTCCCTCGGGGCCTAGCTCGCTATTACTCACAGAGGAAGGGTCGGGCGGGAAAAACCAGGCCCCGCCGCCCTCGGCGAGGCGAGTGTACATCGGCCCAAATCGCGGCGCGGCCCGCGCGGCGGGGCGGCCCCGCAAAACGCGGGAAAAGCGTCGCGGGCCGCCGGGCGTGGTTATCGACAGGCAATCCACAGGGGTCGGTGCGCCGATCTTGTACCCTGGCTCGCCAGCACATGAAGCGCACCTACCAGCCCAAGAAACGCAAGCGAGCCCGTACGCACGGGTTTCGTGCGCGCATGAGCACCCGTGCCGGTCGCGCGCTTCTGAAGCGGCGTCGCGACAAGGGCCGCAAGCGGCTCACCCCCTAGCGATGGCTGACCGCGCGCGCCGAAAGCGCCGGCGGCTTTCGCGCAGCGGTGAGTTCGAGCGCGTCTATCGCGAGGGTCGCTCGCACGCGAGCCGCCACCTCGTGGTCTATGCCTTCCCGCGCGCGGAGGACACCGACGCCGAGCCGCGGCTGGGCGTGTCCGTGGGGCGCAAGCTTGGCGGCGCGGTGGAGCGCAACCGCATGAAGCGCCTGCTGAGGGAGGCTTTCTGGTCGAGCGCCGGGGGCCTCCGCGACGGCCACGACTTCGTGATCGTGGCGCGCCCCGCCGCCGGTGAGCTCGCCCGCGAGGGCGGCGAGCAGGCCATCGAGGCGGAGCTCCGCGAGGTGCTCGGCTCGGCCGGCCTCTCCGACGAGGGGAAGCCGCAGTCGTGAGCGCGATCCGAACGCTCGCCACCGCACCAGTGCGCCTCTACCAGCGCGCGATCTCGCCCGCCATTCCCGCGCGCTGCAAGTACCATCCGACCTGCTCCGAATACGCCGTGCGGGCGGTCCGGCGCTACGGTGTGCTGCGCGGCGTGGTCCTGGCCGCCTGGCGGATCCTGCGCTGCAACCCGTGGAGCCACGGCGGCGTAGACCTCGTCGAGGACCAGAAGCTGTTCCGGCCGCGCCCGCGCGCTCAGCGCTAGCCCATGTACATCGCAAACGTCCTTCAGCCGCTCATCGATGCCTGCCAGTGGATTCTGGAGTTCTGGCACGACCTGCTCGGCGACTTCAACGGCAGCTGGGGCTTCGCGATCATCCTGATGACGTTCACGGTCCGGATCGTGATCCTGCCGCTCACGTTCAAGGGCGTGAAGTCCATGCAGCGGCTGCAGACGCTCCAGCCGGAGATCAAGAAGATCCAGGCGCGCTACAAGGACGACCGCCAGCGGATGAACCAGGAGGTCATGGCCTTCTACCAGCAGGAGAAGGTCAACCCGCTGGGCTCGTGCCTCCCGCTGCTGCTCCAGGTCCCGTTCTTCATCTCGCTGTTCTCGCTGCTTCGCTCGTCCGGGTTCAAGTCGGACATCGCGGGCAATACCGGGTTCCTGGCGATCGACAACCTCGCCAACAACGTCAGCGACCCTGTGCTGCTCGGGGTCCTGATCGTGCTCTACGTGGGCACGCAGCTCGCCGCGAGCGCCGTGACGGCCATCAGCGCCGACCCGACCCAGCGGCGCATCATGTTCGCGCTCCCGTTCGTGTTCGTGATCTTCATCGTGAACTTCCCGGCGGGCCTGATCGTCTACTGGATCACCACGAACGTCTGGACGATCGGGCAGCAGCTGCTCGTCAAGAAGCTCTATCCGAAGCCGGATCTGGCGGCCGCCAGGGCGGACGCGGACGACGACAGCCGGCCCGCGCGCGGGAAGCCGCCCGCCGTCGCGGCTGCAACCGCCGACGCCGCCGGCAACGGCAGCGCCGAGGAGCGCCCGGCCAAGGCGAAGGCCGCCACGGGCAACGGTGGCCCGGCCAAGGCGCCTCCCGGGTCGCCGCGCAAGAAGAAGAAGCGCTCGGGGCGCCGGCGTTGAGGCTGATGTCGCCGTGTCGGTGAGCGAGGAGCCGCGGCCCGAGGAGCTCGTCGCCGAGGCGGAGGGCGACACGGTGGGCGAGGCGAAGTGGGCGGCGATGAAGTCGCTCGAGTCGCGCTTTCCCGGTCTCACAGCGGATTGCGTGAGCTTCGACGTCGCACAGGAGGAGGGCCCGGCGCGCGTGCGCGCGGAGGTCGATCCCGAGGCGTGGCGCGCAGCCGCCGAGACGATTCCCGAGGAGCCGGCGGAGCGCGTGCGGGCGCTGGTGGCCCGCGTGGTGCAGGCCATCGGGCTCCACGCCACGGTCGATATCGACGAGAGCGACGACGAGATCCGCGCGACCGTGAACGGCGACGACCTGGGGCTCCTGATCGGGAAGCACGGCTCGACGATCGACGCGCTCCAGCATTTGGCCTTCCGGGCCGCGTACCACGGCGAGGACAGGCGCAAGCAGGTGACGGTCGACGCCGCGGGCTACCGCGAGCGCCGCGAGGGCGCTCTGCACCGCATGGCGGACCGGGCGACCGCGGAGGCGCTCGAGTACGACCGCCCGGTGGAGCTCGAGCCGATGCGCGCGACGGAGCGCAAGATCGTGCACACGTACCTGAGTGAGCGCACCGATGTCCAGACACACAGCGAGGGCGACGAGCCGGACCGCCGGCTGGTGGTAAGTCCCGTTGAGCGTTTCTCGTGAAACGGTCCAGCGCCTCCTAGAGGCGCTAGCGGCGGAGCCGGATCCGCACACCACGGTCTCCGACCCTGAAGCCGCACTTGACGTTCACGTGGCGGACAGCCTGTCCGGGCTCGAGGTCCCGGACCTGTCCTCGGCCCGCCGCATCGCGGATATGGGCGCAGGTGCAGGCTTTCCTGGGCTGGTCCTCGCTCTTGCTCTCCCTCGAGCGCAGGTTGACCTCGTGGAGTCCTCGCGGCGCAAGACGGCGGTGATCGACCGCCTGATCCAGGCGGTGCCGCTCTCCAACGCGCGCTCGATAACGACCCGGGTGGAGGACCTTGGGGGTGTACCTGCCGCGGTTGGTGGTGGCCGCGAGGCGTACGACGCGGTGACGGCCAGGGCCGTAGGGCCGCTGGCGGTTCTGGTGGAGTACGCGGCGCCGCTTCTGGGCGTCGGTGGCGTGCTCGTGGCCTGGAAGGGCGCTCGGGAAGCCGAGGAGGAGGCCTCCGGGGCCGCCGCGGCCGCGGAGCTGGGCATGGCGGTGGAGGACGTGCTCTCCGTGGAGCCCTATCCGGGCTCCATAAACCGGCACCTCCACGTGTTCCGCAAGATTTCGCCCACGCCAGAGCGATTTCCACGGCGCGCGGGCATGGCGCGCAAGCGCCCGCTGGGCTGAACGGCCGCACCGCGCCCGCCACGGCGGCCGTTCGGTCCCGAACGCCGTTCCGACCGACCTGAACCATAGGTTCGGCGCCGATGGGAACGGTTCTCGCGGTCGCAAATCAGAAGGGCGGGGTGGGCAAGACCACCACCGCGGTCAATCTCGGCGCGAGCATCGCGGACGCCGGCTATCCGACGCTGCTGGTCGACCTCGACCCGCAGTGCAACGCGACGGTTGCGCTTGGCCTCCCGAAGGACGGCGGGGCGAGCATCTACGACTGCCTCTCCGGCGAGCTGTCGATCACGGCCGCCGCGGTCCCGAGCGGCATCGACGGGCTCGACGTGGTGCCCTCGACGCCGGACCTCGCCGGCGCGAACGTGGAGCTGCCGCGCATCGAGGGCTCGGAGACGACGCTGCGCGACCGTCTCGGCAGCGTCCGCGACCGCTACCTGTTCACATTGCTCGACTGTCCTCCATCGCTCGGACCACTCACAGTGAACGCGCTCGTCGCGACCGACCGCGTGATCATCCCGGTGCAGACGGAGTACTTCGCGCTCGAGGGCCTCGCGCAGCTGCTCGACACGCTGTCGCTGATCCAGCGCGAGCTCAACCCGCGACTCACGGTGCTCGGGCTGATCCTCACGATGCATGACGGGCGCACGCGGCTCGCCCGCGACGTCGAGCGCGAGGTGCGCGAGCACTTCCCGGACCTCGTGTTCGACACGGTCGTGCCCCGCAACGTACGGCTCGGCGAGGCGCCCAGCTTCGGCCTCCCGGTCCTCCGCCACGCTCCCCACAGCGCCGGCAGCGCGGCCTACCTGAAGCTGGCCAAGGAGGTGGCCGCCCGTGGCTGACGCACAGCAGCGTGGAATGGGTCGGGGTCTCGCGGCGATCCTGCCGCGGAGCGACAAGATCGAGGACGGCCTGCGGGACATCCCGCCGGAGCTGATCCAGCCGAACGCGCGCCAGCCGCGCCGCACGTTCGACCAGGCGCGACTCGCCGAGCTCGCCGAGTCGATTCGCACGCGCGGCGTGCTCCAGCCGATCGTCGTGCGGCCGCTCGCGGGAGGCAGCTTCGAGCTCGTGGCCGGCGAGCGCCGCCTCCGTGCCGCGCAGATGGTCGAGCTGAAGACGATCCCCGCGCTCGTGCGCGACACCGACGACTGGGAGCGCCTCGACCTGGCGCTCGCCGAGAACATGGCGCGCGTCGACCTGAACGCCGTCGAGGAGGCGCGCGCGTGCGCGATGCTCGTCGACGACCTCGGCCTGACCAAGCAGGAGGTGGGTCGCCGCGTCGGTCGCAGCCGCGTCGCGATCTCGAACCTGATCAGGCTCCTCGACCTTCCCGAGGAGGCGCTCGAGCTGATCGAGCACGGCGAGCTGAGCGAGGGTCACGGTCGCGCGCTCCTCCTGTGCAAGGACCACGCGACGCGCCGGAGCCTCGCGCTCGAGGCGCGCGACGCCGCCTGGTCGGTGCGCGAGACCGAGCGCCGCGCGCGCGAAGCTGAGGGTCAGCCAGAGCCTGAGGCAAAGCGCTTCGCCCGTGAGATCCATCCCGACCTCGCCGAGGCGCTCGCGGTCGCGGAGGACACGCTCACGACCGCCTTCGGCCAGCCGGTCAAGGTCCGGCCGAAGGGCGACGGCTGCCGCGTGGAGCTCGACTTCGAGACGCCCGCCGACGCCGTGGCGCTCGCCGAGCGAATCCTCTCGCGCGGCCACCTGCGCGCGGTCTAGCCGCCGCTACAATCCCCGTCCCTCGGGCGATTAGCTCAGCCGGTTAGAGCGCGTCTCTGATAAGGACGAGGTCCCTGGTTCGAGTCCAGGATCGCCCACTGGTTTTGCGGTTTCTCCACGTACGTCGCGGTTTCGATCCCGCTCTAGACTGTCCAGGCAGATGCAGGAGATGGTGATCTACGGCGTCAGCTTCGACATGGTCGGCAAGCAGCCGATCGTGCTTCTGAAGACCCGCGACGGCAACAAGTTCCTCCCGATTTGGATCGGTCATCCGGAGGCGGCGGCCATCCTGATGAAGCTTCAGGGAGCGAACACGCCGCGGCCGATGACGCACGACCTGATCTCGGAGATGCTTACCGAGCTCGAGGTGAGCTGCACGCGCGTGGCGGTCACCGAGCTGCGCGAGAACACGTTCTACGCGGAGGTCACGCTCCAGCTCAACGGTCGCGAGATCCCGATCGACTCGCGACCCTCCGACGCGCTCGCGCTGGCCGTCCGCACGGGCGCCCCGATCTTCGCCGCCGAGGACGTGATCTCCGAGTCCGCCATCGAGTTCGAGCACGAGGTGGAGGACACCGAGGAGGTCGTCGAGAAGTTCAAGGACTTCCTCGACAACGTCACGCCGGAGGACTTCGCGAGCGGCGAGGACGGCGAGGAGGCCGAGGAGGCCGAAGAGGATCAGTAGCCGGCGCGCCGCGCCCGCTCGGCGCGGTCCGGCATCGTCAGTATCTCGGCGCCGCCGCTCAGCGGCGGCTCCTCCGCAGGCGGAAGCACGACCGCGTCGTGCTCGCCGGTCAGCGTCCCGTAGAGCTGCACCTGCTCGGTGATCACCTCGCCGATGCGGCGTATGCCCTCGCGGATCGCGTCCTCGCCCGAGCCGGAGAAGTTCAGCCGCATCGCGTTGCGCCCGCGACCGTCGAGGAAGGCGGCCTCGCCCGGAACGAACGCGACGTTCTGCTGGAGCGCCCGAGCCAGCAGGTCGGTCGTGTCGATGAAGTCCGGCAGCGTGGCCCAGATGAACAGGCCGCCGGACGGGCGCGTCCACTCGGCCTGCGGCGGGAAGTGGTCGGCGAGCGCGTCCAGCATCGTGTCGCGCCGCGCGCGATAGATCTCCGTGAGCGAGTCGACGTAGTCGCGCCAGTGACCCTCGGCGAAGTAGGCCTGGACCATCAGCTGCGACAGCGTCGAGGTGCACAGATCGGTGGCCTGCTTGCCGAGGTTGATCTTCTCGAGCACGGGCGGTGGCGCCACGACCCAGCCCAGCCGGATCCCCGGCGAGAGGATCTTCGAGAACGTGCCGAGGTACATCACGTAGACCCCGCCGTCGAGCGCCAGCAGCGGCGACGGCGCCTCGCCCTCGTAGCGGAGCAGTCCGTACGGGTTGTCCTCGAGCACCAGCAGCTCGCGCTCGTGCGCCACCTCGACCAGCCGGTGCCGGCGCGGCGCGGACATCGTGACGCCCGCGGGGTTCTGGAAGCTCGGCACGGTGTAGATGAACTTCGGCCGCCGCCCGTCGCGCTCGAGCCGGTCGAGCGTCTCCTCGAGCTGATCCACCCGCATGCCGTCGGCGTCCATGTCCACCTGCACCACGTCCGCCTGGTACGACGAGAAGACCGGCACGGCTCCCGGGTAGGTCGGGCCCTCCGCCACGACGACGTCGCCCGGGTCGATCAGCGTCTTCGTGACCAGGTCGAGCACCTGCTGGCCGCCCGTCGTGACGAGCATGTCCTCGTGGTCGACTCGCATGCCCTCGGCGGCCATCACCTCGGCGATGCACGCCTTGGTCTCGGGGAGGCCCTCGGTGGGCCCGTACTGGAGCGCCTTCGCGCACGACTCGCGCGCGATCCGCTGGGCCACGGCCGCGAACGTGTCGGGCGGGAACGTGCTCGTGTCCGGCAGGCCGCCGGCGAGCGAGATCACCTCGGGCCTCGTCGTGACCGCCATCAGGTCGCGCATCGCGGAGGACTTCATGACCTTCGTCCGCGAGGCGAACAGGCCGGCGTAGCGCTCGATGTCCCGGGATGAGCTCATGCCTGGAGCGGCGAGGCGCCCGCCGCCCTCACGGCGTTAACCTCCCCCGGCGCAGGGTACCGACCCTCTCACCCGCCCATGAGCCTCTTCCTCGACATCGGCACCGGCGCCGGCCTTGCCTCGGCCGCCGGCATCCGCCCATATCTGCCACCGCTGCTAGCCGGCGGGCTCGCGCGCGGCGACATCGGCATCGACTTCGACGGCACGGCTCTGCGCTTCCTCGAGTCGACGGGCTTCCTCGCCGCGGTGGTCGTCCTGGGCGTGATCGTGTTCTTCCTGGAACGTTCGGCGCCGAACCGTGCGTCGCCGGACCTCGCGGGCCGCGCGGGGCGCGGCCCGGTGGAGATCCTCTCCGGCCTGATCGGCATCGGGCTCGGCGCCCTGCTGTTCGCGGGGGCGCTCGCCGACACGGGCCGCCCGTCATGGATCGGACTCGTATTCGGCCCGATCTGCGCGGCGCTCGGGTGGCTCGCCATCGGCGGCCTCGTCGAGCGCGTCCGAGCCAGGCTCCAGCCCGACCAGGCGGCGCTCCTCACCGCCTACTCGGACGCCGCGGCCCTGATCCTCGCCGCGATCGCGATCTTCGTGCCGCCGCTCGCGTACCTCGCCATACCGGGCTTCGTGGTGCTGCTGCTCGGCGGCCGCCGCCGCGAGGGCCAGAAGTACGCCGGGCTGAGGATCCTCCGGTAGTGCCGGGAGAACGGGTGCTCGCGCGCACCGCGCGCTCGCCCAAGAAGCTCGTCCTCGCGGTCATCGACTCGCTGAAGCCCGACATGCTCGACCAGGCGGTGGCCGAGGGTCAGGCGCCGGCGCTGGCCGCGCTGATCGAGTGCGGCAGCTACGTGCGCGACTGCGTGTCGACCTTCCCGTCGGTGACGCCGGTGGCGTCCGCCGCCATCGCGACCGGCTGCGGGCCCGGTGAGCACCACATCCCGTCGATGAACTGGTTCCACCGTGGCGAGGAGCGCTACGTGGAGTACGGCTCCTCACTGCCCGCCACGCGCGCGTTCGGGATCGTGCGCTCGCTCTACGACACCGTCTACAACATGAACCTGGCGCACCTGAGCCGGGCGCACCGGACCGTCTTCGAGCACCTGGACGACGCCGGCTTCCGCACCGCGTGCACGACCTACCTGATCTATCGCGGCCGCACCCGCCACGAGCCGTCCGGCGCGAGCGTCTACCGCCGCATCGCCGAGGCGGCCCAGTTCCGCCACCCGGTCTACGGCGCGCGCGAGCTCTTCTACGCGGACCTGTTCGACACTCGCGACACCGGCTGCACCTCCGCGCTCGGCATGCCCGGCCAGCGCGACCGGCACACCGGCTGCGTCGGCGCGCACCTGGTCGAGCACGACCTGTTCGACTTCCTGCTGTTCTCGCTGCCCGACAACGACACGTACTCGCACAAGGTCGGCCCGGACGGCCAGGTGCGCTCGATCGCGGAGGCCGACCGCGCGCTCGAGCGGATCATGCACGTGGCCGGCGGCCCCGCCGCGTTCCTCGAGGAGCACGCGGTGATCGTGATGTCGGACCACTCGCAGACCGCGGTCGAGCACGGCATCAACCTCTCCGAGGTGCTGTCGGACGCCCGCGTGCTCCTGCCCGGCGACGCCGCGCCCACGGAGGCGGAGCTCGCGGCATGTCCCTCGGCTCGCTCAGCGATGGTCTATGCGCTCGACGAGGCGCGCGCCCAGGAGCTCACGCGTCGCGCCGCGGACACGCTGCTCGAGGCCGACGGCGTGGACCTCGTGATCACGCGCGAAGAGGATGCCGCGCTCGTGCGATCCGGGCGCGGCGAGCTGCGCTTCGCGCCCGGGAACGACCTGACCGACGCACGCGGCCAGGGCTGGTCGCTGACGGGGGACGAGGGCGCTCTCGAGCTCGACACGGCAAACGGCGAGGTGGGCAGCCGGACCTACCCGGACGCGCTCGGAAGGCTCTGGTCGGCGCTTCGCTCCCCCCACTCGGGCGACGTGCTCGCCTCCGCGGAGCTCGGCCACGAGTTCATCGACTGGGGCGGGGCCATGCACGTGGGCGGCGGAAGCCACGGCTCGCTCCACAGGGACGACTCCGAGGGGGTCCTCCTGATGTGCGGACTCGAGCCGCCCGAGCGCGAGCAGTGGTCGCTCGCGGATGTGACGCCGTTGGTGCTCGAACACTTCGGTGTACCGTTGGCCGCGTGACCGACGAGGCGAGCGCCGCCATCGCCGACCGACCACACGCCGTCCATCTGCGCGTGCGCGCGGGGCTACGCAGGCCGCACAACTGGGTGCAGCTCGGCAAGTTCTGCGCCGTCGGCGGCTCCGGCTATGTGGTGAACCTGTGCGTCTTCGCGGCGTGCGTCGAGCTGTTCCACATCCACCATCTGCTCGCCGCGACGGCCGCCTTCGTCGTGGCGGTGCTGAACAACTTCTGGTGGAACCGCCACTGGACGTTCAGGGCCCGCGGCGGGCGGGCCGGCTTCCAGGCGATGCGCTTCTTCGCGGTCAGCGGCGCGGCGTTCGTGTTCGCCGCCGCCGTGCTCGAGCTGCTCGTGAGCGCGGCCGGGGTGTCCGAGCTGCCGGCGCAGGCGATAGCGATCGTGTCCGCCACCCCGCTGAACTTCATCGGGAACAAGATGTGGAGCTTCCGCATCGAGCTTTCGCGCGACTAGCGGCTCTCGCCGCCGCGGGGATCGCGGTCGCGTTCCTCGTCTGCGCGGCCCTGCCCGCGGCGGCCGCGGCCGCCGAGCTCCAGCGCCCCACGTCCGACACGGAGCCACCGCGTTTCTTCGAGCGGAGCGCGGTCGAGGTGGAGCGGATCGCCGGCCGCGCCGACAAGGTGCGCGAGGCCCGTCACGACGGCCCGCTCGAGCCGACCGTGTACACGAAGGGGCTCGGGCGCTGGCAGGTGAGCTTCTTCCGCGGCCACCGCGAGGTCGTGCAGGTACAGGTGGACGACCCGACGGGCGCGGTGGTCGAGCAGTGGTCGGGCGACCAGGTGGCGTGGAGCATGGCGCGCGGCTATCCCGGCGCCTTCGGGCGCAAGCTGAACGCCCCCTACGTGTGGCTCCCGCTCTGCCTGCTGTTCCTCGCGCCGTTCGTGGACGTGCGCAGGCCGTTCAGGCTCCTGCACCTCGACCTGCTCGTCCTGCTCGCGTTCGGCGTGTCGCAGCTCTTCTTCAACCGAGGCGAGATCGGCGTGTCGGCCCCGCTGGCGTATCCGGTGCTGCTGTACCTGCTCGGCCGCGCGCTGTTCGCCGCATTTCGGCCGCGCCGCGCGACAGGTCCGCTCGTGCCGCACGCTTCGCTCACGCTGCTCGTGGTGGGGCTCGTGTTCCTCACCGCGTTTCGGATCGGGCTGAACGTGGCGGACTCGAACGTGATCGACGTGGGCTACGCGGGCGTGATCGGCGCCGACAGGATCGCCGACGGCGACCAGCTCTATGGCAACGGCTTCTCGGCCGACGTCGAGCGCGGCGACACCTACGGGCCGGTCACCTATCTGCTGTACGTGCCGTTCGAGCAGGCGCTGCCGTGGAGCGGGCGCTGGGACGAGCTGGCCGCCGCGCACGGCGCGGCCATCGCGTTCGACCTGCTCGCGCTCGGCGGGCTGCTGCTGCTCGGTCCCCGGCTGCGTCCGGGCCGCGAGGGCAGGGCGCTCGGCGTGGCGCTCGGATACGCGTGGGCCGCCTACCCGTACACGGCCTTCGTGCTCGAGTCGAACTCGAACGACACGCTGGTCGCGGTGGCGTGCATCGGGGCGCTCCTGGCGGCGACGCTCGCGCGTGAGCGGGCGTCCGCGGGCGCCGCGGCGGTGGCGATCGGGCTCGGGACGGCAGCGAAGTTCGTGACCGCCGCGCTCGTGCCGCTGTTCGCGCGGCGCACTCCGCTCGTCTTCGCGGGGGCGCTCGTTCTCGTGCTCGCGTTCACGGTCGTCCCGTTCCTCCCGGACGGCGGCATCCGCGAGTTCTACGACCGCACGATTGGCTACCAGGCGAGCCGCCCGTCGCCGTTCAGCATCTGGGGACAGGTGGACTCGCTCGGTTGGCTCCAGGAGCTCACGAAGCTGGCGGCCGCCGGCCTCGCCGTCGCGGCCGCCTTCTATCCCCGCCGGCCGGACCTGCGCCAGACGGCGGCGCTTGGAGCGGCGATCCTGATCGCGATCGAGCTCACGGCCTCGCACTGGTTCTACCTGTACGTCGTCTGGTTCGTGCCGTTCGTGTTCGTCACGCTGTTCGGCGCGCACGCGCGCACGCTGGCCACACCGGAACCGGAGCCAGAGCCGTCGCGCGACCGCGAGCCCGTCTACGCGTGAGGCGTCCGGCCCTGCTCGCGCTCGCGCTGCTGGCGGCCGGCTGGGCGCTGACCCTCTGGGTGTCGCCGTGGTCGGACGAGAGCATCAATGACCTGTTCGTCTACCGCTCGTTCGCCCAGCCGATGCTCGACGGCGCCCTGCCCTACCGCGAGGTGGCGTTCGAGTACCCGCCGCTCGCCGCCCCGGCGATCGTCGCGCCCGGGCTCGTGGGGACGGGGGCCGAGACGTTCCGCTGGGCGTTTGCCCTCTGGACGCTCGCCGGCGCGGTGGCGCTGGTGCTCCTGTGCGGCGCGCTCGCGCGGGCGACGGGAGGCGACCCGCGCCGCGCGATGCTCGCGGCGGCGCTCATGCCGGTCGCCTGTGGCGCGCTCGTGCGCACGCACTTCGACGTGTTCCCCGTGGTCGTGCTGCTGGCCGGGCTGCTGCTGCTCTGCCGCGACCGGCCGCGCACCGGCCTGGCGGTCCTGGGTGCCGGCGCGGCCGTGAAGCTGTTCCCGTTGGTGGCGGTGCCGATCGCGCTGGCGTGGCTCGTGAGCCGCCGCGCGGCGTGGCAGGGCGCCCTGGCGTGCGCCGTGGTGGTGCTCGCGGTGTGCGCGGCGGCCGTCGCGGCCTCGCCGAGCGGCGCCGCCGACGCCGTGCGCTACCACCTCGACCGCCCCGTGCAGGTGGAGAGCTCGCCGGCGCTGGTGCTCGACGCGCTCGACGCGATCGGTCTCGGGCAGCTCCAGCGCGTCTCCAGCCACCGCTCGGACGGGGTGCTGCATCCGGCCGACGACGCACTGACGTGGCTCTTCGGTGCGTGCTTCCTCGCGCTCGTGGCACTGCTGTGCGCCGCGGCCGCCACGGGCCGGGCGGCAGCACCGCCCGGGCGGGAGCGCGGCCTCGTGCTCGCCGCGCTTGCCGGAGCGGTCGGCTTCGCGCTGTTCGGCAAGGTGCTCTCGCCGCAGTTCGTCATCTGGGCCGTTCCGCTCGGCGCGCTCGCGTTCGCCTGGCGAATGCACGCGCTCGCCGCCGCCGTCCTCGCCGCCGCGGTCCTGACGCAGATCGAGTTCCCGTCGCACTACTTCGAGGTGGTCGACCGGGAGCCGCTGTGGCTGGCGGTCGTGGCGCTACGCAACCTCGCCCTGCTCGCGGCGCTCGTGCTGAGCGTTCGCGCGCTACTGGCGCGCCGGGAGCAGCAGCTGCTGGATCGACGTGGCGCGTCCGTCGCCGTCGGCTTCGATTAGCACGGCGTTCAGCCACGGGTCCTCGTCCGAGGTCTCGAAGCGGACGTTCGTGAGCATGAGGAAGCGCTCGAGCGCCAGCTCGCGCTTCACGCCGATCACCCCGCCGCGCGGTCCCGTCATCCCGACGTCGGTGATGTAGGCGGTGCCGCCGGGCAGCACGCGAGCGTCCGAGGTCGGCACGTGCGTGTGCGTGCCCACGCATGCGGTCACGCGGCCGTCGAGGTGCCAGCCCATCGCGACCTTCTCGCTCGTGGCCTCCGCGTGCATGTCCACCAGCACCACGTCGGCTCGGCCGCGCAGGTCGGCCAGGGCGCTGTCGGCCTCCGCGAACGGCGAGCGCACCGCCTGGAGGAACACGAGGCCGGACAGGTTCACGACACCCAGCCGCTGCCCGTCGCGCTCCACGACCGTGTGCCCGCGCCCCGGGCTTCCCTTCGGGTAGTTCGCCGGCCGCACGATGCGCTCCTCGCGGTCGAGCAGCTCGTAGACCTCGCGGTGCCGGAACGCGTGGTTGCCGAGCGTGATCGCGTCAGCCCCCAGCTCGAGCAGCTCGCGCGCCGTCTTCTGGGTGATCCCCACCCCGCCCGCCGAGTTCTCGCCGTTCACCACGACGAAGTCGGGCTGATGCTCGTCACGGATCCCCGGCAGGAGCGAGGCGAGCGTCCGCCGGCCCATGCCGCCCACCACGTCGCCGACGAAGAGAAGCTTCACGGGGGGCGATTCTGCCAACCTGCGCGCGGTGGAGACGGCGACCGTCACGCTCGCGGCGCGCGACCTGGGCAAGCGCTACGGCGACAGGGCCGCGCTGCGCGGGGTCTCGCTGAGCGCTCGACCCGGCGAGCTCGTGGCCGTGATCGGCCCGAACGGCGCGGGCAAGACCACGCTCCTCTCGATTCTCGCGGGCATCCAGCAGCCGGACGAGGGCGAGATCAGCGTCGCCCCGAAGGCGATCGGCTGGGTGCCTCAGCAGGCGGCCCTCTACGGCAAGCTCACCGTCCGCGAGAACCTGTCGCTGTTCGCACGCCTCGAGCGCTGCCCCGACACGCGCGCGACCGTGGAGCGCATGCTCGATCTCACCGACCTGCGCGACCGCGCGGACGATCAGGTGGGAGCTCTCTCGGGCGGCAACCGCCAGCGCGTGAACATCGCGATCGGCCTGCTCGCCGAGCCCGACGTGCTGCTGCTCGACGAGCCGAGCGCGGCGCTCGATCCGCGCCAGCGAGCGCGCCTCTGGGAGTTCATCCTGCGGCTCGCGGGCGAGGGCACCGCGGTCATCTACGCCACGCACAACATCCAGGAGGCCGACCGCTACGCGAGCCAGCTGATCGTGCTCGCGGACGGCGAGCTGCTGCTGAGCGGTCCGCCGGGCGAGCTGGAGCGCGAGGTGGGCACCACCGGCCTCGACTTCGAGGAGGCCTTCGTCGAGTTCCTCCACAGGCGCGGCCACTGATGCGCTGGCTGTTCCTCAAGGACCTCCGCATCCTGCGCCGCTCGCCGCTCCTGGTGGCGCTGCTCGTGCTCTACCCGATCGTGATCGCGGTGCTGATCGGCTTCGCGCTCTCGCGTGGGCCGGACAAGCCGGAGGTGGCCTTCTACAACGGTCTCGCCGGGCAGTCCGCGGTCGTGGAGCTCGGCGGCGACCGCATCGACCTCGCCAAGCAGGGGCAGCGGCTGTTCGACGCGATCGATCCGGTGACGGTCGGCAGCCGCAGGGAGGCGATCCAGAAGGTTCGCGACGGCGACGTGCTCGGCGCGCTCATCATCCCGAGCGATCTCGCCACGAACATCCAGTCGTCGCTCGAGCCGGGCACGGTCGAGGTCTACTTCAACGCCGAGGACCCCGCGAAGCGCCAGTACGTGGAGAACACGATCAAGGCGCAGGTGCAGACCGCGAACGGAGCGCTCACGAAGCGCGTGGCGAAGGAGGCGCTCCAGCTGCTCGACCTGATCAGCAGGGGCGGCAACTACTCGTTCCTCGGCCAGGACTTCGACGTGCTGGGGCTGGAGCGCGCCGAGACGATCCTGAAGCGGGCACGGGCGGAGCTGCCGTCGGGCTCCGCCGAGCGCGCCGAGCTGGACCGCGTGATCGCGTTCGGCAAGCTCGCGCGCGAGAACCTCTCCTTCTCGGACGACGTGCTGGCCGTCGTGGGCGAGCCGATCCACGTGAAGGCCATCGCCCTGAACGGGAGCACCACGTCGCTCAGCTCGTTCGCTGTCGCGCTCGCCGTTGCCGTGTCGCTGATGTTCATCACGCTCCTGCTCGCGGCCGGGACGCTCGCGCTAGAGCGCGAGGAGAACGCGTTCTCACGGCTCGTGCGCGGGCTCGTGTCTGAGACCGGCCTGCTGGTCGAGAAGGGCGTGCTCGCGGCTGGCTGCGCGGTCCTCGTCTGCCTGCTGATGATGGCCGGGCTGAGCCTGTTCGTGGAGCTCGACTGGGGCCGCTTCCCGCTGTGGCTCGCCGCGCTTGCGCTGGGAGCGCTCGCGTTCGCGGCGCTCGGCCTGGCGATCGGCGGCCTCACGCGCGACGTGCGCGCGGCGTCGCTGCTCGCGTTCATGCTGTGCCTGCCGCTCGCGTTCCTCGCGCTCGTGCAGTCGGGCGCGGTGGCGCCCACGCTGTACGACCTGATCCGCGCTGTCTCCGCCGCCTTCCCGTTCCGGCCCGCCCTCGATGCCCTCGACGCGGGACTCAACGACACCGGGGACCTCGGCGGTCCGCTGCTCCATCTGGCGGTCCTGACGCTCGCCTTTGGCGCCCTCGGCCGCCTCGCGCTGCGGCGATTCGCCTGACGCCACCTAGACTGGACGGTCGATGCCCTTCCCGGCCACACGCCTCCGGCGGCTCCGCAAGTCCGGCGTCCTGCGTGAGCTCGTGCGCGAGACGACGCTCACGCCGGCCGATCTCGTCTACCCGATGTTCGTGCAGCTCGGCGAGGGGCGGACGCCGGTCGAGGCCATGCCCGGAATCGAGCGCATGTCGATCTCGCATGCGGTCGAGGAGGCCGGCGAGGCACACTCGCTCGGCATCCCCGCGGTCCTGCTGTTCGGCGTGCCGGCGGAGAAGGACGAGCACGGCTCCGGCGCCTACGACGACGAGGGCGTCGTACAGCTGGCGGTGCGCGCCATCAAGGAGGCGCACCCGGATCTGCTCGTGATCACCGACGTGTGCCTGTGCGGCTACACCTCGCACGGACACTGCGGGATCGTCCTCGACGACGGCACGGTCGACAACGACCTCAGCCTCGAACTGCTTGCCAGGACCGCGATCTCGCACGCGCGCGCCGGCGCGGACGCCGTGGCGCCGAGCGACATGATGGACGGCCGCGTGGGCGCGCTCCGGACCCAGCTCGACGCGGAGGGCCACAAGGACCTGCCGATCGTGGCCTACTCCGCGAAGTTCGCCTCGGCGTTCTACGGCCCGTTCCGCGAGGCGGCCGGCTCTGCGCCCTCGTTCGGCGACAGGCGCGGCTACCAAATGGATCCCGCCAACTCGGACGAGGCGGTGCGCGAGGCGCTGCTCGACGTCGAGGAGGGCGCGGACATGGTGATGGTCAAGCCCGCGCTGCCATATCTCGACGTGATCCGGCGCGTGAAGGACGCCACGCGCGTGCCCGTGGCCGCCTACAACGTGAGCGGCGAGTACGCGATGGTGAAGGCCGCCGCCGCCGCCGGCTACCTCGACGAGGAGGCGACGGTGCTCGAGTCGCTCACCGCGATCCGCCGCGCCGGCGCCGACATCGTGATCACCTACCACGCGAAGGATGTGGCCCGGTGGCTCAGCCGGTAGCGAAGGTTCGGAGCCGAAAGGACGGCTCGGCCGTCCCGCTCGACGAGCTCGACCGGAAGCTCCTCAACCTGCTCCAGGGCAGCTTTCCGATCGCCACGCGGCCATTCGCCGCGGTGGCCGAGCTGGCAGGCCTGTCCGAGGAAGAGGTTCTGGGCCGAACCAAACGGCTCCTGGACGAGCGCATCATCCGCGAGATCACGCCGATCTTCGACACGCGCGTGCTCGGCTACAGCTCGATGCTCGTGGCCGCTCGCGTCGATGCCGAGAACCCCTGGCGCGCCGCCAAGATCATCAACTCGCACCCGGGCGTGTCTCACAACTACCTGCGCGACCACGACTTCAACCTCTGGTTCACGATCGCCACCGAGCCCGACTCCGCGCTCGGCCTGGAGGGCACGCTCGAGGTCCTGCAACGCCTGACGGGGGCGGATTCGGTGCGCCAGCTGCCCACGCTGCGGCTCTTCAA
>DASYMP010000050.1:0-7388 GCA_036009005.1 Thermoleophilaceae bacterium | reverse complement strand
ACCCACTCGCCGCCGATGAAGAGCTTGTCCCGTACGAGAGCGTCCGATGCGATGGCCATGGGCCCAGCCTATTCGAGCATCAGCGTGACCGGACCGTCGTTCACGAGGCTGACCTCGCCGCCTCCGGTCCTCGGCGAGCACACGGCCGAGGTGCTGACCGAGCTGGGCCGAACGCTCGAGCAGATCACCGACCTGGCGGCCCGCGGCGCGATCGGCCTGCCCGCGGGCGGGGGTGGGGCATAAATCAGGCGCATACGGTCAGATTTATGCCCCACATCGGGGAGAGCGGCGCCCGGGCGGCGGAGCGTCCACGAAGCTCGGCCGGTTGCCAGTGCTAGAGCGTGAACGGCTGACGCAGACACCAGCGCCCGCACGCGTGCGTACTCTGCCGGAATGGCGGCGGTGGACGAGGTCGATGCGTATCTCGAGTCGGTCGACTCGCTGGGCGTGCGGCGGCTGTCGCACGCCGAGTGGGGCATCACGGTCCCGGGCGAGAACGTGGCCGGCGACCCGATCGAGGCCAGCCTCCGCATCGCGGACGGCCTCCTGCGCATCCAGGCGCTCGCGCTGCACGCGGCCGACGAGCTCGACCCGTGGATGCTGCTCTGGTGGAACCGCCAGACGCGGCTGGTGCGCTTCGGCTGCACACGCTCGAAGGACATCTGGGTGCACGCCGACATCCCGGTTTGCGATGCCGACGAGAACGGCGTGGACCGCCTGCTCGGCCTCGTGACCGAGGCGGTCGTCGCGGTGCGGAACCAGCGGCGCGGCTAGGCGGTCTGAAGCCGGTCGCGGAAGGCCTGGTAGTCCTTGCGGTCCGGTCGCATGTTCGCCGCGAGCTGGGCGTGGCGGCGGGCCTCCCTCGTGCGGCCGGTCTTCTCGAGCGAGCGCCCGAGGCAGAAGTGCGCGTAGTCGTTCACGGGGTAGCGCTCGACGAGCGCGGCGAACTCCTCGGCCGCCGCCTCGAAGCGGGCGGAGCGGAAGTAGGCGCGCCCGAGCGCCTCGCGGATCGAGCCCTTGTCGGGCTCCAGCGAGCGCGCCCGCTCCAGCGGCACGGCGGCGGCCATGAAGTCGCCCTGGTCAAGCAGTTCGCTGCCCTTCTTGAAGAGTTCGTACGCGTTCTCGCCACTCATGTCTCTCGGTCTAAGGTAGTCGGGGCCGCGCCGGGCGCTCTCAGGCGCTCGACCTCGTCCAGGATCGCCGCCGCGACCTCCAGCTTGGGGCGCCGGCCGACCTCCCGCTCACCGTCGGCCAGCACGATCGTCACCTCGTTCTCGGGGCTCTCGAAGCCGATGTCGGCCCGCGAGATGTCGTTCACGACGACGGCGTCGAGCCCCTTGCGCGCGAGCTTCGCCCGGCCGCGCTCGACCGCCCCGTCACCGTGCTCGGCGGCGAAGCCCACCACGGTCTGGTCCGGCCGCCGCCCGGCAGCCACGCCCGCGACGATGTCCGCGGTCGGCTCGAGGTCGAGCGAGATGCCGTCGCCGGCGGGCTCGCGCGCCAGCTTGCCGTCGGTGACGGCGGTCGGCCGGAAGTCCGCAGGCGCGGCGGCCATGATCAGCACGTCGGCGTCCGGGAAGCGCGTGCGCACCGCCTCGTCCAGCTGCGCGGTGGTCTCCACGGCGACCGTCTCGATCCCCTGCGGTGCCGGGATCGTCACGTTCGCCGCGAGCAGCGTTACGTCGGCGCCGCGCCGCGCGGCCTCCTCGGCGAGTGCGAGCCCCATCCGCCCGGACGAGCGATTGCCGATGAAGCGCACCGAGTCGATCGGCTCGCGCGTGCCGCCCGCGGTCACGAGGACGCGGAGCCCGTCGAGCGAGTGGGGCGTGTAGCGGGAAAGCTCCTCCTCGATCACGGCGAGGATCTCCGGCGGCTCGGCCAGGCGGCCCACTCCCCACTCGCCGCGCGAGGCGAGCCGGCCCCTGCCGGGGTCGACGACGCGCGCGCCGCGGGAGCGCAGCAGGTCGAGGTTCGCCCGCGTCGCCGGGTGCTCGTACATGCGGCTGTTCATCGCCGGCGCGATCACTAGCGGAGCCGTGTTCGCGAGCGCCGCGGTCGTGAGCAGGTTGTCGCCCAGCCCCGCGGCCAGCTTCGCCAGCGTGTTTGCCGAGGCCGGCGCGACCACGAGCACGTCGGCCCGGTCGACCAGCTCCAGGTGCGAGATCGGGCTGTGGTCGGATGCCTCGTCGCCCGGGAACGCCCCGCGCGCGGGGTCGGGCTCGAACTCCTCCACGAGTACCGGGGCGCCGGTCACGCCCTCGAAGGTCGCGCGCCCGACGAAGTTGAGGCTCGCGGGCGTCTGGATCACGCGGACCGAGTGGCCCGCCCCCGTGGCGAGCCGGACGAGCTCAACTGCCTTGTACGCGGCGATCCCGCCGCTCACGCCGAGCAGGATCCGTGCCAAGCACGCCTCCTAGCGGTAGCGGTACTTGATCTTCCCGGCGGCGATCTCCTCGAGGGAGATCTTCAGGTAGTTCTTCGATCCCGTCTCCACCATCGGAGGCGGGTACTCGTCGAAGGTTCCCTCGCCGAGGTTGTGGTAGTACGAGTTGATCTGCCGCGCGCGCTTGGCGGACACGAGGACCACCGCGTAGTGGGAGTCGACTCGTTCGAGCAGCTTGTCTAGTCGTGGCTTGATCACGCGGGACACATCCTAGCGGCCAACTCGCTCAGCTCATCCACTGCACGATCCAGGTCGTCGTTGCAGATGTGGTGCTGGAACTCGTCGCGCGCTGCCAGCTCCTCGCGCGCGGCGGCGAGCCGGCGCTCGATCTGCTCCGGCGAGTCCGCGCCGCGCGCGGTGAGGCGCTCCACCAGCGCCTCGAACGAGGGCGGCTCCACGAAGATGCGCGTGGCCTCGGGGAGCGTCTCGCGCACCTGCCGCGCTCCCTGAACGTCGATCTCGAGCACGATCCCGCGCGCCGGCCGCTCGAGCTCGCTGCGCAGCGTTCCGTAGCTGTGGCCCGCGTAGACGGCGTGCTCCACGAACTCTCCGGCGGCCACCCGGCGATCGAAGTCGTCCTGGCCGAGGAAGTGGTAGTCGACCCCGTTGACCTCGCCCGGGCGCGGGTCGCGGGTCGTGGCCGAGACGGCCAGCTGAAGCCCGGAAACCCGCTCCAGGAGCCGCTTTATGAGCGTCCCCTTGCCGACGCCCGAGGGGCCTGTGATGACGAGGATCGGGGCTATCGCCGCAGGTACGAGACGAGCTCGTTGCGCTGCCGCTCGGACAGTCCGCCGATGGTCTTGCTCGGCGAGATCCGGCAGTGCGTGAGGATGCGATTCACCTTCACGCGCCCGTATTTCGGCACCGCGAGCAGCAGGTCGAAGACCTTCGCGGTGAGCACGTATTCGGGCGGATCGAGGAGCAATCCGTGGATCTGAGCGCGGCCTCCCTTGAGGTCCCGCTTCAGCTTTGCGCGCCTCGTGCGGATCTCATTCGCCCTCTGGAGAGCGTCCATCCGCTGGGTGAGAGAACGCTCCGGTGCGAGGCCCGCCGACTGGCTTTTGGCGGGCGATTGGGGGGCGGCCGGCATGGGCGGCGATAGTACACGCTGGTCGCCCGGCGTCGAGGCCCAAAGCGCAAAAAATGCGTGAATTCAGCTGGACCTCCACCTCAGCTTGAGGCTGGTTGGGGGTCCTTGAGCGTTTTTGCGCGGGTTTGCAGGGGTTTTGACTGAGCAAATTTTCGTCATTCCCCGGTTGGGCCGCAAAGTTCCCGCTAGTTGCGAGGAAACGACGCCGCGATGTCCCCCAAACGGGCTCAGACGGATGTCGAGGCAGGGGCCCGTGGGGTGCCCGAGAGGGACAGCTCGGCCAGCTCTGCGGCCACCCGGCGCCCCGCGGCGGGGTCGCGGAAGCTCTCGGTCCCGATCGCGACCGCGGATGCCCCCGCCGCGATCAAATCGGCCGCATGACGGCCACTAGCGACGCCTCCCATGCCGATCACGTCGATTTCGACGCGCTCGGCGACGGCCGCCACCTGCTCGAGCGCCACTGCTCTGACGGCCGGGCCCGACAATCCGCCGGTCCGTCCACCGAGCCACGGCTCGCCGGTCTTCGGGTGGATCGCCATGCCCTTCAGCGTGTTCACGAGGGAGACGGCGTCGGCGCCCGCGTCCTGCGCCGCCACCGCCACGGCCGCGGGCTCGGTGGCGTTCGGGGTGAGCTTCACGATCAGCGGCTTGGTCGTCTGCGGGCGCACCTGCTCGACCGCGCGCGCGGTCTCGGCGGGATCGGCCCCCATCACGAGCCCGGTCTCGACGTTCGGGCAGGACACGTTCAGCTCCAGCATCGCGACCTCGTCGCGCTCCCCCACCGCCGCCACGAGCTCTGCCAGCTCGTCGCCGCTGAACCCCATCACGGAGACGATCAGCGGCACGGGGAGCTCGGCGAGCCGAGGCAGGTCGGACTCGAGGAAGCCTCGGAGCCCCTTGTTGGGGAGACCGATCGAGTTGATCAGGCCCGCGGGCGTCTCCCAGAGGCGCGGCGGCGGGTTGCCCTGTCGCGGCGCGAGCGTGATCGTCTTCGAGACGAACGCGTCGAACGGGAAGCGCTCGAGCAGCGCGTCGCCGAAGGCGCGCCTGGCGGCGAGCGCGTCGAACGTGCCCGACCCGTTCAGCACCGGCCCGCGCAGCGAGACGCCGCAGAGCAGGGTCACGCCACGGCCTCGAGGAGCTCCGAGTCGAGCACGGGTCCGTCCACGCAGAGCCGCACGTAGCCGTCGCGTGTGGGGACCACGCAGCCGAAGCAGGCGCCGAACCCGCACGCCATGCCCGACTCCATCGCGAGCTGTGCCGGCACCTCCCGCTCCGCGCAGAGCGCGCGCACGGCCTCCAGCATCGGCGGCGGCCCGCACGCGTAGACGGTGGCCGCGGGGTCGGCGTCCAGCTCCGCCACGAGCAGCTCGGTCACGAGCGCCTGGCGCCCGACCGAGCCGTCGTCGGTGACCAGCTGCGGCTCGCCCTTGAAGAGCGCGGCGGCCTGGGCGTAGCCGGCCGAGCGGAACCCGAGCAGGACCGTTGCCTGCGGAAGCTGCTCGTGCCAGCAGAGGAGCGGCGCCACGCCGATCCCGCCGCCCACGAGCAGCGGCCGCGTGCCCTCGGCCGGCGGGCGGAAGCCCACGCCGAGCGGTCCCACGAGCGCCAGCCCCTCGTCGGGCGCGAGCAGCGCCAGGCGCTCGGTGCCCGGGCCGATCGCCTCGAGCAGGAAGCTCAGCGCCACGCCGTCAGGCTCCACGTGCGCGCGCGCGTACGAGAAGGCGCGCGGCAGGTAGGGGCGCTCGTCCTCGCCTCCGCCCCAAGCGTCCGCCGCCGCGAGCATGTAGAACTGGCCGGGGCACGGGTCGGTCGGGCCCGAGCCGTCCACGGCGGTGATCAGGTCGTACGCGCCGAGCCGCTCGACACCCGAGACGGATGCCACGCGGCGCTCGGGAGGGGCCAGCGTGCGCGGCTCGCTCAAGCGGAGCGCTCCGCCTCGGCGGCGGCCGGCAGCCCGATCCCGTGCAGCTCCTGTAGCGAGATCACGGACGTCTCGCCCGAGCGCCCCGAGCGGATCGCGCGCTGTGCCGCGCTCGCGCCGGACATCGTGGTGATGCACGGGATCCCACGGCCCACCGCCGCGCGCCGGATCTCATAGCCGTCCGCGCGCGCGCCCGAGCCCGTGGGTGTGTTGATCACGAGGTCGACCTCGCCGGCGTCGATCAGCTCCACCACGTTCGGCGAGCCCTCGGAGAGCTTGAGGATGCGCTCCACCGGCACGCCCATGCGCCGGATCGCGGTCGCGGTGCCACCCGTCGCCACCACGCGGAAGCCCATGTCGTGGAAGCCCGCCGCGAGCTGGGTCGCCGCCGACTTGTCGCCGTCGGTCACGGAGATGAAGACGGTGCCCGAGGCCGGCAGCTCCGCGCCCGCCGCGGCCTGCGCCTTCCCGAATGCGGACGGATAGTCCGAGGCCACACCCATCACCTCGCCGGTGGACTTCATCTCCGGGCCGAGCAGGGCGTCGGCGCCCGGGAAGCGCCCGAACGGGAGCACCGCCTCCTTGACGGAGACGTGGCGGGGCTGGCGCGGGATCTCGAGCTCCATCTCGCTCAGGCGCTCGCCGAGCATCAGCCGGCAGGCCACTTTCGCCAGCGACACGCCGATCGCCTTCGACACGAACGGCACCGTGCGCGACGCGCGCGGGTTCGCCTCGATCACGTACAGCTCCTCGCTGTCCCCGTGCACCGCGAACTGGATGTTGATGAGCCCGATGACTCCGAGCCCGAGCGCGATGGCGCGGCTCGCCTCCTCGACCTGCCCGAGCATCTCGGGGCCGAGCGACATCGCGGGGATCACGCAGGCCGAGTCGCCGGAGTGGACACCCGCCTCCTCGACGTGCTGCATGATCGCGCCGATCTCGACGTCCTCGCCGTCGCAGAGCGCGTCGACGTCGATCTCGATCGCGTTCTCGAGGAAGCGGTCCAGGAAGATCGTCCGCCCCGCCCCGCCGTTCGTGCGCCGCAGGTAGTCCTGAAGCTGGTCGCGCGAGTAACAGATCTCCATCGCCCGGCCGCCGAGCACATACGACGGGCGTACGAGCAGCGGGTAGCCCACGCCGTCCGCCACCGCGAGCGCCTCGTCGTGCGACTCGGCGGTCGCGTAGGGCGGCCCGCGCAGGCCGAGCTCGTCGAGCAGCGCGCCGAAGCTCGGGCGGTCCTCGGCCCGGTGGATCGATTCGACGGGGGTGCCGAGCAGGGGCACGCCGGCGTCGGCAAGGCCGGCCGCCAGCTTCAGCGGCGTCTGGCCGCCGAACTGCACGATCACGCCCTCGGGCTGCTCGATCTCCATCACGCCGAGCACGTCCTCGAGCGTGAGCGGCTCGAAGTAGAGCCGGTCGGAGGTGTCGTAGTCGGTCGAGACGGTCTCCGGGTTGCAGTTGATCATCACCGCGTCGCGCCCGGACTCGCGCACCGTCATCGCGGCGTGCACGCAGCAGTAGTCGAACTCGATTCCCTGGCCGATCCGGTTCGGCCCGGAGCCGAGGATCACGACGCTCGGGCGCTCGCCGCGGCGCACCTCGTGGGCGGCGCGGCGCTCCCAGCCCGAGTAGTAGTAGGGCGTCTCGGCCTCGAACTCGGCCGCGCAGGTGTCCACGGACTTGAAGCTGCGCTCGAGCCCCTCCTCGGGGTCCTCCCCGCGCGCGAGCGCTGCCAGCTCGGCCATGAACCAGGGGTCGATCCCGGTCCGCTCACAGAGCTCCGCCTCGGTGTGGCCGCGCGCGACCGCCTCGAACAGCACCTCGTAGCGGTCGGCCGAGGGGCTCTCGAGCCGCTTCAGCAGGTCGCCCTCGAACCCGGACGGGGTCACGTCGAGCTCGCGCGAGCGCATGGCCTTCACGAACGCCTGCTT
>DASYMP010000049.1:0-20501 GCA_036009005.1 Thermoleophilaceae bacterium | reverse complement strand
GAGACCGTCGGTCGTGAGCTCGCCGAGCGCGGCGCGATGCTCGTGTGCGGGGGGCTCGGCGGAGTGATGGAAGCGGCCTGCAGGGGCGCGAAGGAGGCCGGAGGAACCACGGTCGGAGTGCTTCCGGGCAATGACCGCTTGGACGCGAACGCGTTCGTGGACATCGCCATTCCGACGGGTCTCGGACAGGGGCGAAACGTCATCCTCGTCCGGGCGGGCGACGCGCTGCTCGCCGTGGGCGGTGGCCACGGCACGCTCTCCGAGATCGCCCTGGCGCTCCGACTCGGGAAGCGCGTGGTCGGTCTCGGCACGTGGGACATCGAGGGCGTGCTCGCGGTGGACTCGCCGCGGGCGGCCGTCGAGGCCGTTCTCGCCAAGCCCACCACCTAGACTCGGCGGCCACTTGGCGGACCAGTCCGACACGCCCTATCTCGACGCCCTGCGCGCCTACGCCGCCCGCCGGCCGGGCCGCTTTCACGTGCCCGGACACAAGGGAGGGCTCGGCGCCGATCCTGGCTTCGTCGACGCGGTGGGCGAGCGCGTGCTGGCGCTCGACGTACCGGCTCTGACGCACGGAATCGACGTCGGCGAGGAGCCCACCCCGTTCGTGCAGGCGCAACAGCTCGCCGCCGACGCCTGGGGCGCGCGGCGCACCTGGTGGCTCGTGAACGGCGCGTCGCAGGGCAACCACGTGGCGCTCCTCACGCTCGGCCACCGCGGTCACCGCGTCGTCACGCAGCGGAACGCGCACTCGAGCACGATCGACGCGCTGATCATGTCCGGCCTCCGCCCGACGTTCGTGGCGCCGGCCCTCGATCCCGAGCTCCACATCGCGCACTGCATGACGCCCGACGCGCTCGAGCGCGCGCTGGACGACACGCCGGACGCGGTGGGGGCGACGATCGTGTCGCCCACCTACTTCGGCGCGGTGGCCGACGTGGCGGCGCTCGCCGAGGTGGCGCACGGCCGCGGCGTGCCGCTCGTCGTGGACGAGGCGTGGGGCGCTCACCTCTCCTTCCACGAGGACCTGCCGGCGCCGGCTCTCAGCCTCGGCGCGGACCTCGTCATCTCGAGCACGCACAAGGTGGTGGGGAGCCTCACGCAGTCGGCGATGCTCCACCTCGGGCACGACGCGCTGATCGAGGAGGAGGTCGTGGACCGCTGCGTGACCCTGATCGAGTCGACCAGCCCGAACGGGCTCTTGTTCGCCTCGCTCGACGCGGCGCGCCGGAGCGCGGCCACGCGCGGGCGTGAGCTCCTCGGCGAGACGCTGGTGGCGCTGGCCGCGACGCGCGACGCGATCCGGTCCATCCCCGGCCTGGACGTGCTGGACGAGCGTCTCGCGGGCGCCCCCGGCGTGTTCGACTACGACCCGCTGCGACTGGCGATCGACGTGCGCGGCACGCGCATGAGCGGCTACGAGCTGGCGCGGCGGCTCCGCGAGGAGCACGACGTGAACATGGAGCTCGCGGGCGAGAACGTGATGGTCGCGGTCTACGGGATGGGCGAGGACGCGGGCGCGGCGAGCGAGCGGCTGCTGGCGGCGCTGCGTGGAGTCGTGGAGAGCGCGAGCGTGGAGGAGCAGGACGCGGACGCGGTGCTGTTCGCGCCGCCGCCGCCCTGGGGCGAGCTTGCGATGACCCCGCGCGAGGCGTTCCTCGGTCCTCAGGAGGTCGTGCCCGCGCGCGAGGCCGTGGGGCGGATCGCGACCGAGTCGCTGGCGGCATACCCGCCCGGCATCCCGAACGTGCTGCCCGGTGAGCGTCTCACCGCGGAGACGCTCGACTACATCGAGCAGACGATCGCGCACGGCGGCAGCCTGAGGGGCGCGAGCGACCGCGCGCTGAAGACGCTGCGCGTGGCGCTCGAGAGCTAGACGAGGCCGGCCGCGAGCCGGCCGAATGCGGCGATCGCCGCGGTGAGGTGCTCCTCGGGGGTGTCCTCCTCGGCCGCATGGCTCCGGCCGTGCGTGGACGAGGTGAACATCATCACGGTGGGCACGTGTCGCGCCATCTCGGCCGCGTCGTGAAGCGCGCCGCTCGGCAGGCGGCGGCCGCTGCCGGCGGCGGTGAGGGCCGCCTCGACGAGCGTCTCGTCGAACGGGATCGGCTCGATGCGCCAGATCTCGGTCTCGGACACGGCCACGTCGCGCGCATCCGCGCTGTCGGCGGCCGCCGCGCGGACGGCGTGGAGCATCTCGGCGAGCGCGCCCGCGCTGGCGTGGCGCAGGTCCACCACGAGCTCCGCGCCGCCGGGCACTGCGGTCGGGATGCCGGGCTCCAGGCGCAGCACGCCGGTGGTGCCCACGCCGCCGTGCTCGCGCGCGATCTCCTCCACGGCGAGGGCCGTGCGCGCCGCCGCGAGGCCCGCGTCACGGCGCATCTCCATCGGCGTCGTGCCCGCGTGCGACGCCTGGCCCGCGTACGTGAACCGATGGCGCTCCACGCCGAACGTGCCTGTCACGGCCGCCACGGCGATGTCCTCGCTCTCGAGCACCGGTCCCTGCTCGATGTGGAGCTCGAGGTAGGTGCCGATCCGGTCGCGGCGGGCCGCGGCCCTGGGAGCGCGATCGAGCTCGACCCCGTGCTCGGCGAGCACCTCGCCGATCGGGCGGCCCTCGGCGTCGGTGAGGTCCCGCACCGCGCCGGGATCGAGCGTGCCCGCCACCGCGGAGCTGCCGAACAGGCTGCGCCCGAAGCGAGCGCCCTCCTCGTCGGCGAAGTCGATCAGCGTGAGCGTCCGGGCGACCCCGCCCGCCTCCGCCGCGGCCCGCAGCAGCTCGACGCCCGCCATCACCCCGAGCGCCCCGTCAAGCCAACCCCCGTTCGGGACCGAGTCGATATGAGAGCCGACGGCAAGCGCGCCCGAGCGGCCCCCCTCGCCGGGGCCGCCGCCCTCGCCGGGCAGCGTCGCCCAGAGGTTGCCGGCCTCGTCGAGCTCGACGCTCACGCCGTCGATCGCGGCCAGTAGCTCGCGCAGGAAGGCGCGCGCGTCCTGCCAGACGGGCGTCCAGCACAGCCTGCGCGCGCCGCCCGGGCCACCGGTGCGCCGCGCGAGCTCGCGCAGGTCCGCAATCGCGCGCTCCGGCCGGACCTCCATCAACCCGCCCCGCCCGGCTGCGCGCGCGTCACCCGACCCGCTCGCGGCGGATCGCCTGCATCAGGCAGTGAGCGCCCCCGCCGCCGAGCGTGAACGCCGCGAGCTCGGGGTCGTAGACCGTCAGCCCGAGTGCGCGGAGACGGTCGTTCAGGTCCTGCGACTCAGCGCTTGTGAGCACCTTGTCGCCACCGAGGCAGACTCCGTTCACACCCAGCTTGAGCGCGTCGGCGAGCGACACCGGCACGATCTCGACCTGCTTCGACTCGAGCCAGCGCACGAATCCGGTGCCGACCTGCTCGACACAGACAGCGGCGAGCTTCTCGCCGAGCATCGCGGCCAGCACGTCGATGTGAAGGAAGTGCGGCGGGATGCGCTCGATCCGCACCTCCCAGCCGTCGGCCTCCAGCCAGCCGGCGAGCTGCCGTGCCGCCGGCTCCTCGGTGCGCTCCTCGCCGTTTCCGATCACCGCGACGCCCGGCTCCACGATCATGAAGTCGCCGCCCTCGAGCGCGGCCGCCGTGATCATCCGGTGGATCGGGATGTCCGCCTGCTCGTAGAAGCGGATCACCGGCGCATACTCGCCGCGCCGCCACCACTGGTGGGGCTGCGTCACGATCGGGCCCTGGGGCACGTTGATGCTCGAGTCGCGCGCAAACACCTGGTAGGGGAGCGCGGGGTCCGGCTCGAGGAAGTGCACGCGCACGCCCGCCTCCTCGTACACGCTCACCATCTCCGCGTGCTGGCGCTGGGCGTCCTCCTTGCTGAACGACACGCCGCTCGCGAGCGTCGCGCGGGAGATCGCGCTGGCGGGCAGCCAGTGGAAGTTGTCGGGGGGGCAGAGCAGGACGTCGAGCAGGCGTCCATACTCAGAATCCACGCCCCAGGGCGTATCGGCTGTGTCTCGTTCATCCAATGCGCGCACGATTCTATGAGTGAGGCGTCTCGCCGCCGGGTCGTGGCGCACGGCCGCGTCCAGGGAGTCTTCTTTCGCGACTCCTGCCGCCGCGAGGCCAACGCCCGCGGAGTGGCCGGCTGGATCGCGAACCGCTCGGACGGCGCGGTGGAGGCCGTGTTCGAGGGCGCGCCCGACGCCGTCGCCGCGCTCGTGGAGTTCTGCCGGCACGGCCCACGCGGCGCCGAGGTGTCATCCGTCGAGGAGACGAGCGAGCAGCCGGAGGGCATTTCGGGCTTCGACGTTCGCTGAGGCGTGACGCTCGGCGCCCACGTGTAACGCGCGCCGCCGTACGTTCGGCGGGTGCTTGAGCAGTCGCGCGCGACGATCGCGATCTGGGTGGTGGCGGCCGCGGTCGCCGTGTTCGCGGCGGTACGGCTGCTGGGCGGTGGTGGCGGTGCGGCGGCGCCGCCGGTGCGGGTGGACGGCGCGGCGGGCTCTGGCGCGAGCGCCCACGGCGAGCCTTCGGCGTCGTCGTCCAAGCGGCTCTACGTGCACGTGGTCGGAGCGGTGCGGAAGCCCGGGCTGATCCGAGTGGCGGACGGCACCCGCGTGGCCGCCGCGCTCGAGCGAGTCGGCGGTCCTACCGGGCGCGCGGACCTCACGCTCGTGAACCTCGCAGCGCGAGTGCAGGACGGCCAGCAGATCGTGGTGCCGGCGGCGGGAGCCGGCGCCGCGGGGTCGGCGGGCGGCGGCGTATCCGGCGCGCCCCCCGGCGCCAGGCTCCACCTCTCGACGGCGACCGCCGAGGAGCTCGACCAGGTGGACGGGATCGGTCCCACGCTCGCGGCACGGATCGTCGAGTACCGCGACGCGCACGGCGGCTTCCGCTCGCTCGACGAGCTCGCCCAGGTGGACGGCATCGGCGAGAAGCGGCTCGCCACGCTGCGCGATGCGCTGCAACCGTGACCGCGGCGCGAGCGCGGCCCTTTCAGCTCGCCGCGGCCTGTGTCGCGGCCGGGCTCGGCCTGTCGGTGGCGTCGCCGCTGCTCGCGCTGGTCGCGGCGGCGGGCGTTGCGCTCCTGCTCGTGGTCTGCCGCGCCGCGCGGCTCGGGGCGCTCGCGGGCGTGCTGCTGCTGGGGGGCGCGCTGGCCGGCCAGGCGCGGCTCGCGGCGCTCGACGGATCGAGCGCCCGCGTTCGCGACGGCCCGGTCCGCTCGCTGCGGGTCCAGCTCGACACGCGGCCGCGGCCGTCCCCGTTCGGCTCGTCGGCGGAGGTGACGGTGGTCGACGGCCCGCTCGGCGGCGCGCGCGTGCTGCTGCGCGTCTCGCGCTGGACGCGCCTGCCCGGCGACCTCACCCCCGGCCGGGAGCTCTCCGTGAGCGGTGAGCTCCGGGAGCTGCGCGCGAGCGGGAGCGGCGAGCGCGACTTCGCCGCCCACCTCCGTCAGCGCGGCATCGCCGGCGAGCTCCTGCTCGACCATGCGAAGGCCACCGGGCGCTCACGCGGCGGGGTCGCCGGCAGCCTCGATGTCATGCGCCGGCGCGCGGAGCGGGCGGTGGCGGCCGGCCTGCCGGGCCCCGAGGCCGCCCTCGCGCGCGGGATGGTGCTCGGGCAGGACGAGGCGATCGACGCGTCCACGCGCCAGGACTGGCGCGACTCCGGCCTCAGTCATTTGCTCGCGGTCAGCGGTCAGAACGTGATGCTGCTTGTGGCGCTCGCGCTGCCGCTGCTCGCGGTCGCGCGGGTGGGCCCGGCGGCGCGCGGAGCTGGGCTCGCCTGCCTCGTGGCGCTCTACGTGCCGCTCGCGGGCGCCGGGCCCTCGCTCCAGCGAGCCGGGGTGATGGGAATAGCCGGAATCGCGGCGATCATGCTCTCGCGCCCCGCGTCGCGCTGGTATGCGCTGCTGCTCGCCGCCGCGGTGACGCTCGCCATCAACCCGCGCGCGAGTGCCGACCCCGGCTGGCAGCTGTCGTTCGTGGCGGTGGCGGGCATCCTCCTCATCGGGCGCCCGCTCGCGCGCTGGCTCGGCAGCGCGGGCGGGGAGCTGCTGCGCGACCCGCCCGCGCCCGTGGCGCGAGCGCTCGTGCGCGGCCTGGCGGACGGCGTGGCGATCACGGTCGCGGCCACGCTCGCCACGGCGCCGCTCGTGGCCTACCACTTCGACTCGGTACCGCTGGCCGGGCTGCTGGCGAACCTGTTGGCGCTGCCCGCGGTCGCGCCCGCCATGTGGCTCGGGATGGTGAAGGCGGCGCTCGGTCTCGTCGCGCCGGTCGTCCCGCCCGCCGACGAGCTCGCGCGCCTGCTCGGCCCGCTCACGCGCCTCCCGCTCGCATACCTCGAGGGCCTCGCCGAGCGCTGCGCGGACCTTCCAGGCGGCCGGCTCGCGCTGCCGATCCACTCGGCCGCGGGCGTATGCGCGGCATACGCCGCGCTCGCGCTCGTCTGCGCCGGGGTGTGGCGTGCCTCCATCGGTATGCGATACACACGCGCCACACCCCGTCGCTCGAAGCCCGTCCCGGCCGCCGGCTTCGCGGAGCGGGCCGCCGCGTGGCGCCGGGCGCCGAGGTCGGTGCGCGCCGCCGCCGCGACGCTCGGGGCCTCCGTCATCCTGCTCGCCACGGCCAGCGGGCTCGGTTCGCCCTCGCCGCCGGGCGACCTCACGGTGAGGTTCCTCGACATCGGCCAGGGCGACGCCACGCTGATCCAGCATCCCGACGGCAGCGCCGTGTTGTTCGACGGCGGCCCGCCCGAGGGAGGCGTCACGCGCCTGCTCCGCCGCGCGGGGGTCCGGCGGCTCGCGATCGTGGTGGCCACCCACGCCTCGCGCGACCATCACGGAGGCCTCGTCGGCGTGCTCGCCCGCTACCCGGTCGGCATGCTGCTCGACGGCGGCGACGGCAACCCGGATCCGAGTCTCGAGGCGGTGCGAGACGAGGCCCGCCGACGCGGCGTGCGGATCATCCCGGCGGTCGCCCCGATGACGCTGCGCGCGGGCGGCATCGCGATCCGAGTGCTGTCGCCGCGGCCGCGCCCGCCCGGGCCGGCGCCAGAGGACCCGAACCCGCGCGCCGTGGTGGCGATCGTCAGCTCCGGCGCCTTCGACCTCCTGCTGTCCGCCGACGCCGAGAGCGACGCCCTCCTCCCGCTCGACCTGCCCGACGTCGAGGCGATGAAGCAGCCACACCACGGAAGCTCTGACCCCGGCCTGCCCGAGCTGCTCGACCGCCTACGTCCCGAGATCGACGCGATCGAGGTGGGCGCGAACACCTACGGCCACCCGGCTCCCTCGACCCTGGCCGCGCTGACGCGCGCGGACGTTCCGACCTACCGAACGGACCGCGACGGCACCGTGACGCTGACCGTGAAGCACGGCGAGATGCATGTCACGACGGAGCGCTGAACGACCCGCTCCGGGCTTCCGCGGCGGCCGGCCGTAGACTCGGGGCGGTGGCGGACCTGAAGCCTGTTTACCTCGTCTGCGGTGACGACGACGCCAAGATCGACGCTTGGCGCGCGCGTCTGCGGAAGCGAGCCGACGACGAGCGCGGGCCCGGCGGGCTCGAGGGTTTCGACGCCCGGCAGAGCGATCCCGCCGAGGTGGCGGGCGCGCTGGCGATGCTCAGCTTCGACCCGGGCACGCGCTACCTGCTGGTCGACGACGTGGGTGCGTGGAAGGCGAACCAGCTCGGTCCGCTCGAGGACGCCCTCGCCGATCTGCCGCCCGAGACCGTCCTCGTCCTCGTCGCGAGGGGCAAGGCCACCAAGCAGCTCTCGAAGGCGGTGGACAACGCCGGCGGCGAGACGCGCGAGTACGCGGCGCCGAAGCCGTGGGAGCTGCCGAAGTGGTGCATCGGTCACGCCCGCGAGCTCGGGCTACAGCTCGACGGCGAGGCCGCGAAGGTGCTGGTCGCGCGCGTGGGGACCAGCCAGCAGCGGCTCTCACGCGAGCTGGAGAAGATCGGGCTCACGCTGCACCCGTCGCTGAACGTGACCGCCGCGGATGTGGAGCGGCTCGCGGCGTCCGACACCGCGCCGGGCGCCTACGACCTCGCCGACGCGCTCGTGGCGGGCGATCTCAAGGCCACGCTCGCGCTCGCCGAGCAGCTCGACGAGCACGGCGAGCGCCCCGCGCGGCTGCTGTTCCCGGTGGTCAGGCGGCTGCGCGAGGTGCATCAGGCCGCAGCGCTGCTCGCCACGGGCATGCCGGACGCCAGGGTCGGCGAGCTCCTGAAGGGCCCGCCCTGGGCCACCAAGAAGGTGATCGCGAAGGCGAAGAAGGCCGACGTGCCCACGCTCGAGCGCGCGATCTGCGTGTTCGCCGACCTCGAGGTGGAGCTGCGCGGAGGCGGCGAGCTGCGCGTGGACGAGGACGCGGCCTTCTCGGTCGCTCTGGCCCGCGCGACCGGCTAGCCGCGGCCCGCGGGCGCGTCCTCACGCTCACCGTCCTGGATTGCACCCCGTGGTGGGGGGCTGGGCAGGACGGTTGCCCAGTGGGCGCCTGGCGGGGCGCCTAGGAGAGACGGGCGCGCAGGCGTGCCGCGCGGGACTTCTTGCGGGCGCCGCTGTTGCGATGCAGCGCGCCGGACTTGACCGCCTTGTCGATCCGCGAGACGAGCGCCGTGAACTCCGCGTCGGCGCGCGCGGCGTCGCCCTCGGAGACCGCGGTCTCGAGGCGGCGGAACCACGTCTTCACCTGGGAAGTACGGCGCCGGTTCTCGAGGCGCTCGCGCTCCGCCCGATGAATCCGCTTTTCTTGTGAGGCGATGTTGGCCATGGGAAATCAGTCGCCGCAGCTTCAGCGCAGCGGACGAAGAGTGTAGCGGGGCGATTTCGTGGCGACCGACGCACCCGGGCGGCCCGGCCAAGCACGCCGTCTGGCGCGCAACACGGCCTTCTTCAGCTTCGCGACCGGCCTGTCGCGACTCTTCGGCCTCGCCCGCGAGGTCGTGGCGGCCAGGTACTTCGGCGTGACCCCCGCGATGTCGGCCTTCACGATCGCGTTCCAGGTGCCGAACCTCATACGCGCCCTGTTCGCCGACTCCGCGCTCCAGGGCGCGTTCGTGCCCGTCTTCTCGGAGCTGCTCGAGAAGGGCGAGCGCAGGGAGGCGTTCCGCGTCGCCTCCAGCCTGTTCTTCCTGATCTGCCTGCTGCTCGGGGCCGTGACGGCGCTGTTCGTCATCTTCGCGGGCCCGATCATGAGCCTGTTCGCGCCCGGCTTCGACGACAACCCGGCGCTCGCGGAGCTCACGGTCAACCTCGCCCGGCTGATGTTCCCGATCGTCGTGCTGCTCGCGCTCTCCGGGCTCGTGGTCGGGATGCTCAACTCGTTCGAGCACTTCGCGGTTCCCGCGCTCGCCCCGGTGGCCTGGAACGCCGTGATCATCGCGGCGCTGGTGGGCCTCGTGCCGGCGCTCCCCGAGGGCGACGAGATCTACGCCTACGCGATCGGCATCCTGGCCGGCACGGTCGTGCAGTTCCTGCTCCCGCTGCCGTGGCTGCGCGGGCGCGGCGGCGGGCTCACGATCAAGATCGACTGGCGCGACGAGCGCGTCCGGCGCGTCCTGAAGCTGATGCTGCCCGTGACGATCGCGCTCGGCCTCATCAACCTGAGCCTGCTGATCAACTCGCTGTTCGGCACGCTCGTCTCGCCGCAGGCGCCCGCTGCGATCGACAAGGCCTTCCGCATCTACCAGCTGCCGCAGGGCCTGTTCAGCATCGCCGTCGCGACGATCCTGTTCCCGACGATGTCGCGCTACGCCGCCCGCGGCGCGCGCGACGACCTCCGCCGCACCATGGGCACCGGCGTGCGTCAGATCTCGCTGCTCCTGATCCCGAGCGCGGTGCTGATGGCCGTGCTCGCGGAGCCGGTCACGCGGCTCGTGTACCAGCGCGGCGCGTTCGGCCCGGCGGCCACGGAGCTCACGGCCACGGCGATGCTGTGGTGGTCGATCTCGCTGCCGTTCCAGGGCGTGAGCCTGATGTTCTCGCGCACGTTCTTCAGCCTCCAGCGTCCCTGGGCCACCACGGCGCTCGCCGGGCTGAACCTGGTCGTGAACGCCGCGCTCGCCGCGGCGCTCTACGGGCCGTTCGACATCGCGGGCATCGTGCTCGGCACGGTCGTCGGCACCGTCGTCATGTGCATCGCCCAGGGCTGGATCCTCCGGCGGGAGCTCGGCGGGATCGAGGGCAGGCGGCTGCTCTCCGGCGTCGCCCGGATGGTCGCCGCGGCCGCGCTGCTCGCCGCGGTCTCGTACCTCGTCTGGAACGGGCTCGACGACGCGCTCGGCCGCTCGCTCGGCGCCCAGATCGCCTCGGTGTTCGCCGCGATCGCCGCCGGCCTGGCCGTCTACGCGGGCGCCGTGTGGGTGCTTCGCGTGCCGGAGGCGAGGCAGATTCCGCGGCTCCTCGTTAGCCGCGGGCGCTCCGATGGGTAGAAGCGGCGGATGGCCGACGAGAAGATGGATGTCGATAAGCAGATCGAGTGCCTCAACGAGGCGCTCAGCCTCCAGCACCGCTCGGTGCTGCACTACTCGCTCGTGGCGGGCAGCGTGATCGGGCTCGAGTTCCAGGCGCACGCCGACAAGATGCGAAAGCACGCGCTGTCCGAGCTCGAGGACGCCACGCGGATCGTGGAGAAGATCACGGCCCTCGGCGGCGAGCCGACCACCGACGTGGCCCCGCTCAGCTTCGTGCCCGACCCGGCACAGGCGCTCGACGACCTGATCGAGTGCGAGTCGAAGACGCTCGAGGCGCTTCAGGCGGCGATCGAGCCGACCGGGCGCGAGGCCGCGTCCGAGGCGGTGGAGCACCGGCTCGAGCACATGATCATGCGCAAGCAGGAGCAGGTGGACTACCTGCTCCGGGCGCGGCGCCGGCCCTAGGCCCGCGCGGCTCGGCTAGAGCTCGTCGTTCTCGACAGCCGCGATCGCGTCGGCGGCCGAGTTGTAAACGCGCACGTAGACGATCTTGCCGTCGCGGACCCGCCAGACCCAGCCGGTCGAGCCCGTGACCGTCCGGCTCTTCGAGCGCGCCGAGACGCGCCCTGTCACCAGGATCAGGTCACCCACCGAGCGGAACTCCCTGGGGGTGAGCCTGAGCTCCTCCCAGATCGCGGCGGCGTCGCGGAAGTACTCGCGCATGCCGGCGTGCCCCAGGTAGGGGCGGGTCCTGCCGGCCTCTTCGCCGGTTACCGCGGTGAACTCGACGTCCTGGTCGACGAGGGCCAGAACAGCGTCGAGGTCACGATCCGCGAAGGCAGCGAAGGTTGCCTTTACGACTTCGATGTCAGTCGATACCACGAGTCCGATCAGCACTATGGCATTGCTGCGCACCGGGCACCGCCCGGGTGCTTGCCTCACGACCCGCATCGCCATACTCGTACGCCCGATGGCACCGCCCGCACGCAACATCCGGAACTTCTCGATCATCGCCCACATCGATCACGGGAAGTCCACGCTGGCCGACCGGATCCTCGAGATCACCGGCGCGGTCGACGCGCGCGACCACCGCCCGCAGCTGCTCGACTCGATGGAGCTCGAGCGCGAGCGCGGCATCACGATCAAGGCGCAGGCCGTCCGGGTGGAGTACGAGGCGAACGACGGGCAGGTCTACCGGCTGCACCTGATCGACACCCCCGGGCACGTGGACTTCACCTACGAGGTGTCGCGCTCGCTGGCCGCCTGCGACGGGGCGGTCCTGGTGGTGGACGCCTCCCAGGGGGTCGAGGCCCAGACCGTGGCGAACACCTACCTCGCCGTCGACTCGGGGCTCGAGCTGATCCCCGCGATGAACAAGATCGACCTGCCGGGCGCCGAGCCGGAGCGGGTGGCAGGCGAGGTCTCCGAGCTGCTCGGCGAGGACGCCGACAGCGTGCTGCGCATCTCCGCGAAGACGGGGGAGGGTGTGAGAGAGCTGCTCGAGGCCGTCGTGCAGCGCGTGCCGTCGCCGCAGGGCGACTCGGACGCACCCGCGCGGGCGCTGATCTTCGACTCCGAGTTCGACCAGTACCGCGGCGTCGTGGCCTACGTGCGCGTGGTGGACGGCACGCTCACGAACGGCGACGCGATCCTCGCGATGCAGGCCGGCACGCAGGCCGAGATCGACGAGATCGGCTTCTTCGGTCCCCAGATGACGCCCGTCGGCGCGCTCCACGCCGGCGAGGTGGGCTACGTGATCACCGGCATCAAGGACGTGTCGCAGCTGCGCGTGGGCGACACGCTCACGACGCGCGCCGGCGCGGCCCGCGAGCCGCTGCCGGGCTACCGCGAGATCAAGCCCATGGTCTTCTGCGGCCTCTTCCCGGTCGAGACGAACCAGTTCCCCGAGTTGCGCGACGCGCTCGAGAAGCTGTCGCTGAACGATGCCGCGCTCACGTGGGAGCCCGAGACGAGCGAGGCGCTCGGCTTCGGCTTCCGCTGCGGCTTCCTCGGGCTGCTGCACATGGACATCGTGCGCGAGCGGCTCGAGCGCGAGTACGACCTGGAGCTGCTCGCCACCACGCCGACCGTCGAGTACGACGTGCGGCTGACGGACGGCACGGAGGTGGTCGTGCACTCGCCCTCCGACATGCCCGACCGCGCCGAGATCGCCGCGATCGAGGAGCCCTACATCCGCGCCACGATCCTGATGCCGAAGGAGCACGTGGGGGCCGTCATGGAGCTCTGCCAGGAGCGTCGCGGCACGCACGTGGACATGACGTTCCTCTCGCAGGAGCGCGTGCAGCTCCACTACGACCTGCCGCTCGCCGAGATCGTGCTCGACTTCTTCGACCAGCTGAAGTCGCGCACGAAGGGCTACGCCTCGCTCGACTACGAGCTGATCGGGATGCGCGAGGGCGACCTCGTGAAGCTCGACATCCTGCTCGCGGGCGACAAGGTCGACGCGCTGTCCATGGTCGTGCACCGCGACAAGGCCTATCCGGCCGGCCGCGTGCTCACCGAGCGCCTGCGCAAGCAGATCCCGCGCCAGCAGTTCGAGGTGGCGATCCAGGCGGCGATCGGCGCGAAGGTGATCGCCCGCGAGTCCGTCAAGCCGATGCGCAAGGACGTCATCGCCAAGTGCTACGGCGGCGACATCAGCCGCAAGAAGAAGCTGCTCGAGCGCCAGAAGGAGGGGAAGAAGCGGATGAAGCAGGTGGGCCGCGTGGAGGTTCCCCAGGAGGCGTTCCTGACCGTGCTCGAGCTGGACGGCGGAGACGCGAAGCGCTGAGCCGCGCGGGCCTCAGGGTCAGCGGCCCTCGATGTCCTCCTTGACGACGCGCGCCGGGGTGCCCATCACCTGAACGCGGTCGGGAACGTCGCGCGTCACGACCGAGCCGGCCGCCACCACCGACTGCGCGCCGACCGTGAGGTTGTCGAGCACGAGGGCGCCCATCCCGACGAAGGCGGAGTCGCCCACGCGGCAGTTGCCGGCCACGTTCGCGCCCGGCATCAGGCTGGCGTGTGCGCCGATCTCGGTGTGGTGGCCCACGAGCACGCCGCGGTTCAGCAGCGCGTGGCCACCGACGTGCGTGTGGGCTCCGACGATCGCCCCGGCGCTCACGATCGCGCCGGGCGCGAGCGTGGCGGAGCCCGCCACGTGCGCGCTCGGGTGAACGACGGTGGCCGCGGGCATCCCGAGCTCCTCCACCTGGCGCGTGAAGCGGCTGCGATGCGTCGTGGCGAGCGCGCAGACTGCCTGGTGGGTCGAGGCCAGCGCCTCGATGTCGTCGATCCAGTGGACCGGCAGGCCCTCGAACGGCTCGTCGCAGCGGGCGCGGTCCATGTTCTCCACGAAGCCGGCGAGCTCGAGCCCGGGGATGTCGGCCACCAGGCCCGCCACCTCGGCGGCGAAGCTGCGCGTGCCGCAGATGAGGAGTGGCCGCGCCATCAGAAGGCGCTGAGCGCGGCCACGACACGCTCCACGTCGCCGTCCGTCATGCGCGGGTGCAGCGGGATATTCAGGCCCTCGTCGGCGAGCCGCTCGCTCACCGGGAGCGGCGTGGGGGAGGCGTACGGGCCGATGCGGTGGAGCGGGGTGTAGCGCAGCGTCGTGTAGATGCCGCGGTCGAGCAGCGCCGCGGCGAGCGCGTCGCGGCGGCCGTCGAGCACGCGCACGAGGTAGGTGAACCACGAGTGGCGCTCGTCGGCGGCGGGTCCGGGCGGCAGCGCCAGCCAGTCGAGGCCGGCGAGCCGGTCGGCGTACGCGGCCCAGATCCTGCGGCGGCGCTCCTGGGAGGCGTCGAGCTTGTCGAGCTGCACGAGCCCGATCGCGGCGCTCACGTCGTTCGGGGTCAGCTTGGGGAAGGGGCGCTCGATGCCGTGCTCCCACCAGCGCCCCTCGCCGCGGCGCTCGAACCCCGAGCGGCCGATCCCGCAGTAGCGGAGCCGCCGGGCGCGCTCGGCCAGCTCGGCGTCGGCCGTGACCACGGCGCCGCCGTCCGGGGTGGCGAGGTTCTTGACGCTGTCGAAGCTGAGCACGCCCAGCCGGCCGATCGTGCCGCAGCGCCTGCCGGCGAGCGCAGAGTCCACGGCGTGTGCGGCGTCCTCGAGGATCGGCAGCCCGAGCTCGGCCAGCTCGTCGAGGCGGGCCGGCTTGCCGGCGTAGTGCACGGCCATCACCGCGGCGGTGCGCGCGGTCAGCCGGGGCTCGACCGTGGCGGCGGACAGGTTGGCGCTGTCCTCTTCCACGTCCGCGAACACGGGGGAGTGGCCCGCGAGCGCCACCGCGTTCGCGCAGCCGACCCACGTGAACGACGGGAGCACGAGCTCCGAGCCCGGCGGCAGCTCGAGCAGCTCGACCGCCAGCTGGAGCGCGCTCGTGCCGCTGTTCACCATCACCACGTGCGCGCCGAGGCGCTCGCCGAGTGCCTCCTCGAAGCGCACGACCTGCTCTCCCATCCCGATCCAGCCCTGCTCGAGCGCGGCGCGCACGGCCTCGAGCTCGCGGTCGTCGAAGCTCGACCCGAACACCTGCACAAGCCCCTCGTCCCTGACCGGCCCCACCGGCGGGAAACTAGCGGTGCCCGGCCAGCCGCTCGAGCTCGCGCCTGAGCCGCAGCCGCACCTGGCGCTTCGGCCCCGGAACGCGCGGGTGCCGCAGCGCGAAGGCGAGCCACAGCTGCAGCTCGGCCAGCTCCACGCGCCGCCGCGCCGCGCTCTTGCTGGCGCCCGCCGGCCAGCGGTAGTGCGCAAGCTGCCGGTGCACGTAGGCGAAGCGCCAGCCCGCCGCCACGAGCTTCGCGTACAGGTGGTAGTCGGTGGCGGTCCAGAGCCAGCGCGAGTAGCCGCCCACAGCCCGCACCGCCCCCGTGCGCATCGTCGCCGTGGGGGCGGGCACGGGACACGCGTCGGCGAGCTTCGGGAAGCGGTCGAGCGGGTGGACCGAGGGGTCGCCGATGTAGTCGTCGAGCCCGTTCGGGTGGCCGATGATGTGCGTGTTCGAGTAGGCGAGCCCCACGCGGGGGTCGTCGAAGAGCGGGGCGATCGTCTCCAGGTAGTCCGGTTCCCAGAGGTCGTCGGCGTCGAGCTGGGAGACGAGCGGGGCGCGCGCGGCCGCCAGGCCGGTGTTCCGCGCGGCCGCCGTATTGCGGTTGCGGGCATGGCGGAGCACCCGCAGCCGCGGGTCGCGCACGTCCGCGAGCAGCTCCGAGACCGGCACGGGCGACGCGTCGTCCACCACGATCAGCTCGAGCCGCTCCTCGGTCTGGGCGAGCACGCTCTCCACGGATGCGCGGATCGTCGCCTCGGAGCGGAAGGCCGGCATCAGGACGGATGTGAGCGGTTGCACGGGTTTTTCGCTGCTTTACCGGCTTTAGGTAAGCCTTAAGGGTCGGCCGTAGCTTGGCGCGCGATGAGTACGGATACCCTGACGCAGCCGGCGCCCGACCCGACGCTGGACTCCCTTCAGCAGTTCCTCGACGGCATCGCCAAGACGCCTCTTCTCACCGCCGGCGAGGAGGTCGTCCTCGCCAAGCGGATCGAGCGCGGAGACCTCGCCGCGAAGGACCATATGACGCGCGCGAACCTGCGCCTCGTGGTCTCGATCGCGAAGCGCTACCGAAACCAGGGCCTGCCGTTCCTCGACCTGATCCAGGAGGGGACGATCGGCCTCGTGCGCGCCGTCGAGAAGTTCGACTACCGCAAGGGCTACAAGTTCTCGACCTACGCGACCTGGTGGATCCGCCAGGCGATCTCGCGGGCGATCGCGGACAAGGGCCGGACGATCCGGATCCCGATCCACATCGACAACATCCTCAAGAAGCTCGACGGCGCACAGCGCAAGCTGGAGGCCGACGGGCACAAGGACATCACCGTCGAGGAGATCGCCGACCTGGCCGGGGTCGACCCCGTCGAGGCCGACGTGATCATGCGCGCCGCGCAGCAGCTCGTCTCGCTCGACAAGCCGGTCGGCGACGACGCCGACGCCGCGCAGTTCGGCGACCTGATCCCGGACGAGTCGGCCGCGTCGCCGTTCGACCAGGCGGTCGAGTCCATGCGCGACGCGCGTCTCCAGGCCTGTCTCGACAACCTGCCCTACCGCGACAAGCGCATCATCGAGCTCCGCTTCGGGCTCTCCGGCGAGCAGCCGCAGACGCTCGACAAGGTCGCGAAGCTGTTCCAGCTCACGCGCGAGCGCACCCGCCAGATCGAGGAGGCCGCGCTGCGGAAGCTCTCGACGCTGGCCGAGGCGCAGGCGCTCCGCGAAGCCGCCTAGGCGGCCTCGGGAACCGACAGGGTCCGGCGGCCCGCCAGGCCCACCAGCAGGGCGAGCCCACACGCGATCGAGGCGCTTGCGAGCGCCCACCCCACGCTGGCGTGATCGACCAGCAGGCCGGCTACGAAGGCTCCGATCGAGGAGCCGACCACGTTCGCGACGATGTGCCAGGAATATGCCTCCGTCGCCATGCCCGCCGGGGCGAGCGCGGCGACCAATGCGAAGGCGGTCGCGCCAAGCGGCGCCAGTGCGAGGCCCGTCCCGAACAGGAACGCGCTCATGGAGAGGAGCGAGCCGGCGAACGGCAGCGGCAGCGCGCCAAGCACCAGCAGGCCGCTCAGGATCAGGAATCTCCGCGGAGCCGGTGACGCCCACGTGCGGGAGCCGTAGACGAGCCCGCCGACCAGTGACCCGATCGACCACACCGTGATGAGCGGACCGACGGCGGCGCGCGAGCCCTCCTCCTCCGCGAACGCCGTGAGCGCGACCTCGAGTGCGCCGAACGCGATGGCCGCGCACGCGGCGGCGAGCGCAAGCGTCCGAATCCCGGGGGAGCGCAGCGCTCCCGCGCGCGTGCGCTCGACGCTTTCGGCCGGACGCCAGGCGCGTGAGGCCGGCGCCGTCGCGAAGCCGACCGCGGCGCCGATGTAGAACGCCGCAGACAGCAACATTCCAGCGAGCGGGGTCCAGGCGGTCGCAAGCCCCGCGGCCAGGAGCGGTCCGACGATGAAGGCCAGCTCCAGGGCCACGGAGTCGAAGGCGTAGGCGGTGTCGAGGCGCTCGGCGGGCACCAGCTCCTGCCAGAGCGAGCGCATGGACGGTGAGATCGGCGGCACGGCGGCGCCCTGAATCGCGGCGACGGCGAGGAGCAGTCCCACGCTCGCCCCTGCGCTCATCGCGGCACCCTGCACGCAGACGGCGACCGACGTGATCGTCCCGGCGGTGATCAGAACGCGCGCGTGGCCGATCTGGTCCACGAGCCTCCCCATGAACACGGCCGTGACGCCGACCGCCAGCGCCTCGGTCGCGACCACCGCCCCGATCTGCCCGTACGGGTAGTGCTCGTGGCGCATCAGCAGCACCATCGAGAGCGGCAGCGTTCCGAAGGGAAGACGGCCCAGCAGCGCGAACACGACGACCCGCGCGACGCCCGGGGCGCGCAGCACGTCCAGGTAGCGGCGCAGGTTCACGGATACATAGACTGCCGCGCCGTGCCGCTGAACACAGACGCGATCGGAAAGAGCTTCCCGCCGTTCGAGTACGAGGTCGGCAAGGAGAAGATCGGCGAGTACGCCAGGGCGGTGGGCGAGGAGAACGCCGTCTACTTCGATCGCGAGGCCGCGCGCGCGGCCGGATTTCGCGACGTGGCGGCGCCGCCGATGTTCGCGGTGGTCTACTCCTCCGGCTCAGTGGCGCCCGCTCTGTTCGACCCCGATGTGGGGCTGAACTTCGCGATGATGGTGCACGGCGGCCAGGAGTTCGTCTGGGGCGAGCCGGTCTGCTCGGGTGACCTGATCAGCACGGTCACGACCGTGAAGGACATCTCGGAGCGGGGCGGGATGGGCTTCTACGTGTTCGAGTCGGTGTCCACCAACCAGGACGGCCAGGAGGTCGTGCGCGGCACCTGGACCAACATCGTGAGGGGCGTGTCGTGAAGGTCGAGCTGAAGGTCACGCCGGACCGGTTCCTGCCGCACCGCTACGCGGGCGCGTCCGGCGACTTCAACCCGATCCACATCGACGTGGACTTCGCCAAGCAGGTGGGCCTGCCCTCGAACATCCTGCACGGGCTCTACACGATGGCCCAGGTGGCGCGCGCGAACGTCGACGCCGCGGGCGGCGATCCGCGCAGCCTGAAGCGGCTGAAGGTCCAGTTCCGCGGCATGGGCTTCCCCGAGCAGGAGATCACCGTGACCGGCGCGGTGACCGAGGAACGCGACGATGGCCGCGTCCTCGTCGCGACCGAGGCGGAGCAGGGCGGCAAGAAGATCATCAAGAACGCCGAAGCCGAGCTCGAGCCGTCCCGCTAGGCCTCCGCCACAATAGGGGCGTGGCTCTCACGCCCCGCCAAACCTTTCTGCTCCACAAGCTCGTCGAGGCGTATCGCGATCTCGACCAGCCCGTGGGCTCGAAGTGGCTCGCCGAGCAGCAGGACGTGCCCTGGGGGCCGTCCACGGTGCGCGCCGAGCTTGCGAAGCTCGAGGAGACCGGTCTGCTCGAGCACCCGCACACGTCCGCCGGCCGCGTGCCCACCGATCGCGGCTACCGCGTCTATGTGGACGAGATCCTCGCCGGGGGCAAGCTGCCGGTGCCGCGCAAGCCGCTCGAGCTCACCACGATGCGCCGCGAGGTCGACGAGGCGATGCGCGCCACCAGCGAGCAGCTCTCACAGGTCACGAACCTGCTGGCGCTCGTGACCGCGCCTCCGATCGAGACCGCCACGATCCACCGCGTCGAGGTGCTGCTGCTCCAGCCGCAGGTGGCGATGGTCGTGGTGATCACCTCCACGGGTGGCGTCACGAAGCGCGTGATCTCTTACGACTCGCCCGTCGATCCCGGCCTGGTCGACTGGGCGAGCAGCTACCTGAACGAGGCGCTCGGCGGCCTCGACGTGGGCTCGCGCATGCTCCAGTCGCGGCTCGCGGCGCCGGAGGGCGTGCGCGAGAGCGCGTTCGTGGCCACCCTGGCGCCGGCGTTCACGGAGCTCGAGGACACCGCGGAGAGCACGCTCTTCATGGACGGCGCGGCTCGCTTCCTGTCGGAGCACCGGATCCAGGAGCTGTCCCAGATCGGCGCGCTGATGGAGGTGCTCGAGCACCGCCGCGCGCTGCTCGGCGTGCTTCGCCAGTCGCTCACCGAGCCAAGCGTGTACCTGCGGATCGGCAGCGAGAACGCCGCGCCGGAGCTGCGCTCCCTGAGCCTGGTGGCCGCGAACTACGGGCTCGCGCGGCGCAACCTCGGAGCCGTGTCGGTGATCGGCCCGCTGCGCATGGACTACCCGGGCGCGATCATCGCCGTGCGCCAGGCGGCGACTGAGCTGTCGCGCTTCGTGGCGGAGGTGTACGACGAGTGAGGCGCGACCCGTACGAGGTGCTCGGCGTCGCGCGCGACGCCGGCGACACGGACATCAAGAAGACGTTCCGGCGGCTGGCGCGCGAGCTCCACCCGGACGTGAACCGCCACGACCCGGAGGCCGAGGAGAAGTTCAAGGAGGCGGCCGAGGCCTACGAGATCCTCTCGGACGCCGAGCGCCGCGCGACCTATGACCGCTACGGCTTCGAGGGCCTCGACTCGCGCGGCTACGCGTCCCAGGCGCACGGCTTCGGCTCGTTCGCGGACATCTTCGACGCGTTCTTCGGCGGCGATCCGTTCGGCGGCGCCTTCGGCCGTGGTGGCGGCGGTCGCGTGCAGGGCGGCGACGTCGCGGTCGAGGTCTCCGTCGCGCTCGCCGAGGCCGCGGCGGGGAAGAGCGTCGAGGTCGCGTACGAGCTCGTCGATACCTGCGAGCACTGCCACGGCAACGGCGCCGAGCCCGGCACGCCGATCGAGACCTGCCCTCGCTGCGAGGGCGCCGGCCAGCTGCGCAGCATCACGCGCACGGCCTTCGGCCAGCTGGTGCGCACGCACCCCTGCGACAACTGCGGCGGCGAGGGCAAGGTGCCCAAGGTTCCGTGCGAGGAGTGTGGCGGGCGCGGCCGCCGCGCCGTGCGCAAGACCCTGAAGGTGGACGTGCCCGCGGGAATCTCCGACGAGCAGCGCATCCGCATCGCGGGCCGCGGCCACGCCGGCGAGCGGGGCGGCCCGGCCGGCGACC
>DASYMP010000048.1:0-7623 GCA_036009005.1 Thermoleophilaceae bacterium | reverse complement strand
CGCGTCGTCGAGATAAAACCGCACGATGTTGGACCCGGCGTCGAGCTACCCCGCCGTGATGAGGCAGACTGCCGCGCCTCATGCGACCCGAGGCCACGTCCGGGCGCCCCGCGCCAGGTCGCGACGGCGACCCGCCGGGCGCGATCTTCCTGCGGTTCCTGAAGTTCGGGGGGCTGGCGTGGGGTGGACCGGCCGCGCAGATCGCGATGATCAAGCGGGAGTGCGTCGACGAGGAGCAGTGGGTCGACGAGGAGACGTTCAAGAAGACGCTCGCGGTCTACCAGGTGCTGCCGGGTCCCGAGGCGCACGAGCTGTGCGTCTACTTCGGCCGGATTCGGGGCGGCAAGCTCGGCGGCTTTCTCGCGGGGCTCGGCTTCATGCTGCCCGGCTTCCTCCTGATGCTGGCGCTGTCCGTTCTGTACGTCGAGGCGAATCTCGCGGCCCATCTCGACGAGCTGTTCTACGGGTTGACGGCGGCGGTGGGGGCGATCGTCGCCCGGGCGCTCGTGCGGCTGAGCCGTTCGTTCATCACGGACATCCCGCTGGCGCTGCTCGCTCTGGCCGCGTTCGCGCTGACGGTGTTCGCGTCGGCGAGCTTTGCGCTCGTGCTGCTCGGTGCCGGCCTTGCCTACGAGCTGTGGACGAACGCCTCGCGGTGGACGCGCACGACGCCCTCCTTCGCGCTCACTCCCGGCGTGGTCCTCGCGGTGGCGACCGGCGCGCTGACGCTTTCACTCACCGCCGAGATCTTCTGGGAGGGACTGAAGGCGGGACTTGTCACCTTCGGCGGGGCCTACACCGTGATCCCGTACCTGCACGGCACCGCCGTCGACGGCCAGCACTGGCTGACCGACGGGGAGTTCGTGGACGGGCTCGCGATGAGCGGCGTGCTACCCGCGCCGCTGATCATCTTCTCCACGTTCGTGGGCTACATCGCGGGCGGCATCGGCGGCGCGCTCGCGATGACGGTGGGCATCTTCATCCCGGCATTCGTCTTCCCGATCTACTTCCACCGCTGGCTTGTGGCCGTCGCCGAGAACCCGCGCATCCGTCCGTTCCTGCTTGGGGTCGCCGCCGCTGTCATCGGCCTGATCGCGGCGGTGACCGTAGACATCCTCGACACCAGCATCGTGGACGTGCCGACCGCGCTCCTCGCCGTGGCGGCGTTCCTCGCCCTCAACCGCTGGCACGGCAAGCTGACCATCGTCGCGGTCGTGTTCGCGTGCGGGCTCGCCGGCGTCGCCCTGCAGGCCGCCTGAGCGCCGTATATAACCCTCCCATGGGGAGGCTTGTGCGACGGGTGCTTGACGGCGACGAGCCGCTCGCGGAGTGGTCGGAGGCCGATCCCGGCTCGTATGAGGCGGCCGTGGCGGTGTTCGAGCGTCTGCTCGCCGAGGGGCATGCCGCGGTTCGCGTCGAGGGCGCTGTGCATCGGCCCGTCACGACGCTCCCCGCGGACGCCGACCTCGTGCTGGTTACGACAGCTATGGGCGGCGGCTGACCGCCGCCCATAGCCGGGGCTAGTGCCCTAGCAGCATCTCCAGCCGCTCGGTGCTGCGCTCCATGTCGGCGCGGTGCACCTCCTGGTTGCCACGCGGTGACGTGCGGCGCCAGGTGGGCTGGTCTGCGTTCTGAGCGACCGCGTCGTTCGTGCGCGGCTCGTCGGTGCGTCCTGTGTGCTTGTCCATGGGTTCCGAAGCCTCCCTCGGATCGAGTCCCTTCATGTGAGCGTTCCGGTTTGAACGCGGGCTAAACGTCTGCGAGATACCGTGCGGATCGTTGCTTGCGCTCCTGTATGACATCCACGGCAACCTTCCCGCTCTGGAGGCGGTGCTCGCGGACGCGCGCGGTGCCGACGAGTTTCTGCTCGGCGGCGACTACGCGACGTTCGGCGCTTGGCCGGTTGAGACGATCGAGCGCCTGCGTGGGCTCGATCGTGCCCACTGGATCCGCGGCAACGTGGACCGCTGGCTCGTCGACCCGGCCGGCATGCCGGAGTTCATGGAGGAGCTCGTCGATCGCTCGCGCGAGATGATCGGCGACGAGCTCTGCCGCGAGCTCGCGGCGCTGCCGGAGTCGGTCACGCGCGGGGAGACGCTCTTCTGCCACGCGTCGCCCGTCTCCGACATGGACAGCTTCTATCCCGAGCTGCAGGACACCGACGCCGAGCGCCTGGGCGGCGCGACCGCGGAGCGGGTCGTCTTCGGTCACACGCACCTGCAGTTCGAGCGCGAGGGCCCGGGCGGGGTCCGGCTCGTGAACCCGGGCAGCGTGGGCATGCCGCTCGACGGCGACCACCGGGCCGCCTACGCCGTGATGGACGGCGGCCGCACGGAGCTGAGGCGGGTGGAGTACGACTGGGAGGCTTCGGTCGCGGCCGTGAGGGCGCGCGTCGGGGAGCTGCCGGCCCGCCGGATGGAGCTTGCGCGGTTCGATGTGAGCTGACTGGTAGCGTCCCGCCCAAGTGCGCCTGTCGAACGTCCTCTCCACCGGCGACCGCCAGTTCTTCGACCTGTTCGAGGAGGCCGGGGGCAACATCCGCCGAGCCGCTGGGCTGCTCGAGGAGCTGCTCGCCCAGTACCCCGAGCGCAACGAGCTCGCCCGCGAGATCCTGATCTGCGAGCAGGACGGCGACCGGATCACGCACGACATCATCCAGCGGCTCAACCAGACCTTCGTCACGCCGATCGACCGCGAGGACATCTACGAGCTGGCCTCCGCGCTCGACGACGTCGTGGACTACACCGAGGAGGTCGCGGACTACCTCGGCCTCTACAAGATCGAGGCGCCGATGTCCCAGGCCCAGGACCTGGCTCGCGTGCTCCACGCGGCCGCGCGCCAGATCGCCGAGGCCATGCCGCGCCTGCGCGGGTACAAGGACATCACCCACTTCACGGTCGAGATCAATCGGCTGGAGAACGATGGTGACCGCATCGTGCGCGAGGCCATCGCCTCACTGTTCGACAACGGGATCGACCCGATGGTCGTGATCCGTTGGAAGGACATCTTCGAGCGCCTGGAGGAGGCGATCGACGCCACCGAGCATGTGGCGAACATCCTCGAAGGCATCGTCATCAAGAATTCCTAGACCGAGCGGCAGCGCGCAATGAGCAGCGAGATCATCGTCGTGATCGTCGTCGCCACGGCGCTGATCTTCGACTTCACAAACGGGTTCCACGACACGGCGAACGTCGTCGCCACGACGATCTCGACGCGCGCGCTGCCGCCCCGGATAGCGGTCGCGTACGCGTCGATCCTGAACTTCGTGGGCGCGTTCATCTCGCTGGAGGTCGCGGCCACGGTCGCAAAGGACGTGGTCTCCGTCCAGCCCAACTCGGTGGGTCTCTTGGCCGTCTTCGGCGGACTGGTCGGGGCGATCAGCTGGAACCTGATCACGTGGTACTTCGGCCTCCCGTCGAGCTCGTCGCACGCGCTGATCGGCGGGATGGTCGGCGCGGTGTTCGTGGCCGAGGGCGCCGACGCCGTCTTCTTCCAGGAGGGGATCCTCGGCAAGGTGATGATCCCCGCGCTCGTGGCGCCCACGCTCGCGTTCATCATCGGCGGGATCGCGATCCTCGTGCTCTACCGGATCGTGGGCCGGATGCGGCCCGGCCCGGTGACCGGCGGCTTTCGCCTCGGGCAGGTGATCTCCGGCGGCCTCCTCGCGCTCGCGCACGGCACGAACGACGCTCAGAAGACGATGGGCGTGATCACGCTCGCCCTGGTCGCGAACGGCACGGTGGCGGAGGACAACTTCCACGTGCCGAGCTGGGTGGTGATCGCTGCCGCGACGGCGATCGCGCTCGGCACCTACGCCGGCGGCTGGCGCATCATCAAGACGATGGGCAGCCGCATCCACAAGATGGACGCGGCTCAGGGCTTTGCCGCTCAGGGCGCCGGCTCGGCCGTCATCCTCGCGGCCTCGCACGTGGGCTTCCCGCTCTCGACGACCCACACGATCTCGGGCGCCGTGATCGGCTCAGGCGCCGCGAAGCGGCTCTCCGCGGTTCGCTGGGGAGTGGCGGGCAACATCGTCGTCGCGTGGATCCTCACGCTCCCGATGGCCGCGGTGATCGGCGCGCTCACCTACCTCGTCACGCGCGCATTCGGGACCGGCGCGCTCGGCCCGATCGTGGTCTCGACGGCGATCCTCGCGGGGTCGACGTTCCTCTACACCCACCGCTCGCACCGCGCGGGCGTCCCGGCGGCGGAGAGCTCGTGATCGGCGCGATCGTCGACACGCACGCACTCCTCCAGGTGGTCTGGGTGGCGCTGGCGGCGGGCGTGGGGGTGACCGCGGCCTACGGCCTCGCGATCCTCGGGACCACGCGCGCGCTCGAGTTCAGCCGCGACGGCCACGTGAGGCAGGCGGCGCTCTACGCCGCGGTGGGCGTCGCTGGGTTCGCCGCGTTCGTGGCGGCGATCGTCTTCGGGATCGTCATCCTCCTGGGCGACTAGCCCGCGCCGGCCGCGGCGGCCGCGAGCTCCACCAGCCGCTCGAGCTCGTCGTCGCTCGTCCACGCGCCCACCGACGCGCGGGCGTATGAGCCGCCCGGGATGCCGCGCACGACGATCCCCTCGGCCGCGGCGTGCTCCGTGAAGGCCTGAGGGTCCGGTACCTCGAACGAGACGAGCGTGGAGGCGCCGCGCGGCGCGACGGTCACGCCGCGCTCCGTGAGGACCCCTGCGAGGCGCTCGGCGCCCGCGATGCCGTGCTCGAGCACCTGCTCGATGCCGGCCTCGTCGAGCACGTCCAGCGAGGCGTGCGCCCACTCGACGTGGTGCGGAACCGCGAAGGACGTGGTGAGCCTGCGCGCGTCGGGGTGGAGGGCCGGCTCGAGCGCGCGCTCGCCGTCGGCCATGGCGTGATAGCCGCTCCAGGGCGCGGGCAGCTCCGGCACGAGCTCCGGGTTCGCGTACAGGTAGCCCATGCCGCCCGGGCCGCACAGCCACTTCTGACCGGACGCCGCGTAGAAGTCGCAGCCGAGCGCGTGCACGTCGACGGGCACCGCGCCGAGCCCCTGCGCGCCGTCGAGCACGACGAGCGCCTCGGAGTCGGCGAGCGGACCGGTGTCGAGCACCCGTCCGGTGGCCCAGGACACGTGCGAGCTCACGACGATTCGCGTGTTGCTCGTCAGCTCGCCGGGCAGGTCGGCGAACGGGACCACGCGGACACGCACCCCGCGTGTGTCGCGCGCGGTCGCGATCGGGCCGTACACGCCCGGGTGCTCCTCGTCGCTCGTGAGGATCTCGTCGCCGGGCTTCAGGTCGAGCGCGTGCAGCGCCGCGTTGACGCCGTCCGTCGTTGAGCCCGTGAGCGCCACGTCCGCCTGGGTGGCCCCCAGGAGGCCGGCCGCGCGCTCGCGCAACAGGTCGATCCGCTCGAGCTGGTGCTCGAACCACGGCCTGCTGCTGCGCCCGCGCTCGAGCTGCTGGCGCAGCTCCGCCTGGACCGCCTCGAACGCGCGGAGCGGCACCGGCCCGTTCGTGCCGGCGTTCAGGTAGGCGACCCGCTCTAGAACGGGGAACTGCTTCCGAAGCTCCTCCACGCGGGCGCATACTAGGCTGCCGCCGACCATGATCATCGAACGCTCCATGCAGCAGGACTGGCTCTCGAACGCCTACCTCGTCGGCGACGAGGACAACGGAAAGGCGGTCGTGATCGACTCGGGTGGGCCCTCGGGTCCGCTGCTCGAGGCCGCCGAGCGGCACGGTCTCGACGTCGAGCTGCTCCTGCTGACTCATCACCACGGCGACCACGTGGCGGAGAACGCGGTCTGGAAGGACCGGCACGGCGTGGAGATCGTGGCGCACCCGATCGAGGCCGAGCTGATCGACCAGGTGGATCGGACGACCGAGCCGGGGGAGACCATCCGGGTCGGCGGTCTCACGATCGAGTCGGTGCTCACGCCGGGGCACACGGCCGGGATGCTCAACTTCATCGTGAACGGGACGGACGTGTTCACGGGGGACACGCTCTTCAAGGGCTCGGTCGGCGGCGTGCGCGCGCCCGGCTCGACGAGCTTCGAGGACCTGCGCCACTCGATCATGGACGTGCTCATGAAGCTCCCGCACGAGATCGTGGTGCACCCCGGCCATACCGACCCCACGACGATCGGCGACGAGTGGGAGTCGAACGCCTTCGTGCGCCTCTGGCGCGGGCTCGACGAGGAGGGCACGGAGAGCTGCACGGTCGAGGGTGAGGAGGCCACGCTCGTGCTGTGGGCGCCCGACTACGACGGCGGCAACAAGGCGTGGGTGCGCTGGGCCGACGGGCGCGACGACATCGTGCCCGGGAGCCGCGTCGAGCGCGGCTAGTGCTCGAGCGGCTGATCGATCATGCGGCGCTGTTTCCTCCCGCGAGCATGTCGCTGGAGGACGCGCTCGAGGAGGATCGCCGCGCGCGCGAGAGCCCGCACGCCGCGCTGCTGAACCGGTTCGTGGTGCAGGTCGGGCGCCTGGACGAGCTGCCGGCCTCGCGTCCGCCGCTGAGCGTCGTGCTGGACCGCCCCGACGACGCCCGGCTCTTGGCCGACGTGGACGGGGTGGAGGCGGTGGAGCTCAGGCTGGACGGCGCCCGACCCGCCTCCGCTGACCTCGTGACGGCCTACGGCCTGCTTCAACCGCTCGGCGTCGAGACCTACTTCGAGCTGGTGCTCGACCGCAGCTGGCGCGACAGCCTGCCGGCCGCCATCGGGGCCATCGCGGCGATGGGCGGGCGGGTGAAGCTCCGCTGCGGCGGGGAGGTCACGCCCACGATCGAGCAGGTGGCGTTCGTGATCGCCTGCTGCCGCGAGGCGGGGGTGCCCTTCAAGGCGACCGCCGGGCTCCATCACGCCGTGCGCCGCGGCGAGGAGCACGGCTTCCTCAACCTGCTGGCGGCGGCGAGCGCGCCGCGCGGGGAGCTCGAGGCGGTGCTGGCCGAGGAGGACGCGTCCCGTCTCGAGCTGTCCGAGAGCGGCCGTTCGCTGTTCACCGGCTTCGGCAGCTGCAGCTGGAGCGAGCCGGTCGAGGACCTGGTCGAGCTGGGGCTGCTGCGGTGACGCTGGCGTACGGCGTGATGTCGAGCGGCGGCGTGTGCGCGCGGGTGGACGGGGTCGTCGTCGACCTGCGCGGCGTGGACCCGCTCTTCGACGAGCCGTCGCTGAACGCGCTGATGGCGGCCGGCCCCGAGGCCTGGCGCCAGGCACGGGAGCGGGTGGGCGAGGGTCGCGAGCTCGGCGACCCCGACGCGGCGCTCGGGATGCCGTTCGAGGTGGCCGACTACGTGGACTTCTACTCGTCGCTCCACCACGCGCTGAACCTGGGCCGGATGTTCCGGCCGGACGCGGAGCCGCTGCTCCCCAACTGGCGCTGGCTGCCGGTGGGCTATCACGGGAGGGCGGGGACGGTGGTGCCGAGCGGCACGCCCGTGCGCCGCCCGAGCGGCCAGCGACCGGGGCCCAGCTTCGGCCCGAGCGAGCGGCTCGACATCGAGCTCGAGGCGGGCTTCGTGATCGGCACGCCGAGCGTCATGGGGGAGCCGGTGCCGGTCGAGCGCGCGCTCGACCACGTCTTCGGCGTCGTCCTGCTCAACGACTGGAGCGCGCGGGACATCCAGGGCTGGGAGACCGTGCCGCTGGG
>DASYMP010000047.1:0-5646 GCA_036009005.1 Thermoleophilaceae bacterium | reverse complement strand
CGGCCGCCCTGTCGGGCGCCGTCGGCGCGCTGTCCGGCCCGCTCCACGGCGGAGCGCCCTCGCGCGTGCTGCACATGCTCGACGAGGTGGACGCGATGGGCGACGCCGAGCGCTGGGTCAAGGAGGCGCTCGACCGCGGCGACCGGCTGATGGGCTTCGGGCACCGCGTCTACCGCGCCGAGGACCCGCGTGCACGCGTGCTGCGCCGGACCGCGCGCGAGATCGGCGCGCCGCGGCTCGAGGTGGCCGAGAAGCTCGAGGCGGCCGCGCTCGCCGAGCTGAAGGCGCGCAAGCCGGACCGCGTGCTCGCCACGAACGTGGAGTTCTGGTCGGCCGTGGTGCTCGACTTCGCGGACGTGCCGCCGGATCTGTTCACGCCGATGTTCGCGAGCGCACGCGTGGGCGGCTGGGCGGCGCACATCATGGAGCAGAAGCGCGAGGGCAGGCTGATCCGGCCGACCGCCCGCTACGTCGGGCCCGAGCCGCGCGGCGCGGACTCGGTCAACGGCGCCGGCCCCACGGCCTGATGGAGGCGGCCACAGAGCAGCGCGTCTCGTCGTTCGCCAAGTCGCTCTTCCTGGGCGAGATCCACGAGGAGCTGGTCTTCCCATTCCCCAAGCCGGACCCCGCGGAGCAGGACAAGATCCGCGCGCTCACGGCGTCGCTGCGCGAGATGCCGTACGACGCGCAGAAGGTCGAGGACGAGCGTTGGATCGGCGACGACACGATCGCCGAGCTCGGCGAGCGCGGGCTGCTCGGGTTGTACGTGCCGGAGAAGTACGGCGGCCAGGGCCTGTCGCAGACCGGCTACTGCCGCGTCTCCGAGGTGTTCGCGCAGATCGACGCGACGCTCAGCGTGATCATGGGCGTGCACCAGTCGATCGGGATGAAGGGCATCGCGCTCTACGGCTCGGACGAGCAGAAGGAGCGCTTCCTCCCCGATCTCGCGAGTGGCCGCAAGCTCGCCGCGTTCGCGCTCACCGAGCCGAACGCCGGATCTGACGTCGCGAGCATGGAGACGCGCGCCGAGCGCCAGGCAGACGGGTCCTGGCGGCTCGACGGCCTGAAGCACTACATCGGCAACGGGTCGAAGGCGGGCGTGCTCGTGACGTTCGCGAAGACGGGCGAGCGGGACTACACCGCGTTCATCCTCGAGAAGGGGATGGACGGGCTCGAGGTGGGCAAGCGCTTCGACACGATGGGCCTGCGCGGCAACGACCTGCGCGAGCTGCGCTACAACGGCATCCGCGTGCCCGCCGAGAACGTGATCGGCGAGCCGGGCGACGGCTTCCGCATCGCGATGCAGGTGCTGAACAACGGTCGTCTCTCGCTCGGCACCGGCTCGGTCGGCGGTGCGAAGTTCCTGCTCGACCAGACGATCAAGCACGTCAAGGAGCGCCGCCAGTTCGGGATGCCGCTCGCGGACTTCGAGCTCGTGCAGGACAAGATCGGCTGGGCCGTCTCCTACCTGTTCGGGCTCGAGTCGATGGCCTATCTCAGCACCGGCCTGGTGGACCAGGGCGTGGAGGACTACTCGCTCGAATCGGCGATCTGCAAGGTCGCCGGCACGGAGTTCCTCTGGTACGCGGCGAACCGCTCGCTCCAGCTCGCCGGCGGCGCGGGCTACATGCGCGACGAGCCCTACGAGAAGTACCTGCGCGACATTCGCATCTTCCCGATCTTCGAGGGCGCGAACGACGTGATGCGGGCGTTCATCGCGCTGGCCGGGATGAAGCCGCTCGGGGAGCGGCTGAAGGAGATGGGCGACGTGTCGCTCGCCGACCCGATCGGCTCGATCGGCGTGCTCGCGGAGTACGTGGCCGGCCGCATCGCGCGTGAGGTGAACCCGGACCGGATCACCCGCGCGCACGACGAGCTCGACGATCTCGCGGGGTCCGTCTCCGAGCAGGTGAAGCGGCTGAGGGGCGTGACCGAGGGGCTCCTGCGCGAGCACCGCTCCGGGATCGCCGCGCGCCAGTTCCACCAGAAGCGGCTCGCCTCGGCGGTGTCGGATATCTACGCCCAGGTGGCGGTGCTCTCGCGCGTGACCGCTCACCTCGAGGAGCACGGCATCGAGCCGTCGGGGCAGGAGCGCTACATCTGCGACACGTTCTGCCGGCGCGCGGCCGCGCGCGTGACCCTGGCGCTCGACCAGGTCGAGCGCAACGACGACGAGCGGATGATCGCGATCGCGAAGCTCGCCTACAAGCGCGGGGAGTACGGGTACGCCTTCTTCGAGGACTGAAAACGGGCCCACGCCGCCACCGGCGGCTCCGAGAACCAAGTCGCTCGTCTTAGTCGCCGCAATTCTCGGCACGACCGTGGTGACGGTCGACTCGACCGTCGTGAACGTGGCGCTTCCCTCGATCGCCGGCGACCTCGGCGGCGGCCTCGCCGGCCAGCAGTGGACAGTCAACGCCTACCTCGTAACGCTCAGCTCGCTGATCCTGATCGGCGGCTCGCTGGGGGACCTGTTCGGCGCCCGCCGGGTCTTCGAGATAGGGGTCGTCGGGTTCGGCGTCACGTCGGTCTTCTGCGCGCTCGCGCCGACGATCGAGCTGCTCGTGCTCTCGCGTGCTCTCCAGGGCGTCTGCGGCGCGCTGCTCACGCCGGCGGCGCTGGCCGTGATAGCCGCGACCTTCCCGCCGGACGAGCGCGGTCGGGCGATCGGCGCCTGGACGGCGTGGAGCGGGATGGGCACCATCCTCGGCCCGCTGATCGGCGGGCAGCTGGTCGACTCGGCGTCGTGGCGCTGGATCTTCGCCATCAACGTGCCGATCGTGCTGATCACGCTGGGGCTCGTGCGGCGCGTGATGCCGACCGCCCATCCGCGCCCGGCGGATGCGCGCGTGGACGCGATGGGCGCCGCGCTCTGCGCGTTCGGGCTCGCCGGGATCACCTACGGGCTGATCGAGCAGCCGCGGAACGGCTGGGGAAGCCCGGGCGTGTGGCTGCCGCTCGGCGGTGGCGCGCTGCTGTTCGCGTCGTTCGTCGTATGGGAGGCGCGCAGCCGCCATCCGATGCTGCCGCTGTCGCTGTTCCGGCGCCGCAACTTCGCGATCGGCAACGTGGAGACGTTCTCGATGTACGCGGGGCTCGGGCTGCTGTTCTTCTTCCTGATCCTGTACCTCCAGCAGGTGGCCGGGTACAGCGCCGTCGAGGCCGGCACCACGACGATCCCGGTCACGGCCGTGATGTTCCTGCTCTCGACGCGCTTCGGGGCGCTCGCGGACCGCCACGGGCCGCGCTTCTTCATGGGCGTGGGGCCGCTGATCGCCGCCGCCGGGCTGGCGATGTTCCTGCGCCTGGACGCCGACGTGAACTATCTGACCGACCTGCTCCCCGGACTGCTGATCTTCGCTGTGGGGCTGTCGATCACGGTGGCGCCGCTCACCGCCACCGTGCTGGCGGACGCCGACGAGCATAACGCCGGCATCGCCTCCGGGGTGAACAACGCGATCGCGCGTGTGGCGAGCCTGATCGCGATCGCCGCCGTGGGCGCGCTCGTCGCGTCGTCGTTCGCCAACTCGCTCCGCGACGAGCTCGGCGGGCAGGCCCGGAGCCCCGCCGTGAGGCAGGCGATTGCGGAGGCGGAGCGCCGGCCGCTCGCGAGGGTCGTGGCCACCGACGCGCCGCCCGCGGTGCGCTCGGAGCTGGCGCGCGCGTCACGCGACGCGTCGGTCGAGTCGTTTCACCTCGCCACGGGAATCGCCGCCGCGCTCGTGGCGCTGGGCGGCCTGCTCGGACTGGTCGGCCTCGTGAACCCGAGCCGGAGGGTGAACGCCTGCGACTGCCCCGGCGGGCAGCTCGTGGGTGCGACCGAGGAAGCCGCGCGCGCCGCTTAGAAGCGCCGCGCGCGCTGGCGGCTGAGGCCGAAGCCGTGATGCGTGCGCTTGTTCACGCAGCGCATGCCGGCGCGCCGCGAGGTGCAGCGGAAGCGGCCACGCTCGATCGACTCGCCGTAGGGAAGCGCCTTCCCGCCGTCGACGGCGTCGGTCACGCAGGTGAAGCGGCCCCTGCCGTGCCTGCCGACCTGTAGCCCGTTCGCCCAATCCCCCGGGCAGCTCGCGGGCTTCGGAGGCGGAGTCCAGTCGCGCTCGGTGATGTCACACCGAGCGAGCTGGGTCGCCTGGATCACGCAGCGAATGTTGTTCGATGGACTGTGGAAGAACACAGCGGCCGAGGCGGGCGACGCCGCGGCGAGCGCAGCGACTACGACGGTGACCGCGAGGAGCGAGCGCATCGGGGTCCACTCTAGCCCGCCCGACAAGGATGTGGCTGTCGGGGCGCGGGGCTCGCCAAGAGCCTCCCGAGGGTGAAAATCGGGATTCTCGGCTGCGGCCACGTGAGCGACCAGTATTTCCGGGGCCTGGCTCGCTACGAGTACCTGGAGGTGGTGGCGTGCGCGGACCTGGACGAGGCCCGCGCCGCGCTGAAGGCAGCCGAGCATGGAGTGGCGCGGGCGCTTGCTCCCGACGAGCTCCTGGCGGACCGCGACGTCGAGCTGGTCGTGAACCTCACTCCGCCCCAGGCGCACGCGGAGGCGAGCCTGGCCGCGATTCGCGCGGGCAAGCACGTGTGGAGCGAGAAGCCGCTCGCGACGACCCTCGAGGACGGCCGCATGGTCGTGGAGGCAGCGGCGACGGCGGGCGTGAGGCTGGGCTGCGCGCCCGACACCTTCCTCGGCGGGTCGATCCAGACCGCGATCAAGCTCGTGGCCGACGGCTGGATTGGCGACACGATCGCGGGCGGCGTGGCGATGGTGACCGAGCATGGCTACGAGACCTTCCACCCACAGGTCGACAGCTTCTACCGGAAGGGTGGCGGTCCGCTCCTCGACCTCGGCCCGTACTACGTCGCGGCGCTCGTGGCGATGCTCGGCCCGGTCGCACGGGTCACGGCCGCAAGCCGCGCGACGTTCCCGGAACGGATCGTCGGGGTCGGCCCACGCCGCGGGGAGCGCATTGCCGTGGAGGTGCCGACGCATGTGACCGGCGCCCTGGAATTCGAGTCCGGCGCGCTCGTGACCCTGCTGGCGAGCTGGGACGTCTGGGCAACCAACCTTCCATACATCGAGCTCTACGGAAGCGCCGGGTCGCTTTCCGTGGCGAACCCGGACGAGTTCCACGGCGAGCCCCGGCTGCGCCGCGCCGGCCGCGAGGAACTCGAGCAGCCACCGCCCCCGCCGGGCAGCGTCCACTGGTCACCGGTGCCACTGGTGCAGCAGGGCGACGTATCCCGCGGCATCGGGGTGGCCGACATCGCGATGGCGATCGTCGAGAACCGCCCGCACCGCGCGAGCGCCGAACTCGCCCTGCATGTGCTCGAAGCCCTCCTGGCGCTCGAGACCGCTTCGTCGAACGGACGGCACGTCGAGATCGAAAGCCGCTGCGAGCGCCCGGAGCCGCTGCGCGAGGCCGGCTAGCCCGACGTTCGAGCTGGCAGGCTCGTGTATCCGCGGACGATGTTGTTGGGCAGGCGCGTGGGAGTTCCGATGAGGCTGTAGTCCGGCATCTCGGCGAGGATCGTCTCGATCACGATCTGCCCCTCCAGGCGCGCGAGCGGCGCTCCGATGCAGTGATGGATGCCCTCGCCGAACGCGAGGTGCCGCTTTGGCTCGCGCGAGATATCGAAGCGATCCGGGTC
>DASYMP010000046.1:0-3874 GCA_036009005.1 Thermoleophilaceae bacterium | reverse complement strand
CGCGGGCTCGGCCTGACCGCCGAGCTCGCGAAGGTCGCGGTCGGCCGCTCCGACGTGGAGCCGGCGAAGGGGGACAGGCGCTTCAAGGACCCGGCCTGGGTCGGCAACCCCGCCTATCGGCGGCTCGGTCAGGCTTACCTCGCCGCGGCGCGTGCAGTCGACGGGCTCGTGTGCGATGCCGAGGCCGACTGGCGCAGCGAAAGGCGCGTGCGGTTCGCCGTCGACAACGTTCTCGACGCGATCGCGCCGACCAACTTCCCCGCCACCAACCCGGCGGTGATGAAGGCTGCGCTCGACACGGGCGGGCTCAACTTCGTCAGCGGCGCGCGCCGCTTCGCGCGGGACATGTCGAAGCCGCCACGCATCCCCTCGATGGTGGACCAGTCGAAGTTCGAGGTCGGGGAGAACCTCGCCACGACGCCCGGCGCGGTGGTGCTCCGCACGCCCGTGTTCGAGCTGATCCAGTACGAGGCCGCCACGCCGAAGGTGCGCGAGACGCCGCTGCTCGTCACGCCGCCGATGATCAACAAGTACTACGTCACCGACATGGCGCCCGGCCGCAGCATGATCGAGTACGCCGTGAAGCACGGGCAGCAGGCGTTCGCGATCTCGTGGCGCAACCCCGACGAGCGCCACGCCGACTGGTCGTTCGACACCTACGCGCAGGCCGTGGTCGAGGCGCTCGACACGATCGAGGACATCACGGGCTCCACGAGCGCGCAAACACTCGGCCTGTGCGCGGGCGGCATCGTGCTGTCGGCCACCGTCGCTCACCTCGTCGCGCGGGGCGAGGGCGACAGGATCGCCGGCATCACGCTCGGCGTCTGCGTGCTCGACAACGAGCGCGCGGGCACCACGGGAGCGTTCGTCGACCCCGGCACCGCCGCCCTCGCCACCTCGGACTCCGCTCGGAGGGGCTACCTGGACGGGCGCAACCTGGCCGGCGTGTTCGCATGGCTGCGGCCGAACGACCTGATCTGGAACTACTGGGTCAACAACTACCTGCTGGGCAAGGAGCCGCCGGCGTTCGACGTCCTCTACTGGAACGCGGACACGACGAACATGCCGGCCGGCCTGCATCGCGACTTCATGCGGATGTCGGTGGAGAACTCGCTGCCCAAGCCGGGTGGCATGACGGTGCTCGGCACGCCTGTCGACCTCGGCGAGATCGACATGGACTCGTACTTGGTGGCCGGGATCGCCGACCACATCACGCCGTGGCAGTCGAGCTACCGGACCACGCAGCTGCTGGGCTCGTCGCCGCGCTTCGTCCTTTCGACCAGCGGGCACATCGCAGCGATGGTCAACCCGCCCGGCAACGAGAAGGCGAGCTATCAGGTGCACACCGAGAACCCGGCGAGCCCCGACGAGTGGCTGGAGGGTGCCGCGAAGCTGAAGGGCACCTGGTGGGACGACTGGGTCGAGTGGCTCGGCGAGCGCTCCGGGGGCGAGAAGAAGGCGCCGGCGAAGCTCGGCGGCGGCGGGCACAAGCCGCTCGAGCCCGCACCTGGCACCTACGTGATGCAGAAGGCGTAGGGCGGTGCCGCGCACTCGCAGCCTGCCGCGGCTGTGGTATCGCCGCCGCGGCCAAGGCGAGCCGCTCCTCCTGATCACCGGGTTCACGATCAGCGCCGCGGTGTTCGACCCGATCCTGCCGCTCTACGAGCCGCACTTCGAGTGCATCGTGTACGACCACCGCGCGTCAGGGCGGTCGGACAAGCCGCCGTTGCTCACCTCGATGGCGGAGCTGGCGGGTGACGCGGCGCGCGTGCTCGACGAGCTCGGCATCGAGAGCGCGCACGTGTCCGGGCTCTCGATGGGCGGGATGGTGGCGCAGGAGATGGCGATCCGCTTCCCCGAGCGGGTGCGGGGACTGATGCTCGGCTGCTCCACGTCGGGCGGCCCGCGTGCGATCCGCCCGAGCCTCAAGGAGCTCGGCACGCTCGGCGCGACCACCGTGAAGGCGCTGCGCGAGCCGGGCCGCCCGTGGCTTTCGGCCGCGCTGTTCTCGGACGAGTTCCGGCGCGATCATCCGGAGCGCGTGCGCGAGCTGCTGCGCTACTTCGCGAAGCACCGCGCCCCCGCGTACGGCGCCCTCGCCCACCTGATGGCGAGCGTCTACCACGACACGACCTCGCGCCTCCACCTGATCGAGGCCCCGACGCTCGTAATGCATGGCGAGCGGGACCAGATGGCGCCGCTCGCGAACGCGCGGATGCTGGCCGGCCGGATCCCGGACGCCGAGCTGGCGATCGTCCCGGGCGCGGGCCACGCCTACGGCCTCGAGGCGCCGCAGCTTTCGCTCGACCTCGTGCTCGACTGGCTCAGGCGGCGCGGCCCGATCGAGGCGGGGCGCCCCAGGCAGGGCCTGATCGCGCAGGCCGAGCCGGTCACGCGGGCGCTGGGGCTGCCGATCGGCGCGCTGCGAACGGGGGCGAGCCTGGCGGGACTTGTGGCGGACAAAATCGGAGGAGGCGGCGATGTGGCGGTTGACAGACGAACAGCGTGAGCTGAGGGAGCGGATCCGCGGCATCGTGCTCGAGCAGGTGCGCCCGCGCACCTTCGAGATGAGCGAGGGCTGCGAGTACCCGCGCGACCTGTACGACGTGCTCGCCCGCGAGCGGCTGCTCGGCCTGTCGATCCCCGAGGAGTACGGCGGCCACGGCCACTCGAACGTCTCTTTCTGCGCGTACATCGAGGAGCTCGCGAAGATCTCCACCACGGTGTCGCTGATGGCGGCGTACGTGAAGCTCGTGTCGCTGCCGATCCTGCTCGCGGGCAGCGACGAGCAGAAGAGCGAGTACCTGCCCGCGCTCACGAGCGGCGAGAAGCTCGGCTCGTACGCGCTCACCGAGCCGGCCGTGGGCTCGGACCCCGCCGCGCTCCAGACGCGCGCCGAGCGACGCGGCGACGTGTACGTCCTGAACGGCGAGAAGCGCTTCATCGGGAACGCGGGCCTGTCGGACATCTACGTCGTGTTCGCTCGCACAGGCGACGCCGGGTCGAAGGGCATCAGCGCGTTCGTGGTCGACGGCTCGTCGCCCGGCCTCACAACCGAGACGCTGCCGACGATGGGAATGCCCGGCTGGCATCTCGGTGCGCCGAAGTTCGAGGACGTGGAGGTGCCGGCGGAGAACCTGCTCGGCAAGGAGGGCGACGGCTTCAAGATCGCGATGATGACCTTCGACCGCTCGCGCCCGGCCGTGGCAGCTCAGGCGGTTGGGGTGGGGCAGGGCGCCGTGGACCTCGCGCTCGACTACTCGATGCGGAGGCACACGTTCGGCCAGCCGCTGCTTGGGCACGAGGGCGTGCAGTTCAAGCTCGCCGGGATGGAGGCCGAGGTGGCCGCCGCTCGCGCGCTCGGCTACCAGGCGGCGACGTTCGTGGACGAGGGCGACCCGCGCATGACGAAGATCGCGGCCGCCGCGAAGCTCGTTGCCACCGACACGGCGATGCGCGTGACAACCGAGGCCGTGCAGATCCTCGGCGGCAACGGCTACCTGCGCCAGTTCCCGGCGGAGCGGATGATGCGCGACGCCAAGGTGCTCCAGATCTACGAGGGCGCGAACGAGATCCAGCGGCTCGTGATCGCTCGGCAGATGCTGAAGCAGGCCTCCGAGCGCGACCCGATCTGGCCCGAGTCGATGCCGGGCGCGCCGGGGGTGGCCTCCGGAGAGAGCGTGCCGAGCCCGGAGGAGCAGAAGCCCTCGCCTCAGGAGAAGGCGGGCGCGGCGGCCTAGCCGCCGGGCGGCGGCTCGGCGGTCGGCGCGTGTCCGAGCCGCCCCAGCACTCGCTCGAACACCTCGTGCGGCTGGGCGCCCGGCACGAGCACACGCTCGTCGATCGCCCAGGCCGGGACGCCGCCGGCGCCGTG
>DASYMP010000045.1:0-2177 GCA_036009005.1 Thermoleophilaceae bacterium | reverse complement strand
CACGCGCGCATCCGGGAGGCCGTGCAGCCGCGCGTGGTAGACGAGGTTCTCGCGGCCGCTCAGCTCGCGGTAGAGGAGCGGCTCGTGCCCGAGGTAGCCCACCTGGGCTGGCAGCTTCCAGCGCTCGTCGGGCAGCGCCGCACCGAGCACGCGCGCCACGCCGCCGTGCGGGCGCAGCAGTCCGGCGAGCACGCGCAGGAGCGTCGTCTTGCCCGCGCCGTTGCCGCCGAGGACGGCCAGCGTCTGGCCCTCCTCGACGCGCACGCTCACGCCGCCGAGCGCGACCCGCTCGCCGTACCGCCGCTCGAGGCGTTCGAGCTCAATCGCAGCCACTCCACGGAAGCCTATGCTGAGGCTGTGGCGCGGATGGTCGGCATCAACCACGTGGCCCTCGAGGTGGGCGACGTGGACGAGGCCGTGGACTTCTACGGCCGCATCTTCGAGCTCGAGCTGCGCGGCCGTGTGCACGGCATGGCGTTCCTCGACATGGGCGACCAGTTCCTCGCGCTCGCGCACGCCGACGAGCCGGGCGCCGGCGGCGAGGGCCACCTCGGCCTCGTCGTGGACGACCGCCCGCGCGTGCGGGCCGCGCTGAAGGAGGCCGGCGTCGAGCTGGAGCCCTCGCGCGGCCTCCACTTCCGCGACCCGTGGGGGAACCTGATCGAGGTGGTGCAGTACTCGGACGTGCAGTTCACGAAGACGCCGGCGGTGCTCAGCGGGATGGGCCTGGACGGACTCTCGAAGTCCGAGTCGGCACAGCGCGAGCTTCGCGAGAAGGGACTCCTCTAGCTGCGCTCGAGCAGCTTCGCCGCGTGCTCCAGCGTCGGCTCGATGATCGGCCAGGACTGCTGGATCGCCTTCGGGTTGCCGGGCAGGTTCACGATCAGCGTGCGGCCCCGGATGCCCGAGACGCCGCGCGCGAGCAGCCCGAGCGGCGTGTGCTGCCGCGAGTCCGCGCGGATCGCCTCCGCGTAGCCCGGCGCCTCGCGGTCGATCACGGCGCGGGTGGCCTCGGGGGTCACGTCATCGACGGTCAGACCGGTGCCGCCGGTGGTGAAGACGAAACGAACGCCCTCGTGGTCGGCCAGCCGCTTCAGCGCGGCGACGATCGACTCACGATCGTCGGAGACGAGCTCGTGCTGCACCTCGAGCCCGGCCTCCTCGCACAGCCGCACCAGCGCCGGCCCTGATTCGTCCTCACCCTCGCCGCCCGCGAGCGAGGTCGAGATCGTCACGACGGCGGCGCGCGAGCTCACTGTCCGCGTCGCCAGTCGTGGCGGCCGCCGGACTTCTCGAGCAGGACCACCTCGGCGATCTCCACTCCGCGCTCGATCCCCTTGACCATGTCGTAGACCGCCAGTGCCGCGACCGACGCTGCCGTGAGCGCCTCCATCTCCACGCCTGTCTGCCCGCTCGTGCGCGCCTCGGTCTCGATCTCCACGCGGTCGTCTTTCACCTCGATCCGCACGTCCACGAACGAGAGCGCGAGCGGGTGACAGAGCGGGATCAGCTCGGACGTGCGCTTGGCCGCCTGGATGCCCGCGATGCGGGCGGTGCCCACCACGTCGCCCTTGGGGGCGTCACCGCGCGCCACGGCGGCGGCCGTCTCCGGCGCCATCCGCACGACGGCGCGGGCGACCGCGCGGCGGTCCGTCACGTCCTTGCCGCCCACGTCGACCATCCGGGCGCTGCCGGCATCGTCGATGTGTGTGAGCTCGTCAGGCAGGCTGACTGACCCGCTGCGCGGAGGTGATCAGGTCGCGGACGGCCTGCTCGTCGCCGTGCCGGAGCAGCTCGATCGGATCGGGGTCGCCGTTCACGATCGACTCGAAGAAGAGCTTGCGGTCCTGGTAGGTGGGCAGCGTTCCCTTGGCCCAGCCGCGCACCTCGTTCAGGAGGATCGCCAGGCGCGCGTAGGGCTCGCCGTACTCCTCGGCGATCTCGTTGCGGATGCGCTTGGCGAGCGCGGGGGAGGCGCCCGCGGTGGAGATCGCGATCGCGAGCGGGCCGGTGCGGATGATCGCGGGCAGGATGAAGTTGCAGAGCGGCGGCACGTCCACCACGTTCACGAGCATCGCCCGGCGCTCCGCGTCGTCGTAGATGCGGATGTTCACGTCGGTGTCGTCGGTGGCGGCGATCACCATGAACACGCCCTCGAGGTCCTCCGCGCCCGCGTA
>DASYMP010000044.1:0-8370 GCA_036009005.1 Thermoleophilaceae bacterium | reverse complement strand
CAGGGCCGGACGGTCAACTTCACCAACGCCGTGGTGATCATGACCTCCAACGTGGCCGGCGGGATCGCGGGCGTGGAGGCCACCTTCAAGCCCGAGTTCGTGAACCGACTCGACGAGATCGTGGAGTTCGGCTCGCTCACGCGCGAGGAGATCGGCCACATCGTGGAGCTGCAGGTCGACAAACTCATCCACCGCGTGCGCGAGCGCGGGGTGGAGGTCGAGCTGACCGAGAAGGCCAAGGAGCTGATCGGCAACCTCGGCTACGACCCGACCTACGGCGCCCGCCCGCTGAAGCGGGTGATCCAGAAGCAGCTCGTTGACAAGCTCGCGCTGAAGCTGCTCGAGGGCGACTTCCAGCCCGGCGACCACGTGCTGGTGAACGCGAGCGACGGCGAGCTCGTGTTCAGCAAGGCAGCCGGCGGCGCCCCCGCCGAGCCTGCCGCGGCGAGCGTCGCTCATTAAACGCTAGCCCGGGCCGCCGGACGCGTGTAGTGTCGTCCGGTGCTCCGCCTAGGCCTCGCTCCCGTCGTGACCCTCGCAGCGCTACTCGCGGGTTTCGCGCCGCAGGCGCTCGCCGCCGACGGTGTGCAGTTCGCGGACGGAACGGCACGGGTGGAGGCGGACCCGAACTCGGCCGCGGGCAGCGAGCAGCAGTCGAACACCCTGCCGTTCCACGGGAACGTCTCCGGTGGCGGCGGTAGCGCCAGGCAGGACACGACGATCATCGACGTGGCCGCTGGCATCGCCATCCACAGCGTGTCCCACGTGGCCGGTGCCAACCTGGATTACGGCTACTCGGAGCTCGAGCGCCGCTTTACCGTCACGGGCGCGCCGATCGCTTACACGCTGAGCGGCACCATGGGGGACTCGCTCAGCGGCGGAGCCTCCACTCCCGCCGACGCGGTGCAGGCGGTCGAGCTCATGCGCCTGGACACCGGAGGGACGATGCTCTTCGAGCACTCCGACGACGAGGGTGATGAATTCTCGACCTCGGGCACGCTTGACCCCGGCACCTACCAGCTCACCGCGCACGGCGCCTGCGAGCCAGGCTCGGGCGTGACCTGCACAGGCGACATCGACGCGACGCTCAGGGTCGGCGACCCGCAGCAGCCGCCCGATCCCGTGATCTTCGTCCACGGCTTCCTCGGCTCGAAGATCTACTGCGGCGTCGCCGAGCTATGGCCCCACATGCCCACCCCGCAGCTCCAGGAGATGGAGCTGGAGAGCGACGGCAGCACCAACGCGGGCTGTGCCTCGTCTGGCCCTCAGCAGGGCCAGATCGTCGAGTCCGTGAGCCTCGGGCCGTTCGACGAGGACGTCTACGGGACGACGGTCTCGTTCCTCGACAGCCTCGCCCCGACCCCCGCTCACATCTACGCGTGGGACTGGCGGAAGGACCCTGAGGAGGCGATCGCCGGTCTCGACGCGCTGGTCGACCAGGTGCGCCAGGGCACCGACGGCAAGGTCGTGCTGATGGCCCACTCGATGGGCGGGCTCGTCGTCCGGGAGTACGTGAACGATGCGGCGCGCGCTCAGAAGGTGGCGCGGGCGGTCACGGTCGCGACGCCCTACTGGGGTTCACCGAAGGCGCTCTTCCCATTCCTCTATGGCGTCGAGTCACCCGGCTGGTCCGGTCTCGACGTGGCCTTCCGCGACGACGAGCTGCGCGAGTTCGCGCGGCACCTGCAGGGCCTCTTCTTCCTATGGCCGTCGGCGAACTACGGTCCGTGGCTGACCATCGACGACGAGGGGCGTCCGCGCCGGCTCGGCGAGCGGGCGCTGCTCGACTTCGTCGACGATCGCAGCGGCAACCGTGCTCTCCTCGCGAACGCGCTCGGGTCGCACGCGGCCGTGCTCGACCAGCCGCCGGCCGGGGTGGACTACCAAACCGTCGTCGGGTCTGGGGTTCCAACTATTGGCGCGGTGTCGATCGCGGAGACGCTCGTGGACGACCAGGGCGATCCGGGCGAAGCCGGCGATCTCGTGACGGTGGACTGGGTCAACGGTGACGGGACTGTCCCGCTGGTCTCGGCGGAGGCGGCCACGCCGCCCGCCGCGCGCCACTACGCCTGCGGCATCAAGCACGTGCCGCTGCCCGGCGAACCGGCCGTCACGTCGCGGCTGCGGGCGTTCCTGCGCAACGCCGACACCCCGATCGGCGCGGGCGCAGGACCGTGCGAGGCCGAGGGTTACGCGATCTCGCTCTACACGCTTGCGGGGGGTGTCTTCGCGTCGCGGGCAGGGGCGGCGGCCGGTGGCGGCGTCAGCTTCGTGGACGCAGAGCGACGCGGCCTGATCGAGATGCTGAGCACCGGTCGCCAGATCGAGGCGGCCACGAGCACCAGGGCCCCGCTCACGCTCACGCAGCGGATCCGCGGCGCGGCCGTCAAGATCGCCCCGATCAAGAACGGCAAGCGCGGGCGCGCACGCTTCTACGGCCCGGTCGGAAAGGGACGGCTGACGATCGGCCTGGGCGCGAAGGTGAGCGTCAAGCGCAACGGCAAGCCGGTGAAGCCGCGAAAGAAGGACACGCGCGCCCCGAAGACGACCGCGCGGCTGAGGCGGAAGGGCACGACGGCGATCCTGACCGTGAAGGTGAGGGACGCGTCGCCCGTCACGACCTACGTCAAGGTCGGGAAGCGCGTGCGGCGCCTGAAGGCACGGACGCTGCGACTGTCTCGCGCGCAGCTGCGCAAGCGGATCAGCGTCCAGAGCGTCGACGCGTTCGGCAACGTCGAGAAGCCGCGCCGCGTCAGGCCGTGAGCGCATAGCATCCCGCGGCATGGAACCGCGCGATGCCGCCCTCCTTCACGCGCGCGGGCGCATCGCAGTCGGCGCCGCGTTCGTGCTCTTCCCAACCCTTGCCGGCCGGATGTGGATCGGCGCGGATGCCGCGCGCAGGCCGGTGAAGGTGCTCGCTCGCGCGTTCGGCGCGCGCGACCTCGCCATCGGGCTCGGCGTCGTGATCGCGCTCGATCGCGGCACGCCGGTGCGCGGCTGGATCGAGGCGGGCATGCTGTCCGACGCGATCGACACCGCGGCGAGCCTCCTCGCGGGCAGCTCGATCCCGCCCGCGATCCGCTGGCCCTGCGTCGCGCTCGGCGCCGGCTCCACCGCGGCCGGTGTGGCGCTCGCTCAGGAGTTCGACGAGCCGCCGTCGCCGATCCCGGGCCAGACGCCCGAGGCCGTGGTCACCGGGCATCCGCCCGAGGACGACTAGCCGCGGCTGACGGCGATCGTGTAGCGGTCCTGCACCGGCCGGCCCGGCCGGTAGCGGCGGAACGTGTCGAACTGGATCGTGTGGATGCCCACGCCGGCCCTGCGACCGAGCAGCCGGCGCCGGGTCTCCAGGTTGCCGCACGCGCCCGTGAGCTCGCCGAGGTTCACATCGCGCCTCGACTTGCGATGGATCACGTGCGCCCAGAGCGTGGTTCCGGTCGTGAAGCCGTGGGCGTTGACGGTCATCACCCGCCCGGGTAAGCCGTTTGCGGGCTTCAGGGTCACGCCCACCGAGCTGACGGTGATCTGCGTGGAGGCGGTCAGGGTCGGGTCGAGGCCGTCGATCCCCGCGTAGGTCTTCGCGCGCTTTCCGCGGTTCTGGGCGACCGTCAGGGAGCCGTTGAACGCCCCGTTTGCGTCGGCCTTCAGGCGGCCGAGCAGCTTCCCGTCACTGGTGATCTTCGTCCTCGCCAGCGGGGAGAAGTCCGCCCCCAGCAGGCTGACCGTTTCGCCCGAGCTGTAGCACGCCTTCTGTGGCGAGACCGAGAGCGATGCCGCCGAGGCTGCCGACGGGACCGCGAGTGCCACCGCGCCCGCCACGACGGCCAGTGAGCGAGTCATGCCGAGAGGGTACATTCCGCGCCGACGTACTCCACGCCGAAAGGACCTCTCGTGCCGACCTTCGTGATGTTGAGCACCCTGACGCCGGAGGGCGTCCAGACGCTGAAGTCGAACCCCCAGCGGCTGCGCGAGGTGAACAAGGAGATCGAGCAGCTCGGCGCGACGGTGACCGCGCAGTGGGCGGTGCTCGGCCAGTACGACTTCGTCAACGTCGTCGAGGCCCCGGACGAGAAGACGATCGCCCGCGTCTCGTTGGAGCTCGGCTCGCGCGGCACTGCCCATTACGAGACTCTGTCGGCAATTCCCGTCGATGACTTCATCTCGGCACTTTGAGCACTAGACGCGTCCTGGTCGTCGGGGCGGGTGGCCGCGAGCACGCCCTCGTGCGCACGCTCGTGCGCGGCGCGAGCGCGCCCGAGGTGCTGGCCACGCCGGGCAACGTGGGGATCGCCCGCGACGGCGTGGAGTGCCTCCCGAGCGGCGACGTGGTCGCGGCGGCGCAGGAGCGCGAGGTGGACCTGGTCGTGGTGGGCCCGGAGGCCCCGCTCGTGGCCGGCCTGGTGGACGACCTGAGCGCCGCGGGCATCGCGGCGTTCGGTCCCACACGCGCCGCCGCCCGGATCGAGGGGTCGAAGGCCTACGCGAAGGAGCTGATGCGCGACTGCGGCGTCCCGACCGCGTCGCACGTGATGTTTCGCGACCGCGACGAGGCGGCCGCGCACCTGGCCTGCGCCTCGTACCCGGCCGTGCTGAAGGCCGACGTGCTCGCGGCGGGCAAGGGCGTGATCATCGCCCAGGACGAGCGCGCGGCGCGCGCGGCGCTCGACGTCTTCTTCGGCGAGAAGCGCTTCGGCGAGACCGAGGTGGTGCTCGAGCAGTTCCTCGAGGGCGAGGAGCTCTCGCTGCTCGCGCTCTGCGACGGTGAGCGCGCGGTCCCGTTGGCGCCGGCGCAGGACTACAAGCGGATCTTCGACGGCGACGAGGGACCCAACACCGGTGGGATGGGGAGCTACTCGCCCGTGCCGGGGATCGACGCCGAGCGCGCGCGCGAAATCGTCGCGCTGGCCCACCAGCCGATCGTGGACGAGCTGCGCCGGCGCGGCACCCCCTTCCACGGCGTGCTGTACGCCGGGCTGATGATGGCCGCCGACGGCACGCCGAAGGTGCTCGAGTACAACGCACGCTTCGGCGACCCGGAGACGCAGGCCGTCCTGCCACGGCTCCGCTCCGACCTGCTCGAGCTGCTCGATGCCGCGGCCAGGCCGGGCGGCCTGGCCGGAGCCGAGCCGGAGTGGAGCGACGACTGGGCGGTGACGATCGTGCTCGCCTCGGGCGGCTATCCCGACTCGTCGTCGCACGGCGACGTGATCGAGGGGCTCGACGACGTGCAGGGCGTCGACGTCTTCCACGCCGGCACCGCGGAGCGCGGCGGCGAGATCGTCACCGCCGGGGGCCGCGTGCTCAACATCACCGGCCTCGGAGCCACGCCGGGCGAGGCGCGCGACCGCGCCTACGCGGGCGCGGAGCGCATCAGGTTCCACGGGAGGCAGATGCGAACGGACATCGCGTCGCGCGCGGTGGATAGGGTCGGGGCATGAGTGGAACCGAGGAGTTCACGGCAGTCCCCGAGGCCGCCGCTCCGCAGACCGACGTGGAAAACCAGTTCGAGGAGCTCGACGTGGACGACGCCCCGCGCGTGGGAATCGTCATGGGCTCGAAGAGCGACATGCCGCTGATGGAGAAGGCCGCACAGGAGCTCGAGGAGCGCGGCATCCGGCACGAGATCCGCGTGATGAGCGCGCACCGCGACCCGGACACGGTGGCGGACTACGCGAAGAACGCGCGCATGCGCGGGCTGCGCGTGATCATCGCCGGCGCCGGCCTGGCGGCCGCGCTGCCGGGCGTGGTGGCCGCGCACACCGACCTGCCGGTGATCGGCGTGCCGCTCACCTCGAAGACATCGATCAGCGGCGGGCTCGACGCGCTGCTCGCAATCGCCCAGATGCCGCCGGGAGTGCCGGTGGCGACGGTGGGGGTCGACAACCCCAAGAACGCGGCCGTGCTCGCGGCGCGCATCCTGTCCGCGTGATCGAGCGCTACACCCGCCCGGAGATGGGCGCGGTGTGGTCGGAGCGCCGCAAGCTCGACACGTGGCTCCAGGTGGAGCTGGCCGTCGTGGACGTGCTCGCCGAGCAGGGGCTCATCCCCGACGACGACGCGGCCGCGATCCGTGACCGCGCCTCGTTCACGGTCGAGGCGGTCAAGGAGCGCGAGCAGGTCACCGACCACGACGTGGCCGCGTTCGTCGACGTGGTGGCCGGGTCGGTCGGCGAGGCCGGCCGCTGGGTGCACCACGGGCTGACCTCCTCCGACGTGCTCGACACCGCGCTCGGGCTCCAGCTCTCGCAGGCCGGGATGATCCTCGTGGGCGGCGCGGCCGACTACCGGAACGCGCTCATGAAGCGTGCCCGCGAGCACGTGGACACGCTCTGCGTGGGACGCACCCACGGCGTGCACGCCGAGCCCACCACCTTTGGCGTGAAGCTGGCCGGGTTCGCGTTCGAGGCGCACCGCAACCTGCGCCGGCTCGAGCGGGCGGCCGAGGCGGTCTCGGTGGGCGCGCTCTCGGGAGCCGTGGGCACCTACGCCGCGAACGGCCCCGAGGTCGAGGAGGCGGTGCTGAAGCGCCTCGGTCTCGCGCGCGAGGACGTGTCGACCCAGGTCGTGCCGCGCGACCGCCACGCGGAGCTGCTCTCCGCCGTCGCGCTCGCGGGCGCGGGCCTCGAGCGCTTCGCCACCGAGGTCAGGCACCTCCAGCGCACGGAGGTGCGCGAGGTCGAGGAGCCGTTCCGCGCGGGCGCCCAGAAGGGCTCGTCGGCGATGCCGCACAAGCGCAACCCGATCGTGTCCGAGCGACTCACCGGCATCGCGCGGCTGCTGCGCGGCTATGCGCAGACCGGCCTCGAGAACGTGGCGCTTTGGCACGAGCGCGACATCAGCCACTTGTTGGTCGAGCGCGTGAGCCTGCCGGACGCGACGATCCTGCTGGACTACGCGCACCACCTGGCGATTCGCGTGGTGGAGGGCATGACCGTCCACGAGGAGCGGATGCGCGAGAACCTGAACGCGACCCATGGCGCGCTCTACTCGCAGCGGGCGCTGTTGGCACTCGTCGAGGCGGGCCGCTCGCGTGACGAGGCCTACCGGATCGTGCAGGAGGCGGCCCAGCGCGCCTGGGGCGAGGGCATCGAATTTCGCGACCTGATGGCCGACGCCGCGCCCGACCTGGACCTCGATGCCGTCTTCGACCCGAGTGCGTTCGTGAGGCACGCAAGCGCGATCGTCGGTCGCCTTGACCGCATCGCGTAAGTCCTCGATCGCCTCTCACAGCGCCTTGCCGGCGCTGCTCGGATTCCTCGGCGTGCTCGCCTTCAGCTTCACGCTGCCAGCCACGCGCATCGCGGTGGAGGAGCTCGACCCGACGTTCGTGGGCATCGGGCGGGAGGCGCTCGCCGCCGTTCCCGCCGGACTCCTGCTGCTGGCCGCGCGAGCGCCGCTGCCCTCGCGCCCGCAGCTCGTGCGCATCGCCATCGTCGCCTCGGGCGTGGTGTTCGGCTGGCCGCTGTTCACGGCGCTCGCGCTGCGCGGCCTGACGTCGGCGCACAGCGCCGTGATCGTCGGCGTGCTGCCGGCCGCGACCGCCGTGGCTGCGGTGCTGCGGGCGGGCGAGCGCCCATCGCGCGGATTCTGGCTGGCGAGCTTCGCGGGGCTCGTGGCCGTGCTCGCGTTCGCCGCGTCTCAGGGCGCCGGCATCAGCGCGGGCGATCTCCAGATCCTCGTGGCGGTCGCGCTCGGAGCGATCGGCTACGCGGAGGGCGGGGCGCTGGCGCGCGAGCTGGGTGGCTGGCGCGTGATCTGCTGGGCGGTCGTGCTCACCGTCCCGCTCACGCTGCCGATCGGTGTGGTGGCCGCCGCGAGCTCGGGCCTCCACGCCAGCTCCGACGCCTGGCTCGCCTTCGTCTACGTGGCCGTGGTGAGCGCGCTGCTCGGCTTCTTCCCCTGGTACGCGGGGCTCGCCCGCGGGGGCGTCGCCAAGATCGGCCAGATCCAGCTGGTCCAGCCCCTGCTCACGCTCGCATGGTCCGCGCTGCTGCTCTCAGAGCACATCGGAGCCGTGACGCTGCTGGCATCTTTCGCGGTACTTGCGAGCGTCGTGGCCACGCAGCGCACCGGGGTGACGCGAAGCAGTCGGCCTCCCTTGGTAACGTCGCGGGAGTGAGCGAAGCGCCCGCTCTGACACACCTCTCCAGCGGAAAGGTCCGCGACATCTACGCCGCCGGCGAGGACCGGCTGCTGCTCGTCGCGTCCGACCGGATCTCCACCTACGACGTGGTGCATCCCACGCCGATCCCGGACAAGGGCAAGGTCCTCACCGGACTCACGGCCTTCTGGTTCGAGCGGATCGGCGACGTCTGCCCGCACCACCTGATCTCGCTCACCGACGTGCCCGAGGAGTTCCGTGGCCGCTCC
>DASYMP010000043.1:0-2291 GCA_036009005.1 Thermoleophilaceae bacterium | reverse complement strand
TGCCGGCTGGCGCCGCTCGTCGCCGGGCCGCTGATCCTCTGCGCACTCGGCTCGAATCGCCGCGGGATAAGGCGGCATGTGATGGCCGTGGCGGCCCTGCTCGGCCTGCTGGCGTTCTTCCAGTGGCGGCCGGTTTCGCAGGACGTGCGCAAGGTGCGGGCGGACCCCGTGGTCGAGCCCTCCTACTACCGACCGCTGCTCGGCTTCCTCGGACGAGTCGACGGACCGCCGTTCAGGGTCGAGATCCCGTTCACCCAGGCGCACTGGGAGGCGGCCGAGGTCGCACGCCGGTTCCCGCTCGCGCGCGGCTGGGAGCGCCAGCTCGACGGCACGCGCGACGCGCTCTTCTACGGCGGCGTGCTCACCCGCGTCTCGTACGGCACCTGGCTCGCCGAGCACGGCGTGCGCTTCGTGGCGCTGCCGAGTGGCAAGCCCGACTACAGCGCGCGCAGGGAGCGCGCCCTGATCGAGAGCGGGCTGCCTTTTCTGCGCCTCGTGTGGCGCTCGAAGGAGTGGCGCGTGTACGAGGTCACGCTGCCGCACGCGACCCTGATCCCGAAGGCGCCCGCCGAGATGGAGCTCGCCTCGCTCGGCAACTCGAGCCTGACGATCGACGTGCGCCGCGCCGGCGAGGCCGAGGTGAAGGTCCACTGGTCGCCCTACTGGCGCGCGTTCGGCGGCTGCGTCGAGCGCGCCGGGGAGTGGACTCGGGTGATCGCCAAGCGACCCGGGCGACTGCGGATGGCGATCGACTTCTCGCCCGAGCGCGTCGTGGAGCACGGTCGGCGCTGCGGCTGAGCAGGGGGATTGCGAGACGTGTTACCGCGCCGTTAAGCTCATGCCCCGTGATGCGCGCGAGGGGTTGGACGAACCGCGCTCTGGCCAGGCTTGCCGACGCTGTGCTTCAGCTCGGGCTGTGGATCGGGGCCTATTACGCGTACCGCCTGGTACGTGGGTTCATGGACGGCCAAACCGCGGTCGCCTTCGATCACGCGCGCGGAATCGTCGAGTTCGAGCGCAGCACAGGACTGTTCTTCGAGCCCGGGCTCCAGCACTGGGTCTCGAACAACATGAGCTGGCTGATCGACGTGACGAGCTGGTGCTACGTGAACCTGCACCTGATCGGCACCGCGATCTTCATGCTGTGGCTCTACTTCAGGCGCCGCGACTCGTTCCCGTTCGTGCGCAACATGTTCATGATCGCGATGGGGCTCGCGCTCGTCGGCTACATGGTCTACCCCACGGCACCGCCGCGCTACCTGCCCGAGTGGGGCTTTACGGACACCGTCTCGAACTTCGTCGGCACGCAGACCGCGAACACCGCGAGCGTGCTCTACAACCCGTACGCGGCGATCCCGAGCATGCACGTGGCCTTCGCCTTGATGCTCGGCTTCTCGGGCGCCCGGCTCACGCCGATCCGCTGGCTGCGCCCGCTCTGGTACTTCTACCCGGTGCTCGTCTCGGTCGTGGTGGTCATCACCGCGAACCACTTCTGGATCGACGCGGCGCTCGGCGCGCTCGTGGCCGCGATGTCCTACTCCGGCGCCAACTACCTGCTCGCCCGGGCGCGACCTGAAGCCTGGTCGTGGCGCTCGCCCGTGGCCGCAAAGGCCGAGGCGGCCGCTTGACGCCCGACGGCTCCCCGGGGCCCCCCTCGACCGACCGTCCCACCTCCTCCCCGCGCCGTCGCAACGGGGCCCGGCGCGGCGAGTCCTGGTCGGCCGCCGACATCCGCGAGGAGGCGCGCAACCGCCTGATCGAGTCGCGCCTCACGCCGAACGCGATCTCCCTCACCGGGTTCGTGGGCAACGTGATCGCGGCCGTGCTCGTCACGCAGCGCTACTTCTTCCTCGCCGGCGTCGCCTTCGTGCTCGGCTCGGTCTGCGACACGCTCGACGGGCGCTACTCGCGGATGTCCGGGAAGGGCACTCCGTTCGGGGCTTTCCTCGACTCGACGCTTGACCGCGTCGAGGAGGGGATCGTGCTCTGCGCCGTGGCCGCGTACTTCTCCGACCGCGGCAACGACCTCGCCGTCGCGGCCGTCGTGGTCACCGTCCTGATGTCGCTGATGGTCTCGTATACGCGTGCCCGCGCCGAGGCCCTCGGGGTCGAATGCAAGGTCGGAATCGCGACCCGTCCCGTGCGCGTCGTTATCCTCTCCGCGGGGCTGCTGTTCGCCAAGGGGGCCTCGCTGGGAGATTTTGAGCTGCTAGAGCCGGCCATCTATGCGATGGCGGTGCTCACGACGTTCACCACGCTTCAACGCGTGATGCACGTGAGGCGTGAGCTGA
>DASYMP010000042.1:0-11373 GCA_036009005.1 Thermoleophilaceae bacterium | reverse complement strand
AGGCAGCAGCCACCGACGCGGACCTGCGTGCGCGGGCGGCCGAAGCCGTACGGGCGTCCCCAGGCGCCGTAGCGACGGCGACGCCGCCGCGGTCCGAAGAACACCGCTAGCCCGCCGTGGCCCCGAGCTCGCGCCCGAGCTCGTCGAGCACCGCCTGCTCCGCCTCGGAGACCTCCTTGCCGCCGATGCCGAGCACGCCTCCCTCCTTGGCGGCGTGAGCCACGACGTCGGCCACCTGGAGGATGAACCGCTTGTACTCCTCCGCCTCCTCGGGCGTGGCCTTCTGCCCGACGAGGCCCACGGCCTCGCGAATGTGCTCGGGAAGCTGCTGGCGCAGCTGATCCGGCTGGCCGAGCGACGCCGGGTCGAGCTGCGGCGGCGAGGAGACGAGCTGCTCGATCAACTCGCTGCCCCCGGCGCGCCGCGCCTCGGCGTACGCCCTGCCGAGAGCGACGCTCTCGCGAATCGCACCGCCACGGTCGGCCACCATGACCATCAGGGCCGCGAGCGCGGGCGCCCGCGCGACCGACTCCCACTCCTCGGCGTTGAAGTCGCTCTTGGTCGTCATGTGGCCCCGGCTACCCACCCGCGCGGCGCGAAAAACAGGCCGCGCGCGGGGGGTGCCGCAGGTTGTTCTCATGGGAGCGGCATAACCTGCGGCACCCCGGGGTCGGGGCCCGCTCAGGCGAGCGTGAGCGCGAGGGCGGGCGCGAGCGCGGATGCCACCAGCGCGAGGTCCGCGGCGCGCGCGTGGAGCCGCAGCGATGGCGCGGGCGGCGCTGCGCGGTACGCACCCGCCTCCCGGCGCACCCACGCCAGCACCGCGTCGAGCAGCTCGCGCGGTCGCTTCGGCGCGTCGCCGACCAGCTGCGCGAGCGAGCGTGCCGACTCGGCAAGCCGGCGCTCCGAGGCGATCGCGTCGAGCACCGCCGCGGCCTCGGGAGCGGCCGGCACCCGGCGCAGCCGGTCGAGCACGCGGTGAAACACCTCGCGCAATCCGCCCACACCGGCCGCCGAGCGCAGCCAGGTGGCGGCAAGCACGAGCAGCGCGGCGCGCGTCGCTCGCCGCAGCGCCAGCTCGAGCCCCAGCCCGCCCCCGAGGGCGAACGCGAACGCACCGAGGGCCAGCACGCCCGCGAAGACGGCACCCGCCGCGAGCGGCTCGCGGTCCCCCCGCGCCAGCAGCCAGACCACGAGCAGCCAGCCCGCCACGGCCCCGAGCAGGCTCCACTCGGTGCCCGCGAGTAACAGAACGAACGCAAGAGAGGCGGCGAGCGCCACGGCCCGCGGGTCGAATCTCCCCAGCTGGATGACAAACGTGGCGGAATCCGCAACGTTCGTCATCCACCTGGGAGAAGAGGGCTGTCTGGGAGAAGGGGGCTGTTCCTCAGTGCGGTCGCTCGTCGGCCACGAGCGCAGGCCGCGGCGGTAGACCAGCACCTGCACCGTGCTCGCGAAGGCCGCCCAGGCCAGCAGGGTCAGCACGGTGAGGGCCAGGGCGTCCGCGGTGCCCACCTCGAGCCCCACGCGGCGGCCGATGGCGTCGTAGGTGCCTGCGTAGGCGTCGAGCCCGCCGGCTATCACCCAGATGAAGAAGGCCGTGGTGGCCGCGTTGTGCACGAGCCGCACCGCGGCGCAGGCCAGAAAGCTCGGCCAGAAGCCCACCCCACGCGCGTGGAGCCGGCCCAGCATCGGCGCGGAGAGCGCCTGCGTGAGCGGCACGCCGAAGCGTGCCGGGCCGATGATCGCGACCGTCTCGAGCATCGCGGCCGCGCTCGCGCCGAAGCCCACGCGCGCGCCGCGGCGCTCGGCCAGGCGCGCCAGGGCAACGCCTCCGGCCAGCGCGACCCAGAAGCCGCCGGTCGGTGCCGCCCGCGCGGCCAGGAAGGACACCACGGCCACGTGCGCCGGCCCCGCCGCCTCAGGCGGCGGGGAGCCGGTCACGGGCGGGACGGGGGCCATGCGAGCGACCGTAGCGGGAGCGGCTCGCGCCGCTCCCCGCTAGGCCAGGTTGGGGGGTTTCAGTGGGACTCCCGGGGCGGTGCCTCGGGGCGTCGGTCTAGTTGCCTGAGTAACGGCGGATCGGAGATTCGGCGATGCGGCGGCCAAGGTCGGCCACCTCGTCGTCGCTCATCTGCTCGGTCGGGAAGCCAGCCTGCTCGAGCTCGTCGCGGACACGCTGCACGCCCTGGATGTAATCCAGCTTCGCGCCCAGCTTCACCATCACCGACTTGGCGTTCTCGTCGTCGATGGCGGCACTTCCGTCTGCGGACGGCTTGAGTAGCCAGGACTTGACAGCCTCGGCCTCAGCCAGCGTGAGCTCGAGGCTCACGCCGTGATCCACTACCTCAGGGAGACCGTTGGTCACCTCGATGGACATGGGGTGTGAATCGGCTCAGCCCCTGGTTCCTTGAAATTAAGGGGGCTAGCCTGGACCCATGGGGCAAGAGATCTTGCGGTTTCCGCTGTTCCCCCTGGGCCTCGTTCTGCTGCCGGGCGAGGCCGTGCCGCTCCACATCTTCGAGGAGCGCTACAAGCTCATGATCGGCGAGTGCCTCGCCCAGGAATGCGCCTTCGGGATCCTCTGGCTCGCCGACGACGCGCTGAAGGAGGTCGGCTGCGCCGCGCAGATCGAGCAGGTGATGGAGCGCTTCGACGACGGTCGCCTCAACATCCTCGTCAAGGGCACCACGCCCTTCCGGCTCGACCGGCGGATCGGCGAGCTGGCCTACCCGGCCGGTGACGTGACGCTGCTCGAAGACGAGCCGGATACCGACGAGGCCGCGCTGGAGCGTGCCCGCGAGCGCTACGCCGATCTCGTCGCGGAGGTCACGGACGAGCGCCCGCCGCCCGAGGCGCTCGCCGAGCTCGACTCCTACGGAATGGCCGCCACGCTCGAGATCGCGCCCGGCGCGAAGCAGGAGCTGCTCGAGCTGCGCTCCGAGCCGGCCCGGCTCGAGCAGCTCTCCGGGCTCTTCGAGGAGGCCCTGAAACGGATCAGGACGGCGGCGCGGGTTGCGAAACAGGCGAGCGGGAACGGCCATCTGAAGCCTGGCGGGTAGCCGCCAGCTCGGTGCGCGAGCGGATCCCGAGCTTCGCGTAGACGCGCGTCAGGTTCGCCTCCACGGTCCTCACGCTCACGAACAGCTCGCCCGCCACCTGCTTGTTCGAGCGCCCCTCCGCCACCAGGTCCGCCACACGCTGCTCGGTGGGCGTGAGGCCGTCCGCCTGCGCCCGGCCGCCTATCCGGCGGAGCTCCGCGCGCGCCCGCTCCGCCCATAGCGGGACACCGATCTGCTCCAGGATCGCGAGCGCCTCCTCCAGCGCCGCGCGTGCGGCGGCCTTGCGCTTCGCGCGCCGGTGGAGCGCCCCCAGCACGATCAGCGTCCGCGCGCGCTCGAACGGCACGGGGAGGTCGCGGTGGTGCTCCAGCGCGAGCTCCGCCGTGCCGATTGCCCCGGTCACGTCCCCCTCAGCCGCCGCCATCAGCGCTCGGCAGCGGGCGGCGGTCGCATGCATCCGCGGCCTGTCGTAGAGCTTGCCCGCGCGCTCCCAGGCGCCGAGCGCGCGCTCCGCCTCGTCCGTCCGGCAGAGGGCGATCAGCGACTCGATCGCGTCGGGGATGATGATGTTGTGCCGCAGGCCCGGGTCGCCGCCGTCGCCGGCGAGGAATAGCTCAAGGGTGGGCCCGAAGTGCCGCAGAGTGGCCTCGTCGTTGCCCAGCGAGAGCTCCACGAAGCCGAGTACGGTGCGGTGCGCGGCCGCCACGATCGCGTCGTCCGCTGCCTCGGAGTCGGCGAGCCCGCGCCCCGCGATCTCCCGGGCAAGCTCGACGTTCCCCTCGTAGGCCGCGAGCATCGCGCTGGCGCCGACGCGGTCCTCGGCGTAAGGACGCGCCGACTGCAGGCGCCCCGCTCGCATCTCCAGCTCGGCCAGAAACAGCGACACGGCGTCGCGCGACTCGTCCTGGCCCAGCTCCACAGCCTTCCGGTGCTGTCCCTCGAGAATCGGCCGCGCCTCGTCGAGCTCGTCCGCGCACATCAGGATGCGCCCGAGAATCACGGTCGCGCTCCACCCGGTAGGCAGCAGATCGTCGCCCCGCAGCGACGCGGCCTCCCGCACCAACTCCAGCGCATCGGGGTCGCCGCGCAGGTAAGCGAGGTAGCCGTGGATCGTGGAAGTCATCGCCTGCAGCGCGCTCGGCTGCTCCGGCCCGCACAGCTTCCTGGCCCGCAGGACGGCGGCCCACCCCTCGTCGTGCCGACCGGCGTAGACCAGCAATACCGCGTGCCACAGCAGCGCCATGACGAGGGCCTCGCGGTCCTCGCCGGCCTCGCTAACCGCCTGCTCGGTCTCAGCGATTCGCTTGGTGAGGTTGCCCTCCTGCTCCGCCATCGCGGTGAGCGCGCGCGACCGGAGCGGCCCGGGTGGCAGCTCGTCCACGAGCGCGCGGCCCAGCTCGGCCGCGCGTTCGCCATCACCCGCGATCATGTGATGGCCCACCGCGGTGATCCGGCGCCGCGCGGCGGTGTCCGGGTCCGGCTCCAGCCGCGCCGAGAACTCGAGCAGCTCGGCGGCTGCGACCGGCGCGCCGCGCTCGGCGGCGGCCTCGGCGCCCCTCTCGATCGCCGTGGCCACGGACGCGTCGCGAGCCGTCGACGCGGCGGCCAGATGACGCGCGCGTCCCTCTGGATCGCTTGCCGTCGCGGCGAGGCGCTCGTGCGCGGCACGGCGCTTCGAGGGGGCGAGCATGCGGTACGCGGCCTCGGCCAGCAGCGGGTGGTCGAACCGGATCGCGTCACCGGCCTCGTGGAGAATGCCCGCCTCGAAGGCGGGATCCAGTACGCCCGGATCGACCGTTTCCGCCGCCGACATGATCGTCGGGTGACCCATCGCCGCCACGATTCCGAGCGCGGTCCGGGTCTCGCGCGGCAGCTCTCCGAGCCGGTCCTCGAGGATCGCGGAAATCTCGTCGGGGAGCGGCAGCTCGGCCCCACCGGCCGGGGCCCGTTCCTTCCGTGACGCCGCGCGCGCCAGCTCGAGGGCGAAATACGGGTTGCCGCCTGACACCTCTGCCACCCGCTCGAGCGCGCGCGGCCCGTCGCCCGATCCGAGCCGGCTTCCGAGCATCCGGCGCACCGCCTCCGAGCCCAGCGGCCCGACGGCAATCCGCGTGAGCCGGGCATGAGCAAGCCCGGTGTCGAGCGGCGCGGCGCCGGGCTGCGTTCGCCGCGTGGCGAGCAGCCGGACCGGCTCGCCCCCGTCGAGACGGCGGAGCGCGAAGCGCATGGCCGCGGCAGATGCCGGATCGAGCCATTGGATGTCGTCCACCGCGATGAGCACGGGCGCCCCGCCGGCGGCGGCGCGCAGGGCGCCGAGAGTCGCCGCGCCCACGGCTCTGGGGTCGAGCGAACCCGCGTCGGCCGTCTTTCTCAGGAGAGCCACCTCGAGTGCGGAGCGCTGCGGGGCGGGGAAGTCGCCGGGGAGCTCGTCCACGACCGCGCCCAGGAGGTCGCCGAGCGCGGCATGCGACAGACCCGTCTCAGCCTCGACGGGCCGAGCCGCGAGAACGCGCATCCCGCGCGCGGCGGCCTCGGAGATGCCCGCCTCCCACAGGGCGGACTTGCCGATGCCCGCGTCGCCCTCGAGCACGACGGCGACCGGCGCGGGGCCGGCAAGCGCGGCGCGGACCGCCTGCGATTCGGCCTCGCGGCCGACGAGCTGCTCCACGGCCGTCGATCCTAAATGCGAAAGGGCGGGCCCGCTCCGGGCCCGCCCTTCCATTTCCCCGCTGGAGGGGCTTAGCGAAAGTGGTGGAAACGCTCGGCCGCTGTGCCGCCCTGGATCGGACCGGACTGATCCGGCATGGCGCTCTCGCTGCGGTACATGGTCGCGCGGTCGGGCGCGGCCGTGCCGGGCGTGGCGGACTGAGCGGGGACGACCGAGTCGCCACCGCCGCCCGCGATCGCGAGCGTCACGACGACGGATGCCGCGGCGACAAGGGCGGTGGCCGACGCCAGCAGGCGGGCGCGGCGGGACGGGGCGGTGCGGGCGGGGAGGCTGAGGGTGGTGCTCATTAGGGGCTCCTTCGTCGGGGTAGGACGAAGCTACGCCCGCTGTCCCACCGCCGAAATTGGGGAAACCCACACAGTTTGCGGGGGCCCTACCGCACGACCGTGACCACACCGCCGCGACGCGGGTCCCCCCCGCCGGTGAGCTCCCCGGTGCCCGCGCTGCGCGCCACGGCCTGGACGCCGCCGAAGAACAGGTTCAGCTCGGCCCAGCGCCGTACCGCGAAGCCGTCGTCCTCGAGCCGGCGCAGCGGCTCCTCGTGCACGCCCGGCTCGGCGTCCAGCTGGCGCTCCTCCACGTGGATGCGCGGCGCCGACACCGCCTCCTGCGCGGCCAGCCCGCGGTCCACCACGCCCACCACCGTCTGCAGGATCGCCGACCTGATCCGGTTCGAGCCCGCGCTGCCGATGGCGATCTCGGGGCGCCCGTCGCGCAGCACCACGGTCGGGGCCATCATGCTCGGCACGCGCGCCCCGGGCGGGTGGCGGTGGAAGCCGAGCGGGTTCAGATCGTGCTCGCCGAGCATGTTGTTGAGGTGCATGCCGGTGCCAGGCACCACGACGCCGGAGCACGACCCGTTCGAGCAGGTCACCGAGGCGCAGCCGCCCTCCGCGTCCATCACCGAGACGTGCGTGGTGTTGCCGAGCCGCGAGCGCACGTCGGTGGCCACGCTGTCGAGCGCCTGGTTCGCGAGGAAGCGCTCGAGGAAGCCCTCGGTGGCGAGCCCCTCGAGGAAGTCCTCGTCGCGCGCCCTGTTCGTCGAGGCGATCACCTGGGCGATCACATATGGGTCGGGTGGAGTGTCGAGCCGCTCGAGGATCCCGAGCGCGTCCGCGATCAGGATGCCGCCCGAGGACGGCGGCGGGTTCGTGAGCACCTCGCGCCCGCGATAGGCCACGCGCGCGGGCTCGCGCTCGACCACCTCGTATGAACGCAGGTCGTCGCGGCTCAGCATCCCGCCGCGCTCGAGCACCCAGTCGCTCACGGCGGCGCCCACGTCGCCGTCGTACAGGAACCCCGGCCCATCCGCGCCGAGGCGCTCGAGCAGGTCGCCCAGCTCGGGCAGCCGGATCGTGTCGCCCTCGCGCAGCAGCCGGCCCTCGGGCGCGTAGAGCGCCGAGCACTCGGGCGTCGAGGTGAGGATCGGCCGGAGCACCTCGAACAGGAAGCCCTGCATCGGGACCACCTCGATGCCCTCGCGCGCGGCCCGGGCGGGCGCCGCGGTGAGGTCGGCGAGCGCCGCGGTGCCGAAGCGCTCCAGCGTCTCGGCCAGACCGAGCGTCGTGCCGTACGCGCCGCATGAGGCCGGGCCCACGTTGAAGCGCTGGGACGCGTCCTTCGAGAAGCGGACGTCGATCGGCACGAGCGCGGCCGGCTCGCGCCCTTCCAGCCCGAGCCCGGGAGCAACCACGAAGAAGTCGAGCACGTGCGTCTCCGCGCCGCCGTGAACGACGATGAAGCCACCGGCGCCCGGCCCCGTGAGCGGCGACTCGGCGACGAACGACATCAGCACCGCGGCCACCGCGGCGTCGACCGCGTTGCCTCCGGCTCGCAGCGCATCTGCCCCGGCCTTCGCCGTGAGCGGATGGCCGGCTGCGACCACCCCTCTCATCGCGGCGAGCCTAGAGCAGCGGCGCGATCAGCCGCGGGGCACGAACTCCGGCACGTCGACGTCGGCGAGCACCGCTCCCGCGCTCTCGCGCGAACGCCGGACCTTCGGCTCGGCGTCGGCCGGGATGCCGCGCCGCGAAGAGCGGTGCAGCGGCCTGTCGCCGTAGCCCGTGGCCACGACCGTGACCCAGACCTGATCCTCGACCTTGTCGTCGACCATGGCCCCGAAGATGATGTTCGCCTCGGGATGCGCGGCCTCGGCCACCGCCTTCGCGGCCTCGTTGACCTCCCAGAGCGAGAGGTCGCGGCCACCGGTGATCGACAGCAGGATCGAGTGGGCGCCATCCAGCGAGGTCTCGAGCAGCGGCGACTCGATCGCGTGCTCCACCGCGTCCATCGCGCGGCGGTCGCCCGTGCCCATGCCGATGCCGAGCAGCGCCTGGCCGGCCTCGGCCATGATCGTGCGCACGTCGGCGAAGTCGAGGTTGATCAGCCCGGGCAGCGTGATCAGGTCGGAGATGCCCTGCACGCCCTGGCGCAGCACGTCGTCCGCCACGCGGAAGGCGTCGACCATCGAGGTGGACTTGTCGAGCACGGACAGGAGCCGCGCGTTCGGGATCACGATGAGCGTGTCCACCTCGCTGGCGAGCTCCTCCACGCCGCGGTCGGCCTGCTCGCCGCGCCGCGCGCCCTCGAACGAGAACGGCTTGGTGACGATGCCGACCGTGAGCGCGCCGACCTCGCGGGCGATGCGCGCCACTACCGGCGCGGCACCGGTGCCCGTGCCGCCGCCGGAGCCGGCGGCGATGAACACCATGTCCGACCCCTTCAGGTGGCTCTTGATCTCGTCGTAGTCCTCGACGGCTGCTGCGCGCCCGAGGTCCGGGTTCGACCCGGAGCCCAGTCCGCGCGTCGCATCGCTGCCGATGTGCAGGCGCGTGGACGCGCTGGCGCCCTCGAGCGACTGGACGTCGGTGTTGATCGCGATGAACTCGACGCCCTCGACCTCGGCCTCGATCATCCGGTTGACGGCGTTCACGCCCGCGCCGCCCACGCCGACGACGCGCAGGACCGGCTCGGTCGGGCGCACCGGCGCCGTGCGGATGAACGGCTCGGACACGGGCATCGCGTCGCGCTGGGCGGCCACCGGCTCGCGCTCCATGATGTTCTCGGGGATGTCCTGCGAGAAGACCGACTTGAGGCGCTCCTCGGGCGTGGGCACCCCGCCCTCGTAGCGGCTCCAGCGCTCGTCGCGCTCGGAACGGCGTGACTCGCGCTCCTGCGCGCGGCGCGCGGCCTCCGTCCTGCGACCACCGAGGTCGTAGGACTCGCTCTGCGCCTGCGGCTCCGGCACCTGGCGGGTGACCTGCGGGGAGGGACCGCCCTCGGGCAGCGGGCGACCGAGCTTGGGATCGGTGTCCTTCGCCGGGCGCTCCTCGGCCGGCCGCGCCCGGGCGGCGTCGTCCTCCGTCTTGCGGAAGAGCTGTGCCAGGGGGCCTTCGCGCATGCTCGCCCTCTTACCGCTTGCCATTCGCCAAGACCTCCTCCGCTAGCTGACGGTAGGCGTAGGCGGCCTTCCCGTCGGGGTCGTACTTCAGCACCGACATCCCCTTTACCGGGGCCTCGGCGAACCGCACCGTCTTGTTGATGCGCGAGGCGAAGACCCGGTCGCCGAAGTTCTCCTCGAGGATCTCGATCGCCTCCTTGGCGTGGACCGTGCGGCTGTCGACGAGTGTCGGCAGGATGCCCTCGATCTCGATCTCCGGGTTCAGCTCCTCGCGCACCATCGCAAGCGTGTTCTGGAGCTGGATCAGCCCGCGCATGGACAGATACTCGCACTGGACGGGGACGATCACCTTCTGGGACGCGGTGAGCGCGTTGATCGTGAGCAGCCCGAGGCTCGGAGGGGTGTCGATGAAGATGTAGTCGTAGTCGTCGCGGACCGGCTCGAGGGCCTTCTTCAGCGAGCGCTCGCGCCCGATCATCGTGGACATCGCGATCTCGGCGCCGGCGAGGTCGATGGACGAGCACGCCACGTCCACCTCGCGCTTGCGGATCACCTCGCGGATCGAGAGCTGGTGCACGAGCACGTCGTACATCGACGCGTCGAGCGAGTCCGGGTCGATGCCCTGGCTCATCGTCAGGTTGCCCTGAGGGTCGAGATCGACGCAGAGGACGCGATGACCCCGCTCGACGAATGCCGCCGCGAGGTTGAGCGTCGTGGTCGTCTTGGCGACCCCACCCTTCTGGTTTGTGAAAGCGATGATCTTCGCCTTGGCATCCATTACGCAAGCGGTATTCGCACGGGCTGGTCGTAATCCTTCACCCTTCCTGTCCGGTGTCCGCGCTACTCGACAAGCGACTCGTCCTCGTGACGGGCAAGGGCGGCGTCGGAAAGACGACCGTGGCGGCCGCTCTCGGGCTCGCCGCCGCGCGCCGCGGGAAGCGCGTCGTGCTCTGCGAGGTGGCGGGCCACGACCGCCTGCCGCAGCTCGTGCCCGAGCTCACCACGGTCTCGGTCGACCCCGAGGAGGCGAAGCAGGAGTGGCTCCGCTACCAGCTGCGGTCGCGCACGCTCGCGAGCGTGCTCGGCGGGTCGCGGCTGTTCCAGTATCTGACGGCCGCGGCGCCCGGCCTGTCGGAGCTCGTGACGATGGGGAAGGTCTGGGACCTCGCGCAGCTCGAGCGCCGCACCGCCGGTGCCGTGTTCGACGTCGCGATCGTGGACGCGCCCGCCACCGGGCACGCGCTGGCGATGCTGCGCTCGCCGAGCACGTTCGCCGCCGTGGCGCGCGTGGGGCCGATCGGGCGGCACGCCGCGACCATCGACCGCTCGCTGCGCGACTCGGCTCACACGGGCGTGCTCACCGTCGCCCTGCCTGAGGAGATGCCCGTGAACGAGACGGTCGAGTTCGAGCGCGCGCTCGCGCGCGACCTCGACATGGCGATCGACGCGATCGTGGTGAACGCGGTGCACCCCGCGCGCTTCGACGCGAAGGAGGCGCGCGCGCTCGAGGAGGCGCGCGGCGGCGGCGGGGTCGCGGAGGCGGCGCTGGCCGCCGCGCTCTCGGAGCACAGGCGTGCGCGCGCCGAGCACGCGCAGGTGCGCCGGCTGCGCCGGGCGGCGACGGCGCCGGTGGCCACGCTGCCGCGCGTGTTCGAGCCGGAGCTCGGGCGTGACGAGGTCGAGCGCCTGTCGGTGGAGCTGGAGCGGCGCCTGTGATCGGCGACTGGCTCGAGCGCAAGGAGGTCTGCATCTGCGCGGGCTCGGGCGGGGTGGGCAAGACGACCACCTCCGCCGCGATCGCGCTCGGCATGGCCGCGCGCGGCAAGAAGGTCGCGGTGCTGACGATCGACCCGGCGAAGCGGCTCGCGAACTCGCTCGGCCTGCCCGAGCTCGGGAACGAGGAGCGGCTCGTGAAGGCGGATGTCGAGGGCGAGCTGTGGGCGATGATGCTCGACCCGAAGCGGACCTTCGACGAGATCGTGGAGTGGCACGCCCCCGACGAGCGCACGCGCGACGCGATCCTCTCGAACCGCATCTACCAGGAGCTCTCGAACGCCGTGGCGGGCTCGCAGGAGTACATGGCGATGGAGAAGCTCCACGAGCTCCACCAGGAGGGCCGCTACGACCTGCTGGTGCTCGACACGCCGCCCACGCGCAACGCGCTCGACTTCATCGACGCACCG
>DASYMP010000041.1:0-15942 GCA_036009005.1 Thermoleophilaceae bacterium | reverse complement strand
AAGTTCATCCTCACCGAGGACCGCATACCCACGCACTGGGTGAACCTGCTGCCGGACCTGCCCGGCGAGCCGCTGCCGCCGCTGAATCCGGGCACGATGCAGCCGGCCGGCCCGGACGACCTCACTCCGATCTTCCCGATGGAGATCATCGGCCAGGAGGTGTCCGGCGATCCGGAGGTGGAGATCCCGGAGCCAGTGCGCGACGCCTACCGGCTGTGGCGCCCCACGCCCCTCTTCCGCGCGCACCGGCTCGAGCGCGCGCTCGATACGCCCGCGCACATCTACTACAAGTACGAGGGCGTCTCCCCGGCCGGCTCGCACAAGCCGAACAGCGCCGTCGCGCAGGCGTACGCGAACAAGGCGGCGGGTGTGAGGCGCCTGTCGACCGAGACCGGAGCCGGCCAGTGGGGCTCCGCGCTCGCGATGGCGTGCGCCCAGTTCGGGCTCGAGTGCGTCGTCTACATGGTCGGCGCGAGCTACGACCAGAAGCCCTACCGCCGCGCGATGATGGAGAGCTGGGGCGCCACCGTGATCCGCTCGCCCAGCGACACCACCGAGGCCGGCCGCAGCCAGGCGTCGCACCCGACCGGGTCGCTCGGCATCGCGATCTCGGAGGCGGTGGAGGTGGCCGCCGGTGACGAGGGAACGAACTACGCGCTCGGCTCGGTGCTGAACCACGTGTGCCTCCACCAGACCGTGATCGGCCAGGAGGCCATCGCTCAGATGGAGATGGCCGGCGAGGAGCCGGACGTGGTGGTGGGCTGCGTGGGCGGCGGCTCGAACTTCGCCGGCCTGACCTTCCCGTTCATCCGGCGAGTGCTGCGCGACGGGGCGAGGACCCGCTTTCTCGCGGCCGAGCCCGCGGCCTGCCCGACGCTGACGCGCGGCGCGTACCGATACGACTTCGGCGACACGGTCGGGCTCACGCCGCTGATGCCGATGTACACGCTCGGCCACGACTTCGTGCCGCCGCCGATGCACGCCGGCGGCCTGCGCTACCACGGCGACGCGCCGATGCTGTGCGGGCTCGTGAAGCATGGGCTCGTGGAGGCGCGCGCCTACAGGCAGAACGAGACGTTCGCGGCCGCGCTCGAGTTCGCGCGCACGGAGGCGATCATCCCGGGCCCCGAGCCGGCGCACGCGATCCGCGCGGTGATGGACGAGGCCGAGGAGGCGAAGCAGGCCGGCGACGAGCGCGTGATCCTGTTGGGGCTCTCGGGCCACGGCCACTTCGACATGTCGGCCTACGAGGCGTACCTGGCCGGCAAGCTCGAGGATCCGGAGTTCTCGGAGGCCGACATGGAAGCGGCGCTCGAGCGCCTGCCGGACGCTCCGGCGATCGCCTAGCGCTTCTTGCGCCGCTTGCGCGACGTGGGGCGCTCCGGCACGGGCTCGGGCTCCGGCAGGCTCGGGTCGAGCTCTGCGGGCGGTTCCTTCGACGGCATCGGCGCGTCGCCGCGCTTCTGAGCGGCGGTGGGCCAGGGCTCGGCCTCACCGGTCGACCAGGCCGGCCCGCGCCCGCCCGGCCAGCGGCCGAGCAACAGCGCGCCGAGCGCGCCGAGCCAGAAGGCCTGGATCACCGACGAGATCCCGGACAGCTGGAACACCACCAGCGCACCCGAGATGGCGCCGAGGATGCCCATGAAGGGGGTGAGGAGACCGACCCGCCGGGCGCGCAGCGGCAGCATCACGAAGAGGAACGCCAGGCCGACCGTGCCGGCCGTGGCCATGGCCACGAGCAGGGGCCCGGCGCCGCTCAGGTCGTGCGCGTGGTCGGCGCCACGCTGCCCGCGGATGATTCCGTCGCCCACGAACGTGTCGGCGAGGTCGATCGCCGAGAACGCGCCGGCGATGGTCGAGGCCGCATACAGAAGCGGCGCGCCGAAGACCACGTAGACGAACCAGCGGGGCACCCCGCCCCCGCGCGCGAGGACCGCGCGGAACAGGTAGTAGAAGACGGGCAGCAGGAGCAGCCCGCCGAGCGCGGACAGCAGTGCCGAGACGAGGTACGCGCCCGAGTGCTCGTGGATCGACAGCAGCAGGTCCGGGCTGCGCTGGATCCCCTTGCGGTCCTCCGGGAAGAACACCATCGCGCTCACGAGCAGCGACAGACCGGCCGCGATGGACGCGACGGCGGTGGGGAGGGCCCAGCGGCCCTCCCACTGAAGCTGGTCGTCCTTCGTCACGTCTTGGTGGGCGGCGGGGCGGTCTCGCGCGCGACGCGCGGCGGGTAGAACTCGAGGTCCTCGGGCTCGACGACCCGCGAGACGCGCTCGCCCACGGCGAGCACGAGGTCGAGCGCCGGAGCGGCCAGCCTGATCAGGCCCTCGATCCGCTGGCGTGTGCGGTGCTGGTCGGGTGTGAGCGGCGCCACGGTCAGCCCCCGCGCTGGTGGAAGTAGAACTCGGGCAGCGACGCCTTGGCCACCTCGGCGGTGATCTGCTGCGCCTGGTGGAGGTCACCGGCGCGCACCGCGAGGTCGTCGATGGTCACGATGCCCGCGAGGCCATCCCCGTCGAGTACCGGCAGGCGCCGGATGCGGTGCTGGATCATCAGCGCCACCGCCTCCTCGAGCTGCATCTCGACCTCGCCGGTCACGATCGGCCGCGACGCGTGCTCACCGGCCTCGCCGCCGGCCTCGATCCTGTCGGCCACGACGGCCAGCGCCAGATCGCGGTCCGTGATCACGCCAACCGGCTTGCCGCCGTCGCAGATCACGACGGACCCGACGTTGCGGTCGCGCATCAGCTCGCCCACGTGCTGAAGGGTGTCGCCGGCTTCCGCCGTCACGACCCCGTGCGTCATGACCTCCGAGATCCGCATTGGTCGAGCGACAATATCGGGTCGTCCCCTACCCTTGACAGATGTCCTCTGAAGACCCATTCGGCGGCCTCTTCGGCGATCCGGACGAGCTGCGCCGGCGCATGGAGGAGTTCGCTCAGCAAATGCAGGGAGCGCAGAAGGTGGCCTGGGCCGACAACGCGATCAAGCTCGCCGTCGACATGACGGTGGCGGGCCTCAACCGCCTGAACCTGCAGGGGAACGCCGAGCAGCAGACTCAGGAGCTGCGCGCGGCGATGCAGTCGCTGTTCCCCGAGGCGGTCATCCTGGTGCGCGAGGCTCGCGAGGGCTTCGGGACGTAGCGCGCTCCGCCTGGCCGCGCGCGATCACCTCCCTGAAGCTGCGGTAGCGGAAGATGAACACGAGCGAGGCGAACCCGATGCCGAACGTGAGCGCGCCAATCGCGATCTGCTGGCCCACCGAATAGGCCGCGACCGTCGCGGTGCCCGCGGCGGCGTCCGCGAACACCTTCGTGAGCAGCGCCTGCTGCACGCCCGCACCCTGCGGGGTGAACGGGACCGCGGCCGACACCGCGTTCACGCCGAGCACGAGCAGCACGTTCCTCACCGAGCCGCCCACGTTGAACGCCTCGAGCAGCATCCAGAACGCCGCGAAGCGGAAGCACCAGCCCCCGAGCTGGACGAGGAACACCTCGCGGAGGTAGCGCTCACGGTCCTGGAGGATCGTGAAGCCCTGGCGCACGCGCTCCCAGAACGCCTTGGCGCGCACGCTCAACAGAGCGAAGCCCGCGAGCCCGGCCACCGCGAGGAACGTGAGCAGGAAGAGCGTGAACTCCGGGTGCTGGGCCAGGTACGAGAGATCGAACGCGTTCAGCTTCGCGAAGTCGGGCGGCTTCGGGAAGACGCCCTGGGTGAACGCGAACAGCAGGATCAGCGCGCCCATCGCCACGTCGAAGATCAGCTCCACCACGAAGCTCGCGGCCACCGCGGGATAGCTCGAGTTCGGAATCGAGTTCTTCGTGAGGAACAGGCGCACGACGTCGCCGCCGCGCGCCGGGATCACCGCGTTGAAGCCGTAGCCCGCGAAGTAGGCGCCCCAGATGCGCCTGAAGCTGATCCGCTCCGTGGGGTAGGCGGCGCGCAGGATGTTGAAGCTCGCCCGCGCCCGCAGCGTCAGGTAGCACGTGAACAGGAGCAGGGCGAACAGCAACGGGATCGGCCGCACCGAGGCGAGGTTCGAGAAGAACGAGTCGACGGCGTCGAAGAAGGAGCTGAACGACTCGCCGAGGCTCGCGACGGGGGCGGACACGCCAGGAAAGGTACGGGTGCGAACCGGCGGCGCCCCGATCGCGTATAGCTTGGGGCATGGCGTCGAGCGACGCGACGCTCGTTGAGAAGCTGCCGTTCGACCGCAGCGGCGATGAGCTGCGCATGCTCTACCGGCGCTATGCCCCGGAGCTGTTCGGCTTCGCGACGAGCGCGCTCCGGGACCGAGAGCTCGCGGAGGAGGTGGTGCAGGACGTCTTCGCCCAGCTCTGGCGCCACGCCGGGGACTACGACCACAGGCGCGCGAGCGTGCGCACCTGGCTGTACGCGATCGCGCGCAACCGGATCATCGACGCGCACCGGCGCGCCGCTGCGCGCCCGCAGCGAGCGGACGACGACTCGCTGGACACGGCGGCCGAGCTCGACGCGTCGCTCGAGCACGCGCTGCTGCGCTGGCAGGTCACCGCGGCGCTCGCCCGGCTGTCGCCGCAGCACCGCGAGGTGATCCGGCTGGCGCACTTCGGCGGGCTGACCATGCGCGAGATCGCGGATCGCACCGGCGTGCCGGTCGGCACGGTCAAGAGCCGCACGTCGTACGCGCTCCGGCACCTGCGCCTGATCTTCGACGAGATGGAGATGGAGCCGTGAGCGGCTGCCGTAGCGGCGCCGAGTTGATCGGCCCCTATGTGCTGAACGCGCTCGAGCCCGAGGAGATGGACGAGGTGCGCCGCCATCTCGCCGGCTGCCCGCGCTGTGCCGCCGAGGCACGGTCGCTCGGCGGCCTGCCCGCGCTGCTCGACCGCGTGGACGTCGACGACGTCGTGGCGGTTCCGTCGCCCGAGTTGGAGGAGCAGGTGCTCGACCGCTTCGTGCGCGAGCGCCCTCGCATGCGCCCGCAACGGCGCCGCTGGCAGCGGCTGGCCGTGCCCGCGCTGGCGGTGGCCGCGCTCGTCGTGGCGATCATGGTGGTGGCGCTCCCGGGCGGACCGGATCGCGCCTATGCGCGCGCCGAGCTGTGGAGCATGCCCGCGGGCGGCGGCGCCGCGGGGACGGCCGAGGTGGAGGAGGTGTCCGCGGGCACGCACGTGAAGCTGCGTGCGGAGCACCTGCCGGTGGGCAGCGGCAGGGCGTACGAGCTCTGGTGCGTGCGCACCGACGGCCGCTGGGTGAACGGCGGCAGCTTCCACGCCCGCGGCGACGGCAGCGCGGCCGCCGAGCTGACCGCGGCCGTCAGCCCCGGCGAATATCACGTCGTGGTGATCACGAGGCGCTCCAGCGGTGGCGAACGCGGCAGCGAGGTCATGCGCGGCAAGCTGAGCTACTGAACCCGACCGGCCGGGGCTGCGTACACCGTCCCATGCGCGCTTTCTCCTTCTTTGCACTGCTCTGTGCCCTCGCGATCCCCGCGGCCGGGTGCGGCGGCAACGACAACAACAGCGGCGACAGCGGAGCCAGTTCCTCCAGCAGCGCCGACCAGACGAACACGAGCTCGGGCGGTGGCGCCAGCAGCGGCGGCGGCGCGGCGCAGACGCTCAAGATCAGCGCCGACGCGGGCGGCGCGCTCAAGTTCGACAAGAGCTCCCTCACGGCGAAGGCCGGCAAGGTCACGATCGTGATGGACAACCCGTCGAGCCTCCCCCACGCCGTGGAGATCGAGGGCAACGGGGTCGAGCAGGCCGGCGAGACCGTCAACAAGGGCGGCGTCTCGAAGGCCACCGCGGACGTGAAGCCCGGCAAGTACGACTACTACTGCCCGGTCGACGGCCACAGGGCCGGCGGCATGGAGGGCACGCTCACGGTCCAGTGAAGTTGGGCCGCGCGGCGCCGACGAGGCGCTCGAGCGGCACGAGCAGGGCGGTCGGCCCCGGCCAGTGCTCGCGGAGCAGCCGGGGACCGGCGCTCCGCAGCAGCCCCCTGAGGACGAGCGCCACGAGGATGGCGTCGTCGAGCTGGCCCGCGACCGGGATGAAATCGGGCACGAGGTCGAACGGCACGGCGAGGTAGACGAGCGCGAGCGCCGACGCCAGCTTCCACGCGCGCGACACGCGCGGGTCGCCCAGCAGCCGCTTGAACAGGATCGCGCAGTACGGGACGAGCCGGGCGATCACGCGGATGTCCCACTGCCGGGCGCCCACGACGAGCACGACGATCAGCGCCGCGTAGACCGCCACGAGCACGACGACGGCGAGCAGGAGCCAGCTCACATCGCGGCGAGGGCGGCGAGCACCTCGTCGTCATGCGTCTTCGGGGAGACCTTGGGGATCGCGTGGACGACGGTGCCGTCCGGCCCGATGATGAACGTCGCGCGCAGCGCTCCCCAGAACTTCCTGCCGTACATCGACTTCTCCGCCCAGACGCCGTAGCGCTCGGCCACGGAGTGGTCCTCGTCGGCCAGCAGGCGGAAGTTCAGGCCCTGCTTGTCGTGGAAGCGCTTGACCGCGTCGACGGGGTCCGGCGAGGCCCCGAGCACGACCGCTCCCGCCTGCTCGTAGTCCGCTAGGTGGTCGCGCACGCCGCAGGCCTGCGTCGTGCATCCCGGCGTATCCGCCTTGGGATAGAAGTAGAGGACGACGAGCTGCCCCCGCAGCGACGAGAGCGTCACGGGCTGCCCGTCCTGGTCGGGCAGCTCGAAGTCGGGTGCGGTGTCGCCTGGCTCGATCACTTGAGCAGTCTCGACAGCCTACGGTCCTTGAGGACGCGGCCGCCCGTCTGCTCCTCCGGGCAGTAACACATGACGTAGTCCTTGAAGTGGATCGCCTCGATGCGCGTGCCGCAGCGCGGGCACTCCTCGCCGGCCCGGCGGTGCACCTGCAGCGGCATCGGCATCTTGTCGGGGATCGTGTCGCCCACGACCTCCTCGTAGTGCTCGAGCGCGCCGCCGAGCACGTCCTGGCAGGCCGCGTGGAGCGCCTCCACCTCCTCGGGTGCGAGGTCGGCGCCGCGCTGGAACGGCGACACGCGCGCGGTCCAGAGCAGCTCGTCCACCCACGAGCGTCCGATGCCGGCGATCGTGCGCTGGTCGCGCAGCAGCGGGTGCAGGTGGCGCGGCTGGTCGAGCAGCTTCGCGAACTCCTCGAGCGGCGGCGGCGGGTAGGCGTCGGGGCCGAGCGTGGACACGGCCTCGTCGTCCGCCACGGCGCCCGAGCGGAGCAGCTTGGCCCAGGCGCGCTGCTTCGTGCCGAACTCGCGCAGCCGCAGCTCGCGGCCGTCCTCCAGCCTCACGAGGATCCGCGACGCGCGGTCGCGCAGCGAGGCGCGCTTGTCGAAGAGCTGGAGCCGGCCGGCCGACATCAGGTGGACGAGCAGCGTCAGGTCGCCGGATTCGACCGCGAGCATCTTGCCGATGCGCCGCACGCCGTCGAGCTCGGTGCCCGCGAGGGCCTCGAGTGGAGGGTCGAACGTCTTCAGCGACACGAGCCCGGGCGCGAGCGCGGACTCCACGCGCGCACCGGCGAGCGCCGCCGAGAGGCGGCGCGTCGTGATCTCGACCTCGGGCAGCTCCGGCACGCGCTCAAGACTAGGCTGACCCGGGTGAGGATCTCCGTCGCAGCCGACGAGCGCACGGGCGTGGCCGAGGCGGTCGTCGACGAGTTGCGGCGGCGCGGGCACGAGCCTCTCGCGCACGGCGCGCTCAGCGCCGACGAGCGCGACGACTGGGCCTGGGCGAGCGAAGCGGCCGCGCGTGACGTGGCGGACGGGCGCGCCGAGCAGGGCATCGTGTGCTGCTGGACCGGCACCGGCGCCTCGATCGCGGCGAACAAGGTGCCGGGCGTGCGGGCGGCGCTATGCGCCGACGCGGAGACCGCCCGCGGGGCGCGCAGATGGAACGACGCGAACGTGCTCGCGCTCTCGTTGCGCACCACGAGCGAGGCGCTCCTCGCGGAGATCCTCGACGGCTGGTTCGGCTCCGCGCCGAGCACCGAGGAGGACGACGTGGCGAACGTCCGCCACGTGGACGAGATCGCCTAGCGCGCCGCCGCCGCGCGTGCCGCCGTCGCGGCCGGCGTGCTCGGCCCGAGCCGCTGGAACGCGGAACGCCCGCGGCGGTGGCGCCTCTGCGCCATGGCCGCGAAGCTGCCGGGCACCCCGAGCGACGGCTGGAGTGCCACGCGGCCGCGCCTGTTCGTCTTGCCGCTCGCGCCGGCGACCCGCACCACGGCGCCGCGCACCGGGCGCCCGCGGTGCCTCACCGTGACCGTCACGCGCGGCGTGAGCGTGTCCGCGCCGGCCGCCGTGGCGCTCACCGCGAGCCCGCGGTGAGCCCCGCGCCCGGGCGTGAGGTGCAGGAGGGCGACATTCGGGCCAAAGGTCGGCGTGGTGGACAGCGGCGCCACCAGGAAATGGAGCCGCCCGCCGAGCAGCCCGACGTTCGTGAGACCCTCGGCCTCGCCCTCGACGTTCGGCAGCTCGAGCTCGAGCCGGCGCGCGCCGCTCCGAGCGTTCACCGACCACACCTGGTAGGTCGCGCCCTGCGAGCCGGCCAGGAACAGGCGCCCGCCATGGAACGCCGCGCCCGTGATCCCGCTCGGCGGCACGGCGCCGGCCAGACGGCGGACCGAGTGGATCGGCGCCGCGAGCGGTCCGGCATTCGCCGCGCTCACGTCCGAGGCGCGGTAGGCCAGCAGGTCGGGGCCGCTCGAGGTCCAGAGCAGCTGTCCGTCGGGCGATGCCTCGACCCACATGGCCTTCGGAATCTCGGCGGGGTCGAGCCTGACGTAGTACTGGAACGCGAGGCTGCCGGGGTCCGCGACGCCGATCGAGCCGGTGCCGCAGGTATTTCCTCCGTTCGGTCCGCCGGGCGTGTAGCACTCGAGCGGCAGCAGCACGCGCCCGCCCTGGAAGCCGATGTCGCCGACGTGGTTGTAGTGCTCGGTGGCGAACACCGTAGGCGGGATCACCGGGTCCACGCTCCCGCTCTGGCGGAGGCTGCGGTCGGTGCGGTGGAGCCCCGTGAACACGCCCGAGAAGAACAGGGGCCGGCCCGGTCCCTCCGTGGTCACGCCCTGCCAGTACGAGAGCGGGAGCGAGCTCCAGCCGCTGAGCGTCCAGCGGCCCGGGTCGCGAGCGCTCGCGGGCGCGCTCAGCGCTACGGCCAGGGCGAGCGCGAGCACGGCGATCCTGAGCGTCCTCATGGCGTCAGGGTATGACGAAGAACGTGCGCGGGGTGATCTTCTTGTCGAAGTCGTCCACGACGGTCAGCACGCCGCGGTAGGTGCCTCGCTTCAGGCGCCGCACGACGAAGCTGTGGGTCCTGGCTCCGAGGCGGCCGCGCTTGACCGTGCGCCGGGACGGTCCCTTGAGCTTGTAGGTGACCGTCGCGGGCTCGTTCAGCAGGAAGCTGAGCTTCACGCGGTTGCCCGTTCGCTTCGACCTGAGCCTGTCGATCGAGTCGACGACGGTGTCCGTGCCGACCTCGATCACGCCCTTCATGAACTGCCTGTGCGGGATGCAGACGTACTGGAAGCGGCCGGGCCTGTTGAACGTGTGCGTGAAGACGGACCCCATCGTGTTCGACTCGCCCTCGGGGACCGATTCCCACGAGTCGGGCTGCCCGCCGAGGCTCGTGCTCGTGTGGCCGCCGTCGGTGAAGGTCCACGTGACCGAGTCGCCCACCGAAATCTTGCGCTCCTTGGGCTGGAACTCGAAGTTGATGACGTTGTTCTGCCACGTGGCCGCGGCCGCCGCGGGCGACGCGGCGGCGAGCGAGATCAGCAGGGCGAGCGGAACTGCGAGGCGGCGGCGCATCGGAGCCCGAGCTTAGACACGCGGCTGGCCGCCGTCTGAGCGAGACTGCGCCAGAACATGCGACTTGGACTTCGCGGACGCATCCTGCTGCTCGTGCTCGTGGCGCTCACTCCGCCGACGGTCATCGCCCTCGTGGTCGCGTTCGAGGAGCGAGGCGAGGCGCGCGCGCATGCCCTGAGCGACGTGGAGGCAAACGGCCGGCTGGTGCGGAGCGACGTGGCACGCGTCCTGTCCGGGACCTCGAACGTCCTCGGCGCGTTCGCGCGCGACCTGGCGGCGCGCCCGGACCGCCGCAGCTGCGAACGGCTGCTCGAGCTGCTTCCACGCGCCACCGCCAGGTACAGCTCGGTGGGAGCGGCACGCCCAGACGGGCGGGTCTACTGCGGCGCCACCCGGATGGGCCTGGCGCGGCCGATGACCGAGGTGGACGTCTCGCGGAGTCCCTGGTTCCGCCGTGCTCAGCGAACCGGTGCGTATGTCCTCGGCAACCTCGGGGGCGACCCGCTCACGCACGCGAGGGCGCTGGTGGGCGCTCAGGCCTTCCGGGCGCGGGCGGGAGCGCGGCCGAGCGTGCTGTTCGGGGCCATCGACGTGCGCGGCCTCACCGAGGCCACGGCCCTGCACGACGCCCCGCGCGGCACCGCGTTCGTGCTGTTCGACAACCGCGGAAGGATCATCGCGCGGTCGCCAGCGATCGAGCACGCCGTGGGACAGACGCTGCGGAACCCGGACTTCCTCGAGACCGTGCTGCGCGAGCGGCGCGGCGCGAGCGAGGTGAGGGGGCCGGACGGCGTGGACCGGATCCAGGCGTTTGCTCCGGTCGGCGGCCCGGCGGGCGACCGGCTGTACCTGACGGCCGGCCGCAGGTCGGCGGCCGTGTTCGCGGACCCGAACGGTGACCTGCGCCGCTTCCTGCTGCTCGCGCTGCTCGGCGCGGTGCTCGCCCTGGGGTTCAGCTACCTGGTCACGAAGTTCCTGCTCCAGCGGTGGACGTCGGCCGTGGTGGGCGCCGCGCGACGCTTTGGCGCCGGCGACATGACCGCCCGCGCTCCGGCCCCGCGCGGCCTTGGCGAGCTGACCGACGTCGCGCAGGCGCTGAACGCCGCGGCCGAGGACATCGAGCACCGCCAGGACACGCAGGCCCGCCTGCTCGCGGAGCTCGTGGCGGCGGAGGAGGAGACTCGCCGGCGCGTGGCCGCGGACATCCATGACGACACCGCGCAGGCCGTGGCCGCCGCCGGGCTGCGCATCGACGCGCTCGCGGCCGAGCTGGACGATCCGAGCGCGCGCGAGGCCGCCCTGGAGGCTCGCAAGGCGCTCGCGGAGGCCAACAAGCGCCTGCGAAGGCTGCTCTTCGAGCTCCGCCCCCCTGCGCTCGACGAGGCCGGGCTCGCCGCCGCGCTCGAGCTCTTCCTCAGCGACTCGTTCGTGCAGGAGGGCTTCGACTGGCGCGTGCACGACCGGCTCGCCGCGGAGCCGCCGCCCGAGATGCGCGCGATCCTCTACCGCGTGGCGCTCGAGGCGCTCACGAACGTGCGCAAGCACGCCCGCGCGGACCTCGTCGAGGTGCTGCTCGAGCGGCGCGGCGTCGGGGTCGCCGTCCGCGTGCGCGACGACGGCGACGGCTTCGAGCTGCCGGCCCCGGACGCGCCCACAGAGCCGGGCCACATAGGCCTGGTCACGATGCGCGAGCGCGCGGAGGCGGCCGGCGGCCGCTTTGCGCTGTCGAGCACCCCCGGCGGCGGCACGACGGTCGACTTCTGGATGCCCGACCCGAACGGCCGGGCTAGTCGAGTATCCGGCGGCGCATAGCCTCCGCCACCGCCGCGGCTCGGTCGGAGACGCCGAGCTTCTCGTAGACCCGCTGGAGGTGAGTCTTCACCGTCGTCGCGCCGAGGTGGAGCTCGCGAGCGATCTCCGGCGCGGACATGCCGTCGGCGGTCATCTTCAGGATCTCGTGCTCGCGCGGGGTCAGCAGACGGTCCTGGTCGCCGTTGCGCCGCCGGATCTCGCGAGCCACGACCGCCTGCACGTCGGCGCCGAGGGTCGTCCGGCCCTGAGAGGCCGCGACCAGCGCGTCGCAGATCTCGTCGCCGGTGGCGTCCTTCGAGAGGTAGCCCGAGGCACCGCTCCCGAGCGCGCCGTAGACCACGTCGCTGTCGAAGTACGCGGACACGAACACCACGCGCACGTCGATCTCCTCGCGCTCGAGCGCCTTCAGGACCTCCACCCCGCCGAGCCCCGGCATCTTCACGTCGAGCACGCAGACATCCGGGTCGAGGCTGCGGATCTCGTCGAGGGCGGCGCTGCCGTCCTCGGCCTGGCCCACGAGCTCGAGCTCGGGCCGGCGCTTCACCGTGTCGACGAGGCCGGTCCGGTAGAGGGGGTGGTCGTCGGCGATCAGCACCCGGATTCGGTCTGTCGGCACCGCGCCTTTCTACCACGCGCCCTCCCTCGAACGGAGTAGGCCGATCGGAGGAATCGCCGCCGCACCGGTCAGGCCGCTTGGCTGATGGGCGAATCGGGCACCGGAGCGGATCCTTCGGTGCCGATGGAGGACACGCACCACGCGAACGGCGCGCGCGCCGTGGTGGGCACCGACGGCAGCGTCTGGAACGCCAACGAGGCGTTCTGCTCGCTGGTCCGGCTGGAGGAGCCCGCGCTGCGCGAGCTCGGCTGGCGGCAGCTCGTGCACACCGCCGACAGGCGCTACGTGGCCGCGCACCTCGTGGAGGTGCTCGCCGGCACAGCGCACCTGCGCGAGTTCGACGCGCGGCTCGTGCCTCCCCGCGGCGCGGACGTGCCGGCCAGGCTGCGCGTGGAGCTCGTGCGCGACAGCGACGGGCGCCAGGGCTGGTTCCTCGTGGAGGCCTGGGCCACGACATAGGATCCGGCCGCGATGGACGTGGTCGACACCGCCGCCGAGGCCGCCGCGCTCGAGCAGCCGCCGCTCGTCGTGCGCGAGCCGCTCGAGCAGTTCCTCGACGCTCACGGCATCGGCGCTGGGCGCGTCGAGGCGGAGCGGATCGGCGAGGGCCACTCGAACATCACGTTCCTCGTGCGCCGCGGGGAGGCGCGCGTCGTGCTGCGGCGCCCGCCGCGCCCGCCGCTGCCGCCCTCCGCCCATGACGTACTGCGCGAGGCGCGCCTCCTGCGGGCGCTCGAGGGCACGCCCGTCCGCGTGCCCGCCGTGCTGGCCGTGGGCGACGACGACTCCGTGCTCGGAGTTCCCTTCTACGTGATGGAGGAGATCCACGGCAACGTGCTCGCGAGCGCGATCCCGGCAGAGCTCGACACGCCCGCCGAGCGCCGCCGGAGCTCCGAGGAGATGGTGGACGCGCTCGTGGAGCTGCACAGCGTGGACTGGGCAGCCTGCGGGCTCGAGGGCTACGGCAAGCCGACCGGCTATCTCGAGCGGCAGGTACGCCGCTTCACCGGGCTGTGGGAGCACAACAAGACGCGCGAGCTCGAGGTCGTCCAGGAGCTCGGCGACTGGCTTCGCGACAACATGCCCGAGTCGTCCGAGGCGACGATCGTGCACGGCGACTACAGGCTCGGCAACGTGATGATGGGCGAGGGCGCCCCCGCGGAGCTGGTGGCGATATTCGACTGGGAGCTCTCGACGATCGGCGACCCGCTCGCCGACGTGGGCTACATGACCGTCACCTGGGTCGAGCCGGACGACCCGCAGGACACGATGTTCGCGCAGATCGGTGCCCTCACCCGGCGCGAGGGCTTCCTGACACGCGACGAGCTGATCGCGCGCTACGAGGAGCGGAGCGGCCGCTCGATGTCCGCGCTCAACTGGTACCAGGCGCTGGCGCTCTGGAAGGCGGCCGTGTTCATGGAGGGCAACTACAAGCGCTTCCAGTCCGGCAACTCGGACGACCAGTACCTCGCCGCGTTCGATCGCGGCGTGCCGATGCTTGCCGACAAGGCGTGGGAGATCGCCAACGCGTGAGAGGCCTCCTGGTGGACTTCGGCGGGGTGCTCACCACGAACGTGTTCGATTCATTCCGCGCGTTCTGCGAGGACGAGCGGCTCGACCCGGAGGCGATCAAGCGCCTGTTCCGCGAGGACCAGCGCGCGCTCGAGCTCGTTCGGGCGCTCGAGCGCGGAAAGCTCTCCGAGGAGGACTTCGCGGAGCGCTTCGGCAGGCTGCTCGAGCTCGCGCCGGACCGCCGCAGCGGCCTCGTGGACAGGATGTTCGGCCACATCACTCCGGACGAGGCGATGGTCGAGGCGCTCAGGCGCGCCCGCGCCCAGGGCATCCGCACCGGCCTGATCTCGAACTCGATGGGAGCGGGGCGCTACGACCGCTCCACGTTCCCGGAGCTCTTCGACGGAGTGGTGATCTCGGGTGACGAGGGGATGCACAAGCCGCAGCCCGAGATCTACGAGCTGGGCTGCGAGCGCGTGGGCCTCGCCGCGGCCGACTGCGTCTTCGTGGACGACCTGCGCGAGAACTGCGAGGGCGCGGAGGCGGTGGGAATGACCGCGGTGCTCCACCGCGGCTCCGAGCGCACGCTGCCGCGGCTGGAGGAGCTGCTCGGGGTGGAGCTGCGCTAGGGCCCTCATGCTGCTCGTTCTCTGGGACATCGACGGGACGCTCGTGGACTCGGCCGGGCATGGCCGCCATGCGTTCGAGGAGGCGTTTGAGGCTGTGGTCGGAGGCGTGCCCGAGTGGGTGGACTACGCCGGCCGCACCGACCATCAGATCGCGCTGTCGATGCTGAACGGGTCCTCCGAGCACCTGCCGGCGCTGCTCGAGCAGCTGGCCGCACGGCTCGAGCCGCGCAAGGAGCTGATCGCGGCCGAGGGACGCGTCTACCCGGGCGTGCGTGAGACGCTCGCGGCGCTCCATGAGGCCGACGGCGTCGTGAACTCGCTCCTCACCGGCAACGTCGAGGCGAACGCCGCGGTGAAGGTCGGCGCGTTCGGGCTCGACCGCTGGCTCGACTTCGAGGCGGGCGCCTACGGCTCCGATCCGCACGAGCGCCGCTCGGACCTCGTCGCGATCGCGCGCGAGCGGGCGGCCGCTCGCTACGGGGAGCCGACCGGAGCCGTGCTCGTGGGCGATACGCCACTCGACGTGGCGGCCGCGCGCGAGGCCGGCGCGCGCGCCGTGGCCGTGGCCACCGGTTTCTCGGACCTCGACACGCTGAGGGCCTCGGAGCCCGACGCGCTGCTTCAGGACCTGAGCGACACCGAGGCGGCGATCCGCGCGATCACTGCTTCCACTTGACGCTGCACCCGACGGGGTCCGTCTCGGGGCGCGCGACCTCCTCGCCGGCCAGCACGGCGTCGAGCGCCTCGCGCAGCCAGCCCGCGTTCAGGCTCGGGTCGTCGTGGTCGGCGTCCGGGGCGCCGCGGTAGCGCAGGACCCCGCCCGAGTCGAGCACGAACACGTCCGGAGTCGTCTTCGCGCCGTAGGCGCGGGCCACGTCCTGCGTGCCGTCGCGCAGGTAGGGCATCGGCCAGCCCTCGTCGCGCTGCACGCGCTCGCGCATGGCCTCGAACGAGTCGCGCGGATAGCGCTCCGCGTCGTTCGGGTTGATCGCGTAGAAGTGCACGTCCGGGTAGTCGCGCGCGGCGTCCATCAGCCGGTCGTGCCAGGCGAGCGCGTAGGGGCAGTGGTTGCATGTGAAGATCACAACCGCGGGCGTCTGGAAGGGCTGCGGGTCGCCGTCGGTGTCGGACAGGTCGAACTCGGGCGCGAGCTCGCCGATGCGGGTCACGCGGCTCTCCTGACCGCGGCGCGCACGTCCTCGGGGTCCGGAAGCGGCGAGATGCGGCCGTCGCGCGTGCGGTAGACGCGGCAGGTGAGCGAGTAGGGCTCGCCCTCGGGCACCGTCACGACGTCCTCGCCGTCGATCCGGATCGTGGGCGAGCCGGGGAAGCGCTCGCGGCGGGCCTGCTCGTCATCCGCGACCTCGATGCTGCTCACCGTCGCCTCGACGCCCTCCTCACGGAGGATGCGCTCGAGCTCGGCCTGCGCCTCCGGGTGCGACGGGCAACCGTCCCACCACAGAAGCTCAACCGTCATGGACCTCCACGCGCTCGATCTTCGCGTCCTCGACGGGCCGGTCGCCGGGGCCCGTCTCGAGGCCCTCGATCGCGTCGACCGCCA
>DASYMP010000040.1:0-12654 GCA_036009005.1 Thermoleophilaceae bacterium | reverse complement strand
CGCGGCGTCCTTCTCGATGTGCTTGCGGTACTCGTCGAGCGTCGTGGCGCCGACCGCGCGCAGCTCACCGCGCGCGAGCATCGGCTTCAGGAGGTTGGCGGCGTCGACGGCGCCCTCGGCGGCGCCCGCGCCCACGAACGTGTGCAGCTCGTCGAGGAACAGGATGATGCGGCCCTCGCCGTCGGCGACCTCCTTGAGGACGGCCTTCAGCCGGTCCTCGAACTCGCCGCGGTACTTGGCGCCGGCCACCAGCGCACCGATGTCGAGCGCGATCACGCGCCGGTCGCGGAGCGACTCGGGCACGTCGCCGGAGACGATGCGCTGGGCGAGGCCCTCGACGATCGCGGTCTTGCCCACGCCGGGCTCGCCGATCAGCACGGGGTTGTTCTTCGTGCGGCGGGAGAGCACCTGGATCACGCGGCGCACCTCGTCGTCGCGCCCGATCACCGGGTCGAGCTTGCCCGCCTCGGCGGCCTCGGTGAGATCGCGGCCGAAGCGCTCGAGCGCCTGGTAGCGGTCCTCGGGGTTCTGGTCGGTGACGCGGTGCGGGCCGCGCACCTGCTCGACCGCCTGCGCAAGCTGGTCGCGCGACGCGCCGGCGTCGATGGCAGGCTCGGCGGCGAGCGCGAGGAGGAGGTGCTCGGTCGAGACGTACTCGTCGCCGAGGCCGCGCGCCTCGTCGTCGGCCGCCTGAAGCAGCCGGACGAGGTCCTGGCCAAGCGCCGGGGCGCTCACGTCGCCGCTCACCTTGGGGAGCGCGTCGAGCGCCTCGTTGACCAGTCGCCGGACGCGCTCGGGATCGGCCCCCGCGCGCCTCAGCACCGGCACGACGATGCCGCCCTCCTGCTCGAGCAGAGCAACGAGGAGGTGCTGCGGCGTCACCTCGGGGTTGTGGCGCGCTCCGGCCAGCCGCTGAGCGGCAGCGAGCGCCTCCTGGGACTTGATTGTGAATCGATCAGGCTGCATAAATCTAAGTCAGGTTATAGCAGATGTGGATGCGCGTGACTCGATCAACTACGGCATTGAAGGGGGGTCCGAGGTCAGTTGGCCGTGTAATACACGGTCAGAAGACCTCGGACCCCTTTACCGCGGCAGTTCGCCTGCGGAAAGGCGCGTGTTAGCGCGCCGCCGCTGCCGCCGCGCCCGCCGGCGCGGCTGCCGTCGGGCCTGCCGCCGGCGCTCCGACCGGGTCCTGGGAGAGCCGGTTGGCCAGGTAGACGGGGATGATCGAGAGGACGATCACCGTGAGGCCGACGACGTTGACGATCGGCAGCTGGTTCGGCCTCGCGTAGTTGGCAAAGATCCAGATCGGCAGCGTCTGGTCCTGGCCGATCGTGAACGTGGTGACGATGATCTCGTCGAGCGACAGCGCGAAGGCGAGCAGCGCGCCGGCCACGAGCGCGGTGCGGAGCGTCGGGAAGGTCACGAAGCGGAACGTGTGCCAGCCGTTCGCTCCGAGGTCCATCGAGGCCTCCTCGAGCGAGGTGCCGCTCCGTCGCAGGCGTGCGACGGCGTTGTTGAAGACGACGACGATGCAGAAGGTGGCGTGGCCGACGATCACGGTGAGCAGCGACAGGTCCACCCCGAGCACCTGGGTGAACGTGGCGTTCAGCGCCATCCCCGTGACGATGCCGGGGAGCGCGATCGGAAGCACGATCAGGAACGAGATCGTCTCGCGCCCGAAGAAGCGGTAGCGCGACACGGCCATCGCCGCGAGCGTGCCGAGCAGGAGCGCCACGGCGGTGGCGCCCACGGCGGCCTTCAGCGAGGTCCAGAGCGCGTCGCGCACTCCCGGGTTGTGCAGGGCGCGGTCGAACCAGTCGAGCGTGAAGCCGTCGACCGGCCACGCCTGGGAGCGCGACTTGTTGAACGCGTAGATCGCGATCACGATCAGCGGGATGTAGATGAACGCGAGCGTGATCGCCGTGCCCACCCGAAGCACCCAGCGCATGCCGTTCGAGATGTGCATCAGGCCGGCCTCACAGCGACTCGAACGCACCGAGGCGGCGCGCGATCAGGAGGTACACGATCATGATCACCACGGGCACCGTCGCGAAGGCCGAGGCGAGCGGCAGGTTGTTCGCGATGCCGACGTTCGAGTAGACGACGTTGCCGATGAACTGCGTGCTCGACACGAGCGTCGGCGCGATGTAGTCGCCGAGCGTGAGCGAGAACGTGAAGATCGAGCCTGCCACGACCGCCGGGAGCGCCAGCGGCAGGATCACGCGGCGGAACGTCATCCAGGGCCGCCCGCCGAGGTCGCCCGAGGCGTCGAGCATGGAGTTCGGTATGCGCTCGAGCCCCGCGTAGATCGGCAGCACCATGAACGGCAGCCAGAGGTACGAGAACACGAGCCAGGTGGCGACGTTGCCGAAGCCCGGGCCGCTCAGGCCGAACGGGTCGAGCGCCCAGTTCACGATCCCGTCGTGCTGGAGCATGATCCGCCACGTGTAGACCTTCACGAGGTAGCTCGACCAGAGCGGCATCAGCACCGCGACGACGAGCAGCGCACGCACACGCGGGCGCGCCACCTTCGCCATGTAGAACGCGATCGGGAACGCGAGGATCGCGTCCGTGAGCGTCACGAGAGCGGCGATCAGCACCGTGCGCAGGACGATGTCCCGGTAGACCGGGGTCTCGATCAGCTCCTTGAAGTTCTGGAGCCCCGGGTTCTGGACGATCTCGCCGCTGAAGTCGTCGAGCTGCCAGAGCGACGCGACGAACAGGACCGCGAGCGACCCGAGGTACGCGATCAGGAGCCAGCCGACCGGCCCCGCGAGCAGCAGCGACAGCTGCAGGCGGGGCCGGCGCCAGAGGTATCTGGCTACAGCGGCCAGCTCAATTCACAAGGGACTAGCCCTTGATCTCCGTCCAGGCCTTGACCCACTCGGAGTAGTCCTTGCAGACGTCTCCGCGGTCGTCGCCGCACTGCTTGCGCGGCGTCGTCCAGTAGGCCACCTTGTCGAAGTAGGCCTCGTCGTCGGCGTGGTAGATCGCGCAGTGGTCCTTCACCGCTGTCTCCGCGCAGGACTTCTCGTTGGCCGGGGCCTCCCCGAACCACTCAGCCACCGCGGCGTTCGCCTTGGGGCTGATGATGTGGTCCATCCACCTGTACATGCAGTTCGGGTGCTTGGCCTCCGAGGAGATCATCCAGGTGTCGGACCACCCGGTCGAGCCCTCCTTCGGCAGGATCGCGTCCACGGGGGGCGACTTCTTGTCGCCCTGCACGAGGTTGGCGATCACCTGCCAGGTCGTGCCGACCACCGTGTCGCCGGCGGTGAAGGCGGACTGCTCCTTCGTGTAGTCCGACCAGTACTGGCCGATCAGCCCGCGCTGCTTCTTCAGCAGCTCGACGGCGGCCTGGAACTGCTTGTCGTCGAGCTCGTAGACGTTGTCGATCCCGAGGTCCGGCTGGGTCGCCTTGAGGTAGAGGGCCGCGTCCGCGATGTAGATCGGGCTGTCGTACGCGGTGACCTTGCCCTTGTAGGGCGAGTTCTCGTCCCAGACGACGCTCCACGAGTCCGGCGCCGGCTTCACGACGTCCTTGTTGAACATCAGGAGGTTTGCGCCACGGCCGTGCGGGATGCCGTAGTTCACGCCGTCGACGGTGTTGTGGGGCTGGTCCTTCAGGCCCTGGAACACGTCGGCGTAGTTGGGGATCAGGTCCGTGTTGACGGGCGCGACGTCGCCGCCTGCGATCAGCCGCAGCGTGGCGTCACCCGACGCCGAGACGCCGTCGTACTTGCCCGTGCGCATCAGCGTGACCATCTCGTCAGAGGTGTTGCCGAGCTTCACGTTGACCTGGCAGCCGCTCTCCTTCTCGAAGTCCGACACCCAGTCGACCTTCGGGTCGGTCGAGCCGTCCTCGACGTAGCCGGCCCAGGCGATCAGGTTCACCTGGCCCTCGCCCTTGCCGAGCTTCTTGGGCACGTCGGAGGCCGCGCTGCCGCCGCCTCCACCGCCACCCTTGTCGTCGCCACCGCAGCCGGCCGCGGTGAGGCCGGCGAGCGCGAGCGTCAGCACGACCATCGCGGTCCACCATCGCAATTTCACTTTTGTCCCTCCTCTGGGATCTGTTCCTGCGAGTCCGGGATCGCGTAGGCGTGCTCGCCGTGCCATCCGACGCGCACCCGGCGACCCCTTTGCTCGAGCGCCTCCTGAGAGGACATCTCGAGGTTCTGGCGGACGACCTGAAGCAGGCCGCCCTTGTCAAGCTCGACCACGAAGCGGGTGACCATTCCGACGTACGAGACGTCCGTGATCCGGCCCTCCTCCACGCGCAGTCCGTTTCGCTCGGCGCCCTCGGTCACGTCCAGGAATCGCACCTTCTCGGGGCGGATCGTGAAGCGCTTCCCGTCGCGTTCGACGATGTTCGACACTCCCACGAAGCCCGCCACGAACTCGTTCACCGGGTGCTCGTACACCTCGGCCGGCGGGCCCACCTGCTCGATGCGCCCGTCCGCGAACACGGCCATGCGGTCGCTCATCGTGAGGGCCTCCTCCTGGTCGTGAGTCACGTACACGAACGTGATCCCGACCTCGCCCTGGATCGAGCGCAGCTCGTTCTGCATCTGCTGGCGCAGCTTCAGGTCGAGCGCGCCGAGCGGTTCGTCGAGGAGGAGGACGCGCGGCCGGTTGACGAGCGCGCGAGCGAGCGCCACGCGCTGGCGCTGGCCGCCCGAGAGCTGACCGGGCCGGCGCTTCTCGTAGCCGTCGAGGCGCACCAGCTCGAGCGCCTCCGTGGCACGCCTGCGCCGCTCGGAGCCCTCCACCTTCGCGATCCGAAGCCCGTATTCGACGTTCTCGCCGACCGTCATGTGGGGAAACAGCGCGTAGTCCTGGAACACGGTGTTCACGTCGCGCTCGTAGGGAGGTAGGTCGGTGACGTCGCGTCCCGCCAGCTGCACGCTTCCCTCGTCCGGCCGCTCGAAGCCCGCGATCATCCGCAGGCAGGTGGTCTTCCCCGACCCGGACGGGCCCAGGAGCGTGAAGAACTCGTCCTCGCGTATGTCGAGGTCGACCCGGTCGACCGCAACCACTTCGCCGTATGTCTTGCGGACGCCGTCCAGGCGCACGGCAGCGTCCCCACTTTGGGTCATCCGGCGTTCTTGTACACCCTGGAGCGGAGGGTTCGCGAGGTCTTAACGGAATTTACTCCGGGCTGGCCAAGCGGCCCGGAGACGATGGGCCTCACCGGCCCGTCGAGAGCTCCTCCCAGTTCGCGGGGTAGACCGCGAAGAAGACGAGGCACTCGTCCTCGGCCTCGTACAGGACGTCGCTGTGGCGCGGAAGCCAGACGACCTCTCCCTTGCGGGCGGTGAGGCGCTCGCCGTCGACCGTCACCGCCAGCTCACCCTCGAGCACCAGCAGGCACTCGTCGAACTCGAGCCGGAAGTCGAAGCTCGTCTCCTTGAAGCGGGTGAAGCCCGCGGAGAGCGAGTTCGACTCGTCCGGACCCAGCGCCTGGCGGATGGTCATACCCGGCACGCCGTCGAGCGACTGCCAGGGGAGCTGGTCAGGATTGACGATGAGCGGCTTCATAGGGTCTCCGTTTCCTCAGCTGGAAAAGATGCGGATCATGCATGAAACGACCGTCCGTCAGCGGTCCTCGGCTTCGTCAGGGTGGGAATCATTGGGTCACCGGTGAAGGATCTGCTCGCCCCCCTCTCGACACGGCCGACGGCGGTACGCACGGGAGCCGCGGCACTCGCGTGCGCAATCGCGCTCGCGGCCGTCGCCACGGCGACCGTCGCCACGGCCCAAGCGGCGCCCGTCTCGGCGCACGCGATGGTGCACACCTGCTGCACGCCACAGGCCGAGAAGGAGCGCATCTTCGCCGAGGCCAAGGCGCTCGGCGCCGCGTACGTCCGGGCCGACGTCGAGCTCGACGGCATCTACGTCGGACGGGGGTCGGATCCGGACTGGGGCCGCCTCGACGACGTGATCGCGCTGTCGAGGAAGTACCGCCTGCCGGTGCTCGCGATCCTCGTCGTGCCCAACTGGTACGCCGACGCCGAGGAGTTCGGACTGCGTGCCGGCGAGATCGCGGCGCACGCGGGCGCCGCCATCGACCACTGGGAGATCCTGAACGAGCCGGACGGGGACTGGGCCTTTCACGGCAGCGCCGAGGACTACGCGCGCATCCTGAGCGCGGCCCACGACGCCATCAAGGCGCGCGTGCCGGGCGCTCAGGTGGTGATGGGCGGGCTGCTCGAGCCGAACAGGACGGCGTGGCTCGAGCGCGTCTTCGCCACGCCCGGCGCCGACGCGCTCCACAAGTTCGACATCGCGAACGTCCATCTGCGCGGCAACGTGGATGCGGTGGTGCACCGCTACCGGGAGTTCGGGTCGTGGCTCGCCTCGCGCGGCTTCCACGGGCCGCTCTGGGTCACCGAGCACGGCTACCCCGCGGATCCCGTCTTCCAGATCGACCGCGACTTCGCCGGCGGCGAGCGCACGCAGGGCGCGTACCTCACGCAGTCGCTCGTCGGCCTGGGCGAGGCCGGCGTGGACCAGGTGTTCGTGACTCTTCACGACGGCGGTCTCCAGGGGCCCTACGCGACCGAGGGGCTCGAGCGGATCGGCGGCCCGCCGGACTTCGCGGTCACGCGGCGGCCGGCGTTCGCGGCGGTGCGGCGCGTCGTCGACGACTGGGACGAGCTGCTGGCCTGGCGCCGAGAGCAGCGCGAGAACGAGCTGGCGATGGAGGCGGACCTGGCGGCCTCGGCCGCCTCCGCGGCCGAGGCGGAGGCGGCACGCGGGCCCTATCGCGAGGCGCGCCGGGCGGTGCGGGGGCTCGGGCGCAGTCGCCCGGACAGCCGGATCGCGCAAGCCCGCGCGCTGCTGGCCGGGCGCCACACGGCGCTCCTGTGGCACACCGCGGTCGCGCGCTGGCAGCGCGACCGCGCGGCCGAGCGCGGCCGGGTCGTGGCCGCGCTCGAGCGCAGGATCGCGGGGCCCGGCGGCTAGGGGCCGACCGGCGCGTCGCGCTGGCCGAGCTCCGCCACGATCTCGAGCCGCCCATCCGGGTAGTCGAAGTGAGCGCCCTCGTAGACGGCGCAGCCCTCGGCGTAGCGGTCGCCGCGCGCGCCCATCAGCTCGACGAACTCCGGCAGCGACCGGCGGGTGAAGCTGATCGGCGTCTCGAGCGGCGCGAACACCCGGCGCACGTGCCGCTCGAGCGCGGTCGCCGTGAAGCACCGCTCCCCGGTCGTGTCGAACAGCCGCGCGCCGGGCGAGCCGGGCTCTTCGAGAGCCATCTCCAGGTCGAGCGGAGGGCTGCCCTTCACATCGACCGTGCGACGGGTCGCGTCCACGGCCGGGCCGATCCCCCCGATCACGCTGGATCCGCTCGCGACCGAGACGCGGCCGCAGGGTCCAGGGCCGCCGCGGGCGACGGCGCGCCAGCCCCTGAATCCACCGCGCCGGAGCGCCGCGGTCAGGCGCGTCGCGAACTCGCGCGGCGTGAGACAGCCCGCCCTGCGCTCGAACTTCACCGCCAGGGCCTGCATGCGCGCCGCGCGTTTGCGCCCGAGCGCATACGCGCGCGGCAGCGGGGCGAGGCCGCGCGCTCGACAGCTGCCCTCGTCGCCGCGCGCCACCACCACGACGTCGTGGCCGTGCCACGAGCACGCGATCAGGTCTCGCGGCTCGAGCCCGCTCGCCGCCAGGGCGCCCGCGCAGAGGTCGATCGGCGATCTCGTCGGGTCGGCGATCACCGCGACGTTCCCGTCAGTGCCGGTGCCCTCGAAGCAGCCCACCGCGCCGAAGCCGATCTCCACGGGGTCGTGCAGGATGTCGGCAAGCGCGGCGCCGCCGCCCACCACCGCAAGCGCCGCCAGTGCCACGGCGAGGTAGCGGCGCCGGCCGAGACGGGGCAGGCGCGTGCGGCGAGCGGGTGCCGGCCGCGCGATCGCGGCGTCGAGCGCGTCCCCGAGCTGGTTGACGAACGGGATCTCACTCATGAGGTGGCCTCCAGCCGCATCAGGTTGTTGAGCCGCGCGAGGCCGCGGTGCACGCGCTGGCGTGCGGTGTTCTCACTGCAGTCGAGCCGGGCGGCGATCTCCGCGTAGGGCAGCTCGCCCACCACCCGCAGCTCCACCGCCTCACGCTCCCCGCCCGAGATCTGCCCGAGCGCGTCCGCGAGTGCCTGTCGGTGCTCGGCGGCGTCGGCCAGCGCCTCGATGCGGGCGATCGACCCGTCGTCGAGCTCCGGCATCTCGATGCCGAGCCGGCGTACGGCCCTGTGCTCGACCTCCTGGCTGCGGAACCAGTGCGACAGCTCCTTCGCGGCTATCCCGTAGAGCCAGGCACCGCCGGGCTTGCCGACGTCGCGGAAGCGAGCGCGGCGCTCGTACGCCACCGCGAACGTCTCCGCCAGCAGGTCTGCCGCCACCTCCGCGTCGAACACGCGCCGGTAGAGGTACGCGAGCAGACGATCCGCCCAGCGGTCGTACAGCTCACGAAAGGCGGCGGGGTCGCTCCTCGATGCGACGATCAGCTCTGCGTCGGTCACTCAGAGCCTTTACGCCGCAACGCGGCCTCCGCGTTACGGCTGGCGCCTGATCGGCACGCGCACGCCGGGCTGACGCGCGGCGCGCGGGGTGAGCGCCTGGGAAGGTGGCTCGTAGCGCACCAGCTCGTACCTGAAGGAGCGGCGCACGCGCTCGAGCTCCTCGTTCAGCTCCTCGCGCACGCGCTGCGCGTGACGCTCGAGGTTGCGCATCCGGCGCCGCATCTTGTCGATCTCCTCCTCGAGCTCGAAGACGCGCTCCACCCCCGCGAGGTTCATGCCGAGCTCGTTCGTGAGCTCCTGGATGCGGCGCAGACGGTCCACGTCCTCCTGCGAGTAGAGCCGCGTGTTCTTCGGCGAGCGCTTCGGCGTGATCAGACCGCGCGTCTCGTAGATGCGCAGCGTCTGCGGGTGCATCCCGGCGAGCTCGGCCGCCACCGAGATCATGTAGACGCCGTGGGCGCGATCGGGGCTGTCGGCCATGGCGCGCGTCACCTCCTCTGCGAGAGCAGGCGCTCACGCGGGTTGCCGTCGATGACCGTCGCCAGCTCGTCCACAACCTCCGCCTGCTCCTTCGAGAGCGAGCTGGGCACGTCGATCAGGAGGCGGTAGCGCATGTCGCCGCGTCCGCGACCGCCGAGCTTCGGCGGGCCCTCGCCGCGCAGGCGCTGGACGGTGCCGTGCTGTGTGCCTGGCGGAACGCGGATGCGCTTCGTCCCGGTGAGCGTGGGCACCTCGATCGTCGCGCCGCGGATCGCCTCCGGGATCGTGATCGGCACCTCGACCTCGAGGTTGTCGCCCGCGCGCTTGAAGATGGGGGACTGTGCCACGCGCGTGATCGCGTAGAGGTCGCCCGCGGCTCCGCCTCGCGGGCCCGCCTCGCCCTTGCCGGCCAGCCGCACCCGGCTGCCGTCGCGCACGCCGGCGGGGATGTTCACGCGGTAGCGCTTCACCTGGCGCGTGCGGCCACTGCCCTGGCAGGTCGGGCACGGGTCCTTGATCTCGGTGCCGGTCCCATGGCAGAGCGAGCACGGCTGCGAGATCGAGAAGAGGCCCTGCGACTCCGCCTCCACTCCGCGGCCGTTGCAGCGTGAGCAGACCGTGGGCTGCGTGCCCGGCTTCGCGCCGGTGCCGTGGCAGGTCGGGCAGGGCGCCGACAGCGGGACGGAGATCGGCACCTGCGCACCCTCCATCGCCTGCTCGAACGAGATGTGGACCTCGGTCTCGAGGTCGCGCCCGCGCTCGGGCCGGGGAGCCCGGCCTGTGCCGCGCCCCGCGGCGCCGCCGAACAGGTCGGAGATGATGTCGCCGAAGCCGCCGAAGCCCCCACCCGCGCCGCCGGCAGCGCCGCCCGGGAAGCCGCCGCCGCCCGGGAACCCGCCGCCGAAGATGCCGCCGCCGGAGTCGTACTGCTTGCGCTTCTCGGCGTCGGACAGGATCGCGTACGCGCCCTGTACCTCCTTGAAGCGCTCCTCGGCCTCCTTGTCGCCGTGGTTCGTGTCCGGGTGGTACTGGCGCGCGAGCTTGCGATAGGCCTTCTTGATCTCGTCGTCCGAGGCCTTCCTGTCGACGCCGAGCGTCTTGTACGGGTCCGTCACCTGCGGCATGTCAGCCTGAGACCACCACGCGCGCCGGACGCAGAACCGAGCCGTTCGCGCGATATCCCTTCTCGACCACGTCGAGCACCACGCCGGGCTCGCCGTCCTCGCGCACGGAGAGCGCCTCGTGCTCCGACGGATCGAACCTGTCCCCCGCCGGGTCGAACTGCTGGACGCCGTTGCGCTCCAGCACCGCGATCAGCTCCGAGTGAACGAGCCGAACGCCCTGCGCGAGGTGCTGCTCGCCGCTCTCCGCGGATGCGAGCGCCCGCTCCAGGTTGTCCACGATCGGCAGCAGCTCGCGGACGAGGCCGCTCTTCGCGCGCTCGCCCGCCGCCGCCGCCTCGCGGGCGGCGCGCTTGCGGTAGTTCTCGAAGTCGGCCTGCGTGCGCTGAGCCAGAGCGAGGTAGTCCGGGTCGGACCGGTCGGACTGCTCCGCCCGGTCGGACTGCTCCGCCTGGTCGGACTGCTCGGCCTGCTCCTTGTCGCGCAGGCCCCGCTCCTCGTTCGCCGGATCCTCCTCGCCGGAGGGCTCACCCGCCTCGTCGCGTGACGTGACGGGTTCCTCCTCCGGCGCGAGGTTCCGCTCTTCCTCGGGCGTGACGCCCGCGTCCTTCTCCGGCCGCTCGGCCGGCGGGGTCGTCTCGGACGCCATGGCCTAGGACCTGTCCTCGCCCTCGACCACCTCGGCGTCCACGACCTCCTCCTCGTCGGCGGACCCGTCGGTGGCGGGCTCGCCGTCGGCGGAGGCGCCGTTGGCCGCGGCCTGCTGCTGCGCGGCCGCGTACATCTGCTCGGACACCTTGTGGAACGAGGTCTGGAGCGCCTCGGTCTTCTGCCGGAGCAGCTCCACGTCGTCGGACTCGAGGTTGTCGCGCACGTCCTTGATGGCCGCCTCGATCTCCGTCTTCGACGACTCGTCGAGCGAGTCGCCGAGCTCGGTCACCTGACGCTCGGCCTGGTACGCGGCGTTCTCGGCCTGGTTGCGGGCCTCCACCACCTCACGCTGGCGACGGTCGTCCTCGGCGTGAGCCTCGGCGTCCTTCACCATCCGCTCGACCTCCTCGTCCGCGAGGCCCGAGCCGGCCTTGATCTCGATCTTCTGCTCCTTGCCGGTGCCGAGATCCTTGGCGCCCACGGCGAGGATGCCGTTCGCGTCGATGTCGAACGTCACCTCGATCTGCGGCACGCCACGCGGCGCCGGCGGGATGCCGGTGAGCTGGAACTTGCCGAGCGACTTGTTGTAGGCGGCCATCTCGCGCTCACCCTGGAGCACGTGGACCTCCACGCTCGGCTGGTTGTCGTCGGCGGTCGAGAAGATCTCCGACTTGCGCGTCGGGATCGTCGTGTTGCGCTCGATCAGCTTGGTCATGACGCCGCCCTTGGTCTCGATGCCGAGGGTGAGTGGGGTCACGTCCAGCAGGAGCACGTCCGTCACGTCGCCGGCGAGCACGCCCGCCTGGATGGCGGCGCCCACGGCCACGACCTCATCCGGGTTGACGCCGCGGTGCGGGTCCTTGCCGGTGAGCTCCTTGACCTTCTCCTGCACGGCCGGCATACGCGTCATGCCGCCCACGAGGACCACGTGGTCGATGCCGGCGCCGCCCTCGGTGCCCGCGTCCTTCAATGCCTGCTTGGTGGGGCCGACCACGCGGTCGACGAGGTCAGCGCTCAGCTCGTTCAGCTTCGAGCGCGTCAGCCGCTGGTTGAGGTGCTTCGGAACCGAGTCGACCGCCGTGATGAACGGCAGGTTGATCTGCGTCTCCTGCGCCGAGCTCAGCTCGGTCTTGGCCTTCTCGGCCTCCTGGTAGAGGCGCTGGAGGGCCATCTTGTCGGCCGACAGGTCGACGCCCTCGGCCTTCTTGAACTCGGTGACGAGCCAGTCGACGATCGCCTTGTCGAAGTTGTCGCCGCCGAGGTGGTTGTCACCCGCGGTCGACTTCACCTCGAAGACGCCGTCGCCGATGTCGAGCACCGACACGTCGAACGTGCCGCCGCCGAGGTCGAAGACGAGGATCGTCTGGTCGTCCTCCTTGTCGAGCCCGTAGGCCAGCGAGGCCGCCGTCGGCTCGTTGATGATCCGCTTGACGTCGAGGCCCGCGACCTTGCCGGCGTCCTGCGTCGCCTGGCGCTGGTCGTCGTTGAAGTAGGCCGGGACGGTGATCACCGCGCTGTCCACGGTGTCGCCCAGGTACGCCTCGGCGTCGGCCTTCAGCTTCTGGAGGATCATCGCGCTGATCTGCGGCGGCGCGTACTCCTCGCCACCGGCCTTCACGCGTGCGTCGCCGTTCGGGCCAGCGATGACCTCGAACGGGACGATCTTCTCCTCCTCCTTGACCTCGGCCTCCTTGCGGCCCATGAAGCGCTTGATGGAGAAGACGGTGTTCGCCGGGTTCGTGACGGCCTGGCGCGTCGCGACGGTGCCGACGAGGCGCTCACCGCCCTGCGTGAAGGCGACCACGGACGGGGTGGTGCGTGCACCCTCCGCGTTCTCTATGACCTTCGGCTCGGACCCCTCCATGACTGCCATGCAGGAGTTCGTGG
>DASYMP010000039.1:0-8094 GCA_036009005.1 Thermoleophilaceae bacterium | reverse complement strand
GGCGAGCTTCCTCCGGCGTCGCGCCGAAACCGGCCCGCCACCACAGGCGGCGCACATGTTGCTCGGTCCAGGCCATTCCCCCTTGTTGTCGGCGGGGGAGGGCCTGTTGTTAGGTAACTAGGAGAACGTCAACGACTCGATGACCGCCGGCTCCTGCGGGCGGTCGCCGCGGTCGGTGGGCAGGCCCTCGAGGGCGTCGACGACGTCCATGCCCTCCGTGACCTTGCCGAAGACCGTGTGCTTCCCGTCCAGCCACGGCGCGGCCTCGGTCGTGACGATGAAGAACTGGCTGCCGTTCGTGTTCGGCCCGCGATTCGCCATCGCAAGGGCGCCGCGCTCGATCTTGTGGTCGTTGAACTCGTCCTCGAACTCGTAACCCGGGCCGCCGGTGCCGGTGCCCTGCGGGCAGCCGCCCTGGATCATGAAGTCCGGGATCACGCGGTGGAAGATCAGACCGTCGTAGTAGCCGTCGCGCGAGAGCTTCTCGAAGTTCTCGACCGTCTTCGGCGCGTCGCCGTCGAACAGCTCGATCTCGATCGGACCGTGGTTCGTGTGCATCGTGACCGTGCTCATGTCCTCTTTGTGACCTCCATCCGAAGTTCGACGCCGCGGACCCGCTCGCCCGTGACACCCTCCGCCACCTGCTCGGCGCGGTCGGCCGGCACCTCCACGAAGGAGAAGCGCTCCAGCACCTTGACGTTGCGCACGTCGGCGTTCTCGAGGTGCGTGTGGTCCACCACCGCGCTCACGATGTCCTTTGGCTCGATCCCCTGCTTGCGGCCGGCGGCGACGAGGAGCTTCGCGTAGGGCACGCCCTCGCGCGCGTGCGGCTTCGTGTGCCGCGGGCGGCGCGCCTCGCGCTCGGGGTCGCGGGCATGCCCGGGCTTCCCGTTCGTGCGCGCCTTCGCGCCTGCGGTCCACTGCTCGATCTCCGTCTTGGCGTGCCGTTCGATCGCCTCGAGGTCGCGGCGCTGCTTCGGCGTGATCAACGTGATGGCGCGGCCGCTCTCCCCGGCGCGCCCGGTGCGGCCGATGCGGTGCACGTACACATCCGGCGAGTTCGGCACGTCGTAGTTCACGACGTGGCTCACGCCGGTGATGTCGAGGCCGCGGGCGGCCACGTCGGTGGCCACGAGCAGGCGCTCGCGACCGCCCTTGAAGGCGATCATCACGCCGTCGCGCTGGCCCTGCGACATGTCGCCGTGGAGCGTCTTCACGCGCACGCCCGCGTCGCCAAGCCGGCGGGCGAGCCTGTCGACGCCGATCTTGGTGCGCACGAACACGATCGCCTGGTCCGGGCGCTCCTCCTTCAGCACGCGCACGAGCGCCTCGGGCTTCTCGCGGTCGTCCACCTCGACGTAGTACTGGTCGACCGTGTCGATCGTGAGCGTGGCGGCGCGCACCTTGATCTCCACGGGGTCGTGCATGAACGTGTCCGCGAGGCGGCGGATCGCGGGTGGGAGCGTCGCGCTGAAGAGCATCGTCTGGCGGCCCATCGGAGCGCGCTTGAGGATCGACTCCACGTCCTCGAGGAAGCCGAGGTCGAGCATCTCGTCGGCCTCGTCGAGGACCACGTAGCGCGTGTCGTCGAGGAAGAGGTGGTGGCGACTGATCATGTCCATCACGCGGCCGACGGTGCCGACCACGATCTGCGAGTCCTTCAGCCTGGCCGCCTGGTCGCGGATCGGCGCGCCGCCGAAGACCGCCGTGACGTTCAGGCCCTTCGTCTCGCCGTACGCGCGCAGAGCCTGGGTCACCTGGATGCACAGCTCGCGCGTCGGCGTGAGCACGAGCGCCTGCACGCTCGGATCGCTCGGATCGGCGTGCTCGACCATGGGCAGCCCGAAGGCGGCTGTCTTGCCGGTGCCCGTCTGCGCCTGCCCCATCACGTCACGGCCCTCGAGCAGGAGGGGGATCGTCTGCTCCTGGATCGGGGTGGGACTTGCGTACCCGAGGTGGGTCAGTGCCTCCAGGGTCGATTCGGAGAGGCCGAGGTCTTTGAACGTCGTCACGCGGGCACTGACGCTAGCGGGACGGATCGAGAAGAAGCTTGCCCGACGTCCGGCGGCCCTGGAGATCCTCGTGCGCCTGGCGCACATCGGACAGCGCGTAGGTGGTGCCGACCTGCGGCACAAGCTCGCCGCGCGCGGCTCGTCCGAACAGGTCCTGGAGCGGCTCCTCCATCATGTCGCGGCGCCCGAGGCAGTGCATCAGCCAGAAGCCGACCACGCTGCGGCTCTTGCGCATCAGCCGGCCCGTCTCGAGCGTGTTCTGCTCTCGCCCGGCGATCCCGTAGGCCACGATCCGGCCGAACGGCGCCAGCGCGTCCGCGCTCTGCTCGAACACGCGCCCGCCCGACATCTCGAGCACCACGTCGACCGGGCGGCCCTCGTTCGCCTCGATCAGAGCGCCCTTGAGGTCCTCCTCGGCGGGATCCACGGCGGCGTCCGCGCCCAGCTCGAGCGTCTTCGCGCGCTTCTCCTCGGTGCTGGCCGTGGCGATCACCCGCCCGGCGCCGAGCGGCTTCGCGAGCTGCACCGCGAGGTTGCCCACACCGCCCGCGCCGGAGATCACGACGACCGACTCGCCCTCCTGGAGCTTCGAGCTCGTGCGGAACAGGTGCCACGCGGTGAGGCCCTGGATGACGAGCGCGAGCGCCACGGCGTCGTCCACGCCGTCCGGGATCGGGAAGGTCGTGGCCTCGGGAGCCACCGCGTACTCGGCGTACCCGCCCTGGCGAAGAAGTGCGACCACACGGCGGCCGTCGGGTGTCGTGCCGGCCACCTCCCCGCCCAGCACGAGCGGCAGCTCGTAGCGCGCCAGGTATGAGTTCTCGCGCTGGTGGGTGTCCGCGAAGTTCATCCCCGCGGACGACACCTCGATCAGCACCTCGCCGTCGCCCGGCTCGGGCTTCGGCAGGTCCACCACCTGCAGCACCTCGGACCCGCCGAACTCCTGGATCTGGACCGCGCGCATGGGGCGGGGATCCTATGCCTTGCACTAGCCTCTCCCGCCGCATGTCGCTCACAGTCGTGGGATCAATCGCGTTCGACGCGATCCAGACGCCGTTCGGGGAGCGCGAGCGCGCCCTCGGCGGCTCCGCCGTGCACTTCTCGCTGGCGGCGAGCTACTTCACCGAGGTGCGCCCCGTGGGTCCGGTGGGCGACGACTTCGGCGAGAGCGAGTACGAGGTGCTGCGCCGCCACGGCGTCGTGACCGACGACATCGAGCACGTCGAGGGCGGCCAGACCTTCTTCTGGAGCGGCAGGTACGAGTGGGACCTGAACACCGCCCACACGCTGGACACGCAGCTGAACGTGTTCGGCGACTTCCAGCCGAAGCTCTCGGAGGCCTCGCGCGACTGCGACCTGCTCTTCCTCGCGAACATCCAGCCCGACCTCCAGCGCGACGTGCGCCAGCAGTGCGGCGGGGTGCAGATCGCGGCGCTCGACTCCATGAACTTCTGGATCGAGAGCACGAAGGAGTCGTTGCTCCAGACGATCGCCGTCGTGGACATGGTGCTGATGAACGACGCCGAGCTGCGCATGCTCACCGAGGAGCCCAACCTCGTGAAGGCAGCGGCCGCGGTCCGCGCGATGGGCCCCCGCGTCGTGATCGCAAAGCAGGGCGAGTACGGCGCCGCGCTGTTCACCGAGGACGGCTTCTTCGCGCTGCCGGCCTACCCGCTCGAGACCGTGCGCGACCCGACCGGCGCCGGCGACTCGTTCGCGGGCGGCCTGATGGGCTACCTCGATGCCCAGGGCGGCGCGAACGACGACGCCACGCTGAGGCGCGCGATGGTCTACGGCTCCGCGCTCGCCTCGTTCTGGGTCGAGCAGTTCGGCTGCGAGCGGGCCGAGAGCCTGACGCGCGACGAGATCGAGGACCGCTACGAGCAGTTCAAGCGGATCACTGCGATCGACTCGGTGCCGGCGGGGCCCGCCCGTTAGCGCGGCAGCTTCAGCGTCCGGCTGACCGACAGCTCCGAGGCCCAGTCCGGGCCCACCACCACGACCCGCGCCCTCTCGCCCGCGTAGCCGCGGACACTGAGGCTCGCCCGCGACCGCTTGTCGAGTCGCGCGCGGTCCACGGGCCACCAACCGAAGCGCTCACGGAGCTTCACCTGGAGCACCACACGCGCGCCCGGCGTGGCCGGCTTCGCGGCCACGCTCACGAGCGCCCGCCCGCGTGCTCCCCGGCGAACGCGGGCCGACAGATCGGGCGCGTCGGTCACCTCGACGACGAGCTCCTGGCTGACTCCGCCGTCGAAGGCGGCCCGGTAGACCGCGGTGTGGTCGACCACCACGTTGGCGTGCACGGTCCCGGGCTCGTCATGCCCCTCGTGCCCGCCCCCGGCGGCCGGGCCGGCCACGGCCACGGGAACGAAGCCCGTCCCGGTGTTCGCCTCGATGCGCACCTCGCCCGCATCCTGCGGCGCCCGCACGTGCAGCGCGATGGACGTGCCGCGACGCACCCGCCGCGCCGGCCCGCTCAGCACCAGCGGATACACGCCGATCGCGCCGGTCATGCCGTCGTGGATCGTGCAGTGGTATGCGTAGACGCCGGCCGTGGGGAACGCGTGGTTGCGGACCTCGCCCGGACCGAAGCGCCCGGAGCTGAAGCCCTCCGTGTCGAACTTCACGTTGTGGGTCTTCTGGCTCGTGTTGCGCCAGACGACGTTGTCGCCGGTCAGGACGTCGAGCTGCTTCGGCGAGAAGCTCTGAGTCTGGGCGAACACGAAGACCGAGGCCGCCTGCGCGGGCGCGGGGGCCGCGAGCGCGCCGACGACGGCCGCGACGGCGATCGGCGCACGCCTCACTTCGACACCCGGTAGATGCCGATCATGCCGCGCTCCATGTGCTGCTCGACGTGGCAGTGGTACAGCCAGGTCCCGGGCGCGTCCTCGCGCCAGCTCACGCGAAAGCTCTCCGCCGGCCCGAGCGTGCGCGTGTCCTCGGGCACTCCCGCGGCCGTGCGCCAGCGGTGCCCGTGCACGTGGAAGGTGTGGTGCTCGCTGCCGATCGCCATCACGTCCCACTGGACGCGGTCGCCGACCTTCGCCTTCAGCACGGGGGTGTTGCCCACGAACGCTCGCCCGTTGATCGTCTGGAAGTCGCCCATCGGAGAGAACACGGAGACGAACTCGCGGTCGGGCCGGCGCTCATGGCGACCGCGGATCGAGAGCATCCCCCAGAGGCCGCCCTCGAGCGAGTGGTGCATCGAGGGCGAGTGGTCGTGGTAGGGCCAGACGCCCGCGGAGTCGGGCCCCGCCGTGAGCCGGTAGGTGTAGCTCTGGCCCGGCTTTACGTTCGCGTCCTTGCCCGAGAAGCCGGGCACGTAGGCGCCGTCCGAGCTCGGCGCGTAGGACACGCCGTGGAAGTGCATCGAGTGCGGGTTGCGCATCGTCGTGTCCATGTTCTTGAAGTGGATCCGCAGCCTGTCGCCCACGCGGGCGTGGATGAACGGCCCCGGCATGAGGTCGTGGTCGACGCTCGCCGCCGGAGCGTTTCGAAGCGGCTTGCGCCAGCGCTTCGTGTAGCGCCTGTAGACGACCGCCGGGAACACCGTCTCCGCCGGGGTGAAGGTCGCGCCGGTTATCCCGTCGCGTCCGTTCGGGACCATGTTCCAGGTGGCCGGCACGGCCGCCACCCAGACGTGCCGCACCGCGGCCTCCGCCGGAGTGGCGGAGGCCGCGATGACGAGCAGCGTCGCGAGGGCGGCTAGCCCGCGCGTGCGACCTTGATCTTGCCCTGCATCCACGGGTGAATCGCGCAGATGTAGCTGAGCGTCGCTCCGGCCGGAGCGCTGACCGGAACTGTCGTCTTGCCGCCGGGCGGAATGAGCACGGAGTCACCGGGCTGGTTGAAGCCGGCCTTGCCGGCGTTCACGAGCGGCGTGGTCGGATCCTGCTCCTCGCCGGTGTCCGGGTTGACGGCGCCATGAGCGATCGCGATCTCGTCGCAGGGCCCCTTGCCGAAGCAGTTCTCGACCTGCTTGACGGTCTGCGGCACCTGCTTGCTCTTCACGAGCGAGAACGAGTGCGGCTGCTTGGTCGTGTCCACGAGCGTGATCTTGCCGCCCTTCTGGACCTGGATGACGTCCTTCTTGAAATGCATCGTGTCGCTGATCGAGCGGTTCGGGACGAACTTGGTGCCGCCCACGACCTTCTGGATCGCACGGCTGGGGGCCGCGGCGAAGGCCGGTACCGCGATCGCGGCCGCCGTGATGACCGAGACCGCCGCCACCCCGACACGCGCTTGCTTAAGTCGTGACATCTACTTCCTTTCTGACCGCCGTCCTGGCGGTCGTGGAGGGTCCGGGCCAAGCTAAGGGCGCTCTGTCCCCCGGTCAAGCAATTGGTCTCATTTGGGGCAACCCCGCGATCCCGGGTACCATGGCGCGGTGAGCGGAAGCGGCTGGATGATCATCTGGCTCGCCGTGGCGCTGAAGGTGCCGATCGGCGCGCTGCTGTACCTGGTCTGGTGGGCGATCAAGGATCCGCCCGTCGCCGCAGGCGATGAGGACGGCGGCGGCTCGCCGGACCGCGATCCGCGCCCGCATCCGCGCGGACGTCCTCCGCACCCGCCCCGCCGCGGACCGCATGGCGCTCCCGAGCCGTCCGCTCCGGCGCGCGTCCGGGTGGCCGAGCGACGCACGCGGCGCCGCATCCTTCGGTAGCTTTCGCGCCGTGGAGGGCTTCTACATCGCGGGCGGAGCGCTTACCGCCTGGGCGCTCATCGTCTCCGCCATCGGCGTCATGCGCCCGGACTTTCCGCGCACCCGCGGCGCGACGCGCCTCGTCGGCCTGATCTCCGTGGTGCTCGTCGTGAGCGCGATCGGCCTCGCGATCTACCTGTCGGCGACCGAGGAGCACGACAAGGGCGGCGCGGAGCACGCCGCCCTGAGCCTGGGCGGCTGAGCCGTGGACGACGGCCTCGCGGTCCACTACACGGCGCTCCAGAAGGGCACGCCCGTGTTCAGCTCGGACGGCGAGGAGGTCGGCAAGGTGGCCGAGGTGCTCGACAACTACCGCGAGCACATCTTCGACGGGCTGGTGGTCGAGACGCTCTCCGGGGAGCGGAAGTTCGTGGACGCTCCCGAGGTCGAGCGCACGGCCGAGCGGGCCGTGACGCTCAACATCAGCGCCGCCGAGGTGGCCCGCCTGGGGCCGCCGGAGGGCGGCCCGGCGCTCGGCGGTGCCGTCCGGCGGCTGTTCGGCCGCAGGCGCTGAGCATTCCGCGATTCCCGTTCGTCAGAATGGGGAACACGAGCGGGACGAGCAAGGGAGAGAGACGAGATGGCCGACGAGCAGCCTGAGCGCGAGGACGGTGGCGGCGTAGCCACGGCGAACGAGACGCTTTCAGTTACGGACAACCGGACGGGCGAGTCCTACGACGTCGAGATCGAGGACGGCACCGTAAAGGCGATGGACTTCCGCCAGATCAAGGTGTCGGAGGACGACTTCGGCCTGATGACCTACGACCCCGCGTTCACGAACACGGCGTCGGTGCGGAGCTCGGTCTGTTACATCGACGGCGAGGCCGGGGTGCTCGAGTACCGCGGCTATCCGATCGAGGAGCTCTGCGAGAAGTCCTCGTACCTGGAGGTCGCATACCTCCTGATCTACGGCGAGCTTCCCACGCAGGAGCAGCTCGACGAGTGGATCTTCGAGATCACGCATCACACCTTCGTCCACGAGAACATCAAGAAGTTCGTGGAGGGCTTCCGCTACGACGCGCACCCGATGGGGATGCTGCTCGCCACGGTCGGTGCTCTCTCCACCTTCTATCCGGACGCCAAGAAGATCGACGACGAGCTCGAGCGGCACATGGCGGCCGTCCGCCTGATCGCGAAGATGCCGACGCTCGCCGCATTCGCATACCGCCACAACCTGGGGCTGCCGTACGTCTATCCCGACAACGAGCTCTCGTACCCCGGCAACTTCCTCTCGATGATGTTCAAGATGACCGAGGCGCAGTACGAGCCGGACCCGCGGCTCGAGCGCGCCCTCGACGTGCTCTGGATCCTGCACGCGGACCACGAGCAGAACTGCTCGACGAACGCCGTGCGCGGCGTGGGCTCCTCGGAGGTGGA
>DASYMP010000038.1:0-2169 GCA_036009005.1 Thermoleophilaceae bacterium | reverse complement strand
GCACCTGCGCGGGCACCTGGACCGCAACCCGGACCTGCACATGGTCACCGGCTCTCGGTTCCTGCAGCGCGGCGAGGGCTACCGCTCCTCGGCCTCCCGGCGCGTGGGCATCCGGATCTTCTCCGCGCTGCTGTCGGCGATCACGCGCCAGCCGATCACCGACCCGACGTCGGGCTTCCGGATGACGACGCGGCACGGCATCGAGCTGTTCGCCCGCGACTACCCGCACGACTACCCCGAGGTCGAAGCCGTGCTGATGGTCCACTTCCACCGCCTCACGATGCGCGAGGTCCCCGTGCGGATGTTCAAGCGCGGCGGCGGCGTGTCCTCGATCAGCTCGGGCAAGTCCGTCTACTACATGGTCAAGGTCCTGCTGGCGATCTTCGTCGGCCTGGTACGCGCCCGGCCCGTGGTCGAGCCGGGTGACGAGGCGCCCGTGGCGGCGACGCACGGGATCTAGCGACATGGAGCTGCGCATACAGATCGTCGCGATCGTCGGCACGCTGGCGCTGTTCCTGGTCGTGCTCGAGCTCGTACGGCGCCGCCGCCTGCTCGAGCGCTACGCCCTCGTGTGGCTCGGCAGCGCTCTGGTGCTGCTCGCGCTCGGCATCTGGAAGGGCCTGCTCAGCACGATCTCCGACGCCGTAGGGATCTTCTACCCGCCGGCGGCCCTGTTCGTGATCGCGTTCGGCTTCATCCTCGTGCTCCTGCTCCACTTCTCGACGGCCGTCTCCCGGCTCACGGACCAGTCGAAGGTGCTCGCTCAGCGGCTCGCTCTGATGGAGGAGCGCCAGCGCGAGCTGGAGCAGCGGCTCGCCGAGGCTGGTGCCCCCGTGCCTGAAATCGAGGAGCCACCCCCCGCCGAGCGAAACATCGGGGAGCCGCAGATGTTTCGAAGCGTGCGTCGATGACTACACCCAAGGCAATGAACGAGCTGATCACCTCGCCGCCGCTGCCGGCCGAGGCCTCGATCGCGCGGGCCGACGACGCCCGCCTCCCGAGCCCCGCACAGGTGCCGACGCGCGACGTGCTGGGCGTCCCGCTCGCCATAACCACCTACGACGGCGCGATGGACGTCATGGACGGCATGGTCGCCCGCCGCGAGCGCGGCTACGTGTGCGCCGTCGCCGTGCACGCCGTGACCGTGGCCCAGCGCGACCCCGAGATGCGGGCTGCGCTGCTCGGCTCGTCGCTCACCGTGCCCGACGGCATGCCGCTCGTGTGGGCCGTGAACCTGCTCGGCGAGAGCCTCCCCCACCGCGTCTACGGCCCAGAGCTGATGCGCCGCTACACGCGCCGCTGCGCCGAGAAGGGCCACCGCGTGTGGCTCTACGGCGGCCGCGACCAGGGCTCGCTCGCCCAGCTCGCGCTGAACCTGCGCCGCGACAACCCGGGCATCCGGATCGTGGGCGGCTACTCGCCCCCGTTCCGCGAGCTCGAGCCGCACGAAGAGGACGAGCTCGTGACCCGCATAAACGCCGACCGTCCCGACGTGCTCTGGGTGGGGACCGGCGTGCCGCGCCAGGAGAAGTGGATGGCGCGGATGCGCGAGCGCGTGGACGTGCCGGTCATGTCCGCCGTGGGCGCCGCCTTCGACTTCCACGCCGGCCGGATCTCGCAGGCCCCCACCTGGATGCAGGACCGCGGGCTCGAGTGGACGTACCGGATCGCGCAGGAGCCGCGCCGGCTGCTGCCGAGGTACCTCTACTACAACCCGGCATTCCTCACGGCGTTCTCGCGCCAGCTCGTGGCCGAGAAGGTCCGCGGCCGCTCCCCCTCGTAGCGGCTCTACAGTTTCGGCCGTGGCCACCAGCGTCGCCATCGTCGGGCTCGGCCGTGTAGGCCTTCCGCTGGCCCTCTCTTTCGCCGACCGCGGCCTCAAGGTGGTGGGGATCGACAAGGATCCTTCCGTACTCCAGGCCATCAGCGAGCGCCGGATGCCGTTCCACGAGACCGGCACGCAGGAGCTGCTCGAGCGGGTGGTCGAGTCGGGCCGGCTCGAGCTTTCGGAGCGGCTCCTGGCCGCTGCCGAGGCAGACCACATCGTGCTCACGCTCGGTACGCCGGCGTTCAGCCACATCGAGATCGACACCTCGCAGATCCGCAGCGCGCTCGACGAGCTGCTGCCGCTGTTCCGGCCGGGCCAGTCGATCATCCTGCGCTCGACCG
>DASYMP010000037.1:0-16779 GCA_036009005.1 Thermoleophilaceae bacterium | reverse complement strand
GCCGAGATGCGCTCGCTGCCGGCGGGGATCGACCAGCGCTCGCCGGCGCGCCACCCGGACTGGCTCGGGCCCGACGACCTCTCCCTGAAGGTCCAGGAGACGCGCGAGGCGACCAACTACGAGATCCCGATCCAGCTGAAGCTGGGCGCCGCGCGCGTGTACGACGACGTGCGCATGGCGGCCAAGTGCGGCCCGGACATCATCTACCGGGACGGCGCGGAGGGCGGCACCGGCGCCGGCCCGCACACCGCGGCCGAGGAGACCGGCATCCCGCTGATGGCGGCGATCCCCGAGGCGCGCCGCGCCCTCGAGGACGTGGGGCTCGCCGACGAGATCGACCTCGTCGTGGCCGGCGGCATCCGCAACGGCGGAGACGTGGCCAAGTGCATCGCGCTGGGCGCCGACGCCATCGCGATCGGGCACTCCGCGCTGATGGCGCTCAACTGCAACAAGGAGATCCCGGGCGTCACCGACTACGAGGGCACGATGGGCGTGCCGGCGGGCCAGTGCTACCACTGCCACACGGGCCGCTGCCCGGTCGGCATCACGACCCAGGACCCGGAGCTCCGCAAGCGGCTGAACGTGGAGGAGGCGTCGCACCGCGTCTACAACTTCCTTCACACGCTCACGCTCGAGGTGCAGATGCTCGCGCGCGCGTGCGGGAAGACGAACGTGCACTCGCTCGAGCCCGAGGACCTCGCCGCGCTCACCGTCGAGGCGGCCGCCATGGCGAAGGTGCCTCTGGCCGGAACGAACTACGTGCCAGGCGTCACCGAGGAGAACGCGCTCGCGCGGATCGAGACGCTGCTCGATCGCTACCTCGAGAACCCGGTCGACGAGCTGCCCGCCATGAGGGCGCCCGCCGGAGCCGAGGAGCGCCGATGAGCGAGGCGGAGGTCCGGCCGAGCACGCGCGAGCCCGAGAAGATCCAGTCGATCGACTCGGAGTACCTGAGCGGGAAGCGCTACCCCTACCAGGAGGACATCGCGGCGATCGAGCAGATCGACCTCATGGCGTCCACGCCAGGCCAGGACCTCAACTGGCTCGAGGACATCGAGCTGCTCGAGGAGGAGGGGATGCCGGCCGTCTTCGACCGCTACTCGAACTCCTTCCTGAAGATCCACTTCGACATCCCCGAGGGGCGCGAGAACGAGATCGCGCGCAAGGTGCTGATGGCGCACCTCCAGTCCGGCAACTCCTACGGGATCCGGCTGAAGGAGCAGCACTGCAAGTTCCCACAGCCCGAGCTGGGGCCGTGGGTCGAGGGATCGAGGATGGTCGGACGCGACTGGAAGCCCTCGGTGCTCGAGGGCTGGGAACCACCGCTGCACTGATGGCCTCCGAGCGTTCGGTTCCCTATCTCGTAATCGGGGCCGGCGTGCACGGCCTGTCGACGGCCTGGCACCTCGCCGAGCGCGGCGAGGAGGTGCTCGTGGTCGACAAGACGAGCGTCGCCGCCGGCGCCTCGGGCATCGCCTGCGGCGTCGTGCGCAACAACTACTTCCAGCCCGCGATGTCGGAGCTGATGCAGGCCTGCGTCGAGATCTGGGAGTCCGACCCCGAGACGCTCCACTACCACGGCTCCGGCTACATCGCCCTCGGCGACGGCGACCAGGAGGCGGACCTCACCGAGGTGGCGGCGCGCCAGGAGCGGATCGGCTACGGCTCAGAGCTGATCCTCGGCGAGGCCGAGGTGGCTGCGCACATGAAGGGGCTCTTCCCGGACTGGCGCGCGCCGGGGCTGTCGGTCTGCCTGCACGAACACCGCGGCGGCTTCGCGTTCAACCGCGAGTCGATCGAGGGGCTCGCGCTGAAGGCGCTGAAGGCCGGCGCCGAGATCTCCGAGGGCGTCGAGGTCACGGGATTCGAGCGCGACGAGTCGGGCGCGGTCACGCGCGTGCGCACGAGCGAGGGCCCGGTCAGGGTCGAGCAGGTGATCGTCGCCGTGGGGCCGTGGGTCGCGAACATGTGGGAGATGCTCGGCCTGCCGCGCCGCCTCGAGGTGGCCGGCGAGGAGCGCGAGATGTGGACCTACTGGTACCTCCAGGAGGGAGAGGTGGACATCGACCCGAGCGTCTTCGTGACGGCCGACGGCAACCTCCCGCCCGTCCTCCACGTGGACAGCCACGCGCCGCTCCACGCCGACGACGGCACGCTCATCACGGACGAGCAGTGGGGCGTCTACTTCAAGCAGGACAAGCACGGCGTGCAGGGCGGCGCCAGCCCGCTGCCGAAGGGCCACGAGTTCCAGGTCGACCCCTACCCGACCGGCTCCGCCGAGGAGGGCTTCCCGGACCTCTGGTGCGCGTCGCTGTCGCACTGCATGGAGCGCTTCGAGGGCGCGCGCGCGAAGTACAAGGACGTGCGCTCGGGCGGCGTCGGCGCCTTCACCGCCGACAACTTCCCCGTGTTCGACTACATGCGCCCGAACGTCTTCGTGATCGCCGACTCGAACCACGGCTACAAGATGATCGCCGTGGGCCGCGAGGTGGCGAACGTCGTCCTCGGCGAGCACTCGAGCCTGCTGCACCCGTTCCGCTACGAGCGCTTCGCGACGGGCGACCTGCACCCCGTCTCGCACAGCCCGCACCCCTGGAGCTGAGAGACTCCGGCCCCATGGCCCGGCGCAACAGACCCAAGCGGCAGGCTCGTGAGCTCGAGGAGCCGGGGTCGGTCCTCAAGGGGCCGCGCATCACGGTCAACTGCGAGTGCGGGCAGACGCGCTACCTCGCCTACGGGGAGACGTGGCGCTGCGAGAGCTGCGCGCGCAGCTACGACACGAGCCGCATCCCGCGTGACGAGTACGAGGAGATCCGCCAGCTCACCCTGCGCTTCCGGCTGCTGCCGATCGCGTTCGGCTCGCTGGTGGCGCTCGCCGCGATCGTCTTCACGCTGACCGGGAACATCCCGGGCGTCTTCTTCCTGCTGCCGGTCGCGCTCGTGACCTGGTTCGTGTTCATCCGCCCGATTCAGCGCAGGCGCTACCGGGAGGCCATCAAGGGCCTCCCGGTATGGCAGTTGCGGGCGGAGTAGCGCCCTACGTGGCGGCGGGCGCGGCGGCCGGCGTCGTGGCCGTCGCCTCGTCCGGCGTGGCGGGGACCTTCTCCCGCAGCTGGAGCGGGATCTTGTCCTCGACCACGTGGCGCCATATGTACATGAGCAGCGCCGCCAGCAGCACGAACAGGCCGGCGCGTGTCTTGTCCCAGCCGTACCCGTAGCCCTCGATCCCCAGGAAGCCGCCCGAGTAGAGGAAGCCGCCGACGATCAGGAACGTGAGGTTGATCAGGAACAGCACACTCGCGATCGGCACCCAGTAGTTCGGGAGCCGGATCGGCCGCGGCCAGTTCGGCCGGTCCCGCCGGAGCAGGACGAACGCGCTCAGCGCGGTACAGGTGGCGAACACGTAGCCCACGTTCGATACCGCGAGGATCTCGAGCACACCGGCGAAGGCCGAGATCAGGATGATGTTCAGGATCGCGTCGACGGTCATGGCGCGGCCCGGCACGTGGTTCCGGTTCAGGACGCCGAGCCACCTGATCGTCATCCCGTCCTTCGAGATGCCGTACAGGGCGCGCGAGCCGTCCATGGTGGCCGTGTTCATCGACAGGACGAGGCCGCCGACGATGCACGCGATCATCACGTGCGCGAGGCCAGATCCGACGATCGAGTCGAAGGCCTGCTTGTAGAAGGCGATGAACGTGCCGTCCTTCGCCACCGCCGCGGTGCCGAGCGTGCCGCCCACGCCGAGCGGGAGCAGGATGTAGACCACGCCGGAGAAGAGCGCGGCCGAGCGCAGCGCGCGGGCCGTGTCACGTTCGGTGTCGTGGTACTCGGGCGTGAAGGTGGCCACCACCTCGATCCCGTACGACGACCAGCACATGAAGTAGAGCCAGACGAGCGCGAGAGCGAGGCCGCCGTTGGCCCCGATCGCCCAGTCCATGTTGTTGCTCGACCAGTCGCCCGTGATGTACGGGAGGAACATGAGCACGAAGGCGGGGATGACGAGCAGGCCGCCGGTCAGGTAACCGAACCACACGGCGGGCCGCACGCCGAAGACGTTGAAGACCCACACGAGGATGATGAGCCCGATGCCGATCACGATCGGCAGGGAGAGGTCGAACGTGCCCGCGGACTCGGTCCAGGTGCTGCTCGAGAACCACTCGGCCTGGATGAGCGTGCCGGCCACGAGGCCGTTGATCGACAGCACGACCGACCAGCCGATCCAGTAGCCGAACGTCGCCAGCGGGCCGATCAGCGTCAGGTACTTACGCCATGCCTCGTGGGCGTACAGCGCGATGCCGCCGGATTTGCTCGGGAACATGCCCGCGAGCTCGGCGTGGATGTTGTTCTGAAGCGCTCCGAGGGTGATCGAGATCGACCACAGCACGAAAGCTCCGGTGGTTCCGAGAGCGCCGATCGATGCGCCGAGCGCGGCGATCAGGAACCCGGGGTTGGCAAGGGCGACCACGAAGCCGTCCCACCATGTCATCGCCTTGAGGAGTTGCCTCTCCTCAACCTCGGCATGCGCCATGAAGCCTTCCTCTCCCTCGTTCGGTCAGCGGCCAGCGTCGTACCAATTGGTACAGGCCCCTTGTACCATGTGTCGCGGAGGCTCGTCAACATGTCGCAACTCGTCGACCGCCGAGAAGGCCGCAGCGAGCGGGGTGAAGGGACCCGCGCGCGACCCGTGGTGCTCGCCACCCTGTCGGTCCGCGTGGAGCCAAGCGCCGAGCGCATGGCGATCGACAGCGCCGTCGAGGCCGGCGTGCCGCTGTTGCTGGTGAACGTGATCAGGCTCCCGCTCTACACGACCACCATGATCCTCATGGGGCCCGAGCACACCACGCTCCCGCACGAGGAGGACCTCGACGCGGTGCGCGCCACAGCTCGGAGGGCGGCCGAGCTCGGCGTGAAGACGGAGCTGTTGCGGGTGCGAACGACGCACCCGTTGAAGGCTCTGCTCCAGGTGGTGACAGAGCGCGACGCCGGGCTGCTCGTGTTCGGGCCGGATCTCAGCCGCATCAGCGGTTTCCGCTTCCGGCGCGCCGTTCGCCGCATCCGGCGCGAGGCCGCATGCCTCGTCTGGATCGCGCCGGACGGGTAGCCGGGTTTGCGGGTCGGGCGGCCGGGCATTTTCCCTATGCGTGCAGCCCGTTCTCGATCGCGTCGACCCTCACGCCGGCGGCATCGCCGCCGCGCGGCCGGTGATGCTCGCGACGCTGTCGTCACGGCTCGATCCGGAGGCGGAGCGGCTCGCGATCGACAGCGCACTCGACGCCGGGGTGCCGCTGATAGTGGTGAACGCGGTGGCCGCCGCCTACTCGCCGCGCACGCTCCACCTCGGGGCGCTCGATCCCTCGCGCGAGGACTACGACGCCGTGCGGGCCACGGCCGAGCGCGCGGCGGCGCTCGGCATACGCGTGCAGCACCTGCGCGTGACCACCCCGCGCCCCGCCAAGGCGATCGTCCAGGTGGCGAACGAGCGCGGCGCCGGGCTGCTCGTGCTCGGCCCGAAGCGCGGCCGCGTGCCGCGCCGGCGCTTCCGCCGGGCCGCCCGCGAGGTGAAGCGGCACGCCGCCTGCCTCGTCTGGATCGCCGGCGACTGACGAGCGGCGCTCTCGCGCGCCTTGTGTGGATTGCCCACATGCGGTAGAACCGCCCTGTACATATTTGTACGAACGCGCCTACGCGCAAGGCCCCCGACCTCGGGAGATACGACGTGGAGAAGACGTGGGGAGGCGAGCCCTTCTGGGGCCTCGGCTACGAGTGGGATCCGGACTGGTTCCTGACCGAGCGCCAGAAGGAACTGCGCGCCAAGCTGATCGAGCTCTGCGAGCAGGAGATGCGCGCGAACGCGAAGCGCTCGGACGACGAGCTGCTGTACCCGCGCCGGAACTTCGAGATCCTCGCCGAGAACGGCTTCCTTGCGCTGACCGTGCCCGAGGAGTACGGCGGTCTCGGCGAGAACCACGTGGCCTTCACGATGGTGTGCGAGACGCTGGCGCGCTACGGCTGCGCCTCGACAGCCATGTGTTACGTCATGCACACGGCCGCGGTGGCCACGATCATGCTGCGCCCGACGCCGGAGCTCGTGGACAAGTACATCCGCCCGCTCAACGAGGACGTGAAGATCGGCACGCTGTCCTACTCGGACCCGGAGACGGGCTCGCACTTCTGGTACCCGTTCTCCTCGAAGGCCGAGAAGTCGAACGGCGGCTACAAGGTCAACAAGAAGGCGTCCTGGACGACCTCGGGCGGCTTCGCCGACTTCTACGTGGTGCAGACCACGAGCCCCGACTTCAAGGGCTACGACGACCTGTCGGTGTTCGTGATCGACGGCGACGACGTGAAGGCACAGCCCTCGCTGTGGGACGCGCTCGGCCTGCGCGGCAACCAGTCCGGCCCGATCCAGGTGGAGGATGTGCAGATCCCGGCTGAGCAGGTCGTGGGCCCGGTCGGCGACGGCGCCGCTTCGAACGACGAGGCCGTGGACCCGTGGTTCCTGATCGGCTCGTCGTCGGTCTGGAACGGGATCACGCTCGGTGCGATCGACATCGCCAAGCGCCACACGACGCGCAAGCGCCACGTGGACGTGGGGATGCGCGTGGCGGACTACCCGACGATCCAGGACTACGTCGGCGAGGCCGTGATGGACACGAACGCCTGCCGCGTGTTCGTGATGTCGGTGGCTCAGGCGATGGACCGCGTGACCGACGACAACCGGCGGATCCTCGAGGTGGGGGAGACCGCGCGCGCGGACTACCTCCACTGGGCGTGGCAGATCAAGTTCGAGGCCGCGAAGAACGTGGCTCACCACGTGGACAAGATGCTCCACGCGTGCGGCGGCTCCGGCTACAAGCGCGACATGGAGCTCGAGCGCTACGTGCGCGACGCCAAGGCCGGCTGGGTCATGGGCCCGACCAACGAGGTGCTGCGTCAGTTCGTGGGCAAGGCCGTGCTGCTCGGCTTCGACGTGCTCGACTACTGGAACCAGACCTACAACCGCCGCGTGGTCGAGAACGAGGTCAAGAAGCTCGACTCGACCGCCAAGCGCGAGCTGGCAAAGGAGCTGATGGACCAGGCCGAGAAGGACGAGGCGAAGGAGCCGGCGGCCAAGGCGTGACGGTCCAGGCCACGCCTCCCTCGCTGATCTCCGGCCTCCGGCCGGTCGACCGGAGCTTCGAGAGCTGGTCGGTGCGTCCCGGCTCGGCGACCGCGGTCGAGCTACGCGCGGGCGATCGCGTGACCGTGATCGACCCCGACGGCGGCCAGCCGGCCGAGCTCACGGTGCTGTCAGCGGACGGCCGGAGCGGTCCGGCGCCGAGCGGCCCGCGCGGGAACGTCTGCGAGGACCTCGGCGCGCTCGGACTGGAGGCGGAGGCGCCGGCCACGGTGCTGCGCGGCCTCGTGGCGCGCGGCGCCGACGACGGCTTCCTCGGCGCGCTCCACGCGCGCGGCCTGCGGCCGGATGAGGCGCGTGCGGCGCTGCTGTTCGGCGCGGACAGCCCGGCGGGCGCGTCGGAGTCGTTCCCGGTCGAGCGCGACGCGCTGCTCGTGGTGGCCGCGCCGGGCGGTCGCCTCGTGGACGGCGATCCGCCGGCCTCCGCGCTCGTCGTGGAGATCAAGCGCCAGACGCCGCGCAAGTCCGCCGACGTGGACCTCCCCGCGCCGCTCGCCGAGCCGCGCCTCGACCTCCGCGTGGACCGGGCCAGCGTGCTCGCCTACGAGGTGCGCGAGGGCGAGTACATCCAGGTGATCGACGTGCAGGGCCGCCAGTGCTCGGACTTCCTCGCCTTCCACCGGGCGAAGCTCGAGAAGGGCCTCGAGCGCGGGATGGACGGCGTGACCACGCGCACGCTGATGGGCGCGGCCTACCCGGTGCCGGGGCTCTACAGCAAGTTCCTCGACGTGGACATGGACCCGCTCGTGCAGGTGGTGCGCGACACCGTCGGGCGCCACGACACGTTTGGGCTCGCCTGCACGCGCCGCTACTACGAGGACATGGGCTATCCCGGCCACGTGAACTGCACGGACAACTTCAACGTGCAGCTGGACCCGTACGGCATCGCGGCGCGCGCCGGCTGGGAGGCCGTGAACTTCTTCTTCAACACGAGGGTCGAGGCCGACAACGCGATCGTCTCGGACGAGCCGTGGTCGCGTCCCGGCGACTACGTGCTGATGAAGGCGATGACGGACCTCGTGTGCGCCTCGTCCGCGTGCCCCGACGACATCGACCCGGCCAACGCGTGGGAGTGCACGGACGTCCACGTGCGCGTCTACTCGCCCGAGAACCGCTTCTCGACGGCCATCGCCCATCGCGTGACCCCGGAGGCAGAGCCAGTGCTGACAAAGGAAACGGCGTTCCACCCGCGCACGAGCGAGCTCACCGAGAGCTTCGTGGAGTACCGCGGCTACTGGCTGCCGCATTGCTTCAACAACGAGGGCGCGATCGCGGAGTACTGGGCCTGCCGCGAGAAGGCCGTCGTGATGGACCTCTCGCCGCTGCGCAAGTGGGAGGTGCTGGGGCCGGACGCCGAGACGCTCCTGCAGCACGCCGTGACGCGCGACATCCGCCGGCTGGCGGTGGGCCAGGTGGTCTACACGGCGATGTGCAACGAGACCGGCGGGATGATCGACGACGCCACGGTCTTCCGGCTCGGCGACAACAACTTCCGCTTCGTGGGCGGCGACGCCTACGACGGCGTCTGGCTGAAGCAGCTCGGCGAGCGGCTCGGCCTCAAGGCGTTCGTGAAGCCCTCGACCGACCAGCTCCACAACGTGGCCGTCCAGGGGCCGGCCTCGCGGGACATCATGCGCGAGCTCGTATGGACGTCGCCCACGCACCCGTCGATGGAGGAGCTCAAGTGGTTCCGCTTCCTCGTGGGGCGGATCGGCGGCTACCGGGGCATCCCGGTAGTGGTCTCACGCACGGGCTACACGGGCGAGCTCGGCTACGAGGTCTTCTGCCACCCGGACGACGGCCCGGCCGTCTGGGACGCGATCTGGGACGCGGGCCAGCCGCACGGCCTGACGCCGCTCGGACTCGAGGCGCTCGACATGATCCGCATCGAGGCCGGGCTGATCTTCGCCGGCTACGAGTTCGACGACCAGGTGGACCCGTTCGAGGCCGGCATCGGCTTCGCCGTCAAGCTCGAGTCCGAGGACGACTTCGTGGGCAAGGACGCCCTCGTCGAGCGCTCCTCCCACCCGCAGCGGAAGCTCGTCGGGCTCGAGCTCGAGGGCAACGAGATCGCCGGCCACGGCGACGAGGTCTACGTGGGCCGCCGGCGGGTGGGCGTGGTCACGAGCGGCACGCGGAGCCCGACGCTGCGGAAGAACATCGCGCTCTGCCGAATGTCGATCCAGTACTCGGACGAGGGCACGGCCGTCGAGGTGGGCAAGCTCGACGGACTCCAGAAGCGGATCCCCGCGCAGGTGGTGGGCTTCCCGTTCTACGACCCGAAGAAGGAACGCCCGCGCGCGTGACCGAGCCGCAGGAATTCCAGTTTCCGATCAGCTTCACGGGGCCGGACGGGATCGGGGCGAGCCCCTACGACGAGTACGCGGAGGCGGAGCACCCCGATGTGGGCGAGGACGGGCAGGATCCAGCGGTCGCGCTGCGGCGCACGCTCGGGATGTTCGCCACGGGGGTCACCGTGATCACCACCCTCAAGGGCGACGAGGTGCACGGTATGACCGCGAACGCCTTCATGTCCGTCTCGCTCGAGCCACCGCTCGTGCTGATCTCGGTCGACCGCCGCACGAAGATGTGCTCGATGCTCCACGAGGGCATGCATTACGGCGTGAGCGTGCTGTGCGCCACGCAGTCCGCGCTGTCGGATCGGTTCGCCGGACGCTCCACCGAGGCGGACCCGCGCTTTCAGATCGTGCGCGAGACGCCGCTCGTGGACGGCGCCCTCGCCCACTTCGTGGCGCGCGTCGAGCGCTCCTACTGGGGTGGCGACCACTCCCTGTTCCTCGGGCGCGTGGAGTACGCGCGCCAGAACCCCGGCACGCCGCTCCTGTTCCACGGCGGCCGCTACGAGAAGCTCGGTGCCTAGAGCGATCGTCGTAGGGGTGGTGGGCGACTCCGGCGCCGGGAAGACGACGATCACGCGCGGGCTCACGAGGGTGATCGGTGACGCCCATGTGACGCACGTGTCCGCGGACGACTATCACCGCTACGACCGCAGGCAGCGCCGCGAGCTCGGGGTCACGCCGCTCCACCCGGACTCGAACCACCTCGACATCCTCACCCAGCACCTGTCGCACCTGCGCCGGGGAGAGCCGGTGCTGAAGCCCGTGTACAGCCACCGGAGCGGCGAGTTCGAGCCGCCCGTCTACGTCCGGCCGTCGAAGTTCCTGCTGGTCGAGGGGGTCCTCAACTTCCATACCGAGACGCTCCGCAGCCTGCACGACGTGCGTGTGGCGCTCGCTCCTCCCGAGGAGCTGCGGAGGGCCTGGAAGCTGAAGCGCGACTGCACGCGCCGCGGCTACACGACGGACGAGGTGCTCGCCGAGCTGGACACCCGGCAGGCGGACGCCGAGGCGTACATCCGCCCGCAGACGCGGCATGCCGACATCGTCGTGGCGTTCTCGCAGAGCCTCGACGCCGACGTGATCCTGCGCGACTCGCTCCCTCACCCCGACCTCTCGCCGCTGCTCGGGCGGGACGGGCCGGCGCTGATCAAGCGCGAGGGCGAGTGGCTCCTGCGGATCCCCGGCGACCTCGATCCGGCGCACGCCGCAGAGCTCGAGGAGGCGGTCTGGGAGCGGATGAGCTTCGCCTCCCACCTGCGGATCACTCGGCTGGGCGAGTTCACCGTCGGCACCGACCTGTTCCGGTCCGACTCGCTCGCCCTCGTGCAGCTGCTGATCCTCTACCACGTGGTCACGGCCAGGGCCGCGCTGGCGATCGGCGGCTCGCCGCCGCGGGCGGACCCGCGTTTCCCGACGGGCGCCGACTCCGCTTTGCACACTTAGCCGCTTCTCTATACGTTCTGCATCTCGCATGGCCGTGACGCTCACGCAGCTCGTGTCGTTCCTGACCGTCGTGCGGCGCGGGTCGGTGACCGCCGCGGCGGAGGAGCTCGTGGTCACGCAGCCATCGGTGTCGGCTGCGGTGTCCGCGCTCGAGCGCGAGCTGGGCGTGCGGTTGACCGAGCGCGCGGGCCGGACCGTCCGGCCCACTGCGGCGGGCGAGGCGTACGCGCCCTATGCCGCGGACGTGCTCGGGCTGCTCTCGCAGGGCGCCCGCGCGGCGCGCGAGGCCGAGGACGCGCGGCCGCACACGCTGCGGATCAGCGCGGTCACGACCGCGGGCGAGTACCTCGTGCCGCAGCTGATCCAGGCCTTCCGCGAGCGCCGTCCGGAGGTGGAGATCTCGCTCGACGTGGGAAACCGCGAGGTGGTCTTCCAGCGGGTGCTCGACCACAAGGTGGACGTGGCCGTGACGGGCCGGATCCCGGACGACCCGCGCTTCTTCGGCGTGGACTTCGCGGACAACGAGTTCACCCTGATCACCAGTGCCGGCGACCCGCTTGCCCGGCGGCGCTGGGTGGCGATGGAGGAGCTCGCCTCCCGGCCGTGGCTGCTTCGCGAGCCCGGCTCCGGCACGCGCACGCTGTGTGAGGAGTTCCTGGCCTCGCGCGGGATCGAACCGAACGTGCTGACGCTGGGCTCGAACGGCGCGATCAAGCAGGCGGCACGCACGGGCCTCGGGATTGCCCTTCAGTCGCGAGCCGCGGTGGAGCTCGAGCTGAAGCTCGGCCTGCTCGACACGATCAGCCCGCGGGGCGGCCTGCCCGAGCGCCGCTGGCACGTCGTGCGCAGCGCGATCGGCCCGATCCGCGAGGACGTGGAGGCCTTCATGAGCTTCTGCAGCTCACCCGCCGCCCGCCACGCGCTGGCAGGTGGATGACAAATGTGGCGGAAAACGCAACGTTCGTCATCCACCTGAGGCCACGAGGCGACACATCAGGCTGATGGCGCCTGAGTCGCCGAGCCCCTGCTCGCGCACGAGCGAGCGCCAGGTGGTGTAGGCCAGGGCGTGGCCCACGGCCGCACGGATCTCCGTGCGGCGGCGGCCGCGCGCGGAGCGCCCGCGCATCATCAGGTCGCCGGCCGCCGCGACGTACCCGTGAAAGCTCTTGAAGTGCTCCGCTATGAGCGGAACCGAGTGCTCGTCGCGGTGGAGGTTGTCCATCATCCGCTCGGTGCGCCCGTAGTAGGCGTACAGCTCGTCGAGCGCTGTGCGGAGCCGTTCGTCCGGGTCTTCGATCGAGGCCCACGGCGTCATGTCCGGCACGGGGTTCGCCGCCGCCCAGTGAGAGCTGCAGGCGTCGAACAGGGCCGCCTCGTCGGGGAAGTGGCGGTACACCGTGGAGCGCCGCACGCCGGCGCGCTCGGCGATCGCGCTGATCGACGTGCGAGCGGGCCCGACCGTGCCGTGCAGCTCCACGGCCGTCTCCGTGATGCGCCGCCGCGTGTCCGCCTCGAGCTCGGCGCGGCGCTTCTTCTGGTAGCTCCGCTTTTGATCAGTCATCGGTGTACGACGAATCTTGACAGATGGCACGGCGACGTGTTACAAATTGTCGCGACACTACTGTTCGATGAAAAGGAGAACCCAATGGAGGCGACGGCAGTGAAGGTGGTCGGGCCGAACGACGCGCAGGAGGGCTTCCTCGGAAGCCTCGGCGTGCGCTGGATCATCGACGGCGCGGATGCCGACCAGCGCTTCTCGCTCGTCGACCACGCGATGTCGCCGCGCGCGCTCGCCGCGCCGCTTCACCTGCACACGCGCGAGGACGAGTACAGCTTCGTGCTCGAGGGGCGCATGGGCGCGCTCCTGGGTGACGACGTCGTCGAGGCGGGACCCGGCGACCTCGTCTACAAGCCGCGCAACCAGTGGCACACGTTCTGGAACGCGGGGGACGAGCCCTGCCGGATCCTCGAGATCATCTCGCCCGCGGGCTTCGAGCACTTCTTCCGCGAGCTCGACGCCATGGGCGGGGCGATCAAGGCCGATCCGGAGGCGCTCCAGGCGCTGAACGAGCGCTACGGCCAGGAGATGCAGCCCGAGTCGGTGCCCGAGCTGCTCGACCGGTTCGGCCTCGTGATCGGCGAGCACCTCCGCGGCGGCTGGACCCCGTAGGCCCGCTCACCGCCGCCGGTCGTTACGCGGCGGTGACCGCCACGGGCTGATCGGAGAGCACGGCATCGAGGGCGGCCAGGACCCGGTCGGCAGCCTCGGTCGAGGCGTTCCGGCCCATCAGGCCGATGCGCCACATGGCCGGCGCGTCCGGGCCCAGGCCGCCCCCGATCTCGATGCCGTGCTCGCGCAGGATGCGACCCTGCACGGCCTTCCCGTCCACGCCCTCGGGCACCCGGACCGCCGTGAGCGGCGCGAGCCGGTGCTCGGGGACGGCCAGCAGCTCGAGGCCACGCTCGTCGATCGCGCCCCGGAGATATGCGGCCGCCGCGGCGTGCCGCGCCCAGCGTGCCTCGATGCCCTCGGTGAGCACGCTCCGGAGCGCCTCGTGGAGCGCGTAGATCGCCAGGATCGGCGCGGTGTGGTGGTAGGTCACCGGGCGCTCGACCCAGTAGCGCTCCAGCAGGAGGAGGTCGAACGAGAAAGGCACCGGGGTCCGGCGCGAGCGCAGCCGCCCGAGCGCCTTGTCGGACACCGCGACCGGCGACATCCCGGGCGGCGCCGCGAGGCACTTCTGCGTGCACGAGTAGGCGAAGTCGACGCCCCAGGCGCCCACCTCGAGCGGCACCCCGGCGAGCGAGGTCACGCAGTCGGCCATCAGAAGCGTGTCGCGGCCGCGCATGAGCGCACCGAGCTCGGCGAGCGGATGCTCGACGCCCGTGGAGGTCTCGGCGTGAACGACGGCCATCATGCGCGCTCCCGGATGGCGGTCGAGCGCGTCCATGAGCGCGTCGTTGGAGACGCACTCGCCCCAGTCGGCCTCGACGCGAACGACGCGCGCCCCGTGCCGCTCCGCGATCTCCGCGAGCCGCCGGCCGAAGAAGCCGCACTGCGCGAGGATCATGGTGTCGCCCGGCTCGAGCAGGCTCGCGACGCCCGTCTCCATCCCGGCCGTGCCGGTGCAGTGGAGCGGTAGCACGAGGCCGTCGGGCATCCGGTAGACGCGCCGCAGCATGTCCACGACCTGGTGGAGGATCTCGTGGAGCTCCGGGTCGAGGTGGCCGAGCATCGGCCGGGTCATCGCCGCGAGTACGGCGGGGTCGACGTTCGTGGGGCCCGGGCCGCAGAGGAGCCGGTCGGGAGGCCGAAGCTCGGGAAGGGTCTGTTCCATCCCGGAAGGGTGCCGGAACAGTCCAGTGAGCACAAGCTAAGAGTTTTGCGTAACACATAGACAAATTTCTTTAAGAACTCTTGCCCGATCGGGCGCTCGCCGCTTCACTGCCCGGCATGACGCCCAAGAAGACCCGCCTCCACCGCAGCGAGCTCGCCGTGCCCGGCAGCAACGTACGGATGCTCGAGAAGGCGCCGTCGCTGGGCGCCGACGTGGTCATGCTCGACCTCGAGGATGCCGTCGCTCCCGACGACAAGGAGCAGGCGCGCATCAACCTCGTGGACGCGCTGCGCGAGCAGGACTGGTCGCGCAGCTCTGTCTCGGTGCGCATCAACGGGCTCGACACGCACTGGTGCTACCGCGACATCGTCGACGTGGTCGAACAGGCCGGCGAGCACATGGACGCGATCGTCATCCCGAAGGTCAGCGGCGCGGGCGACGTGCACCTGGTGGCGACCCTCCTCACCCAGATCGAGGAGGCCATGGGGCTCAAGCGGAAGATCGGGCTGACGGTGCTGATCGAGACCGCGCCCGGCATGGTGCACGTGGACGAGATCGCGCAGGCGTGCCCGGAGCGCATGGAGGCGATGATCTTCGGGGTCGCTGACTACGCGGCCTCGATCCAGAGCCACACCGCGTCGATCGGCGGGGTCGACGAGAACTATTCGGTGCTCACCGATGCGAACGGCTCCGAGACGCGCGACCGACACTGGGGCGACCAGTGGCACTACCCGCTGGCGCGCATCGCGGTCACCTGCCGCGCGTACGGGCTGCGCCCGATCGACGGCCCCTACGGCGACTTCACCGACCCCGAGGGCTACGTGGCCGCCGCACGGCGCTCCGCCGTGCTCGGCTATGAGGGCAAGTGGGCGATCCATCCCTCGCAGGTGGCGCTGGCGAACGAGGTCTACACGCCCGCGCCGCGGCTCGTGGAGCGCACGCACCGGATCGTGGATGCCATGCGCGAGGCGGCGAGCGAGGGCAAGGGCGCCGTGTCGCTGGACGGACGCCTGATCGACGCCGCCTCGATCCGCATGGCCGAGAACCTGCTCGCCAAGCTAGAGCAGATCGAGGCACGCGACCCGGTCGCCTCGGAGCCCGTCGCCGTGGCCGCCGCACCGGGCGTTCAAGCGGTCTCCTAGCGTGGAGCGCGCAGCCGATCTCCAGCTCGCGTGCCGCGAGCTCCTGCCGGGCTATTCGGACGCGCGCCGCGAGCCCGAGCGCTGGGGCGTGCTCACGCGCGCCTGCCTCGAGCGCCGGCCGGTGCCGCGGAGCGGCGAGCCGGGTCCCGCGTCGGCCGAGCGCTTCGACGAGAGCGCGCTGCGCTTCCTGGTCGACCGCGAATCGGATCCAGGGTCGCTCCTCGTCACCGAGGTGGAGCGGCCGTCGGACATGCTGTGCGCGCTCTGGCTGGCGCGGCGCAGCGGGCTGTTCGTGCCCGGCTCGGCGTCGCGCGGCTCCGCGGGCTCGCGTTCACGGCTCGGCCTCGTGGCGTCGTTTCGGCCCGCGTCGCTCGGCCACGCCACCCACATGCTCGCCACCCTGTACGCGAACGCCGCCTACAAGCTCCACCTCGCGGCGCGAGGCAACGCGCAGGCGCTCCGCCTCGACGCCGGGGGCGCCGAGCTCGAGGAGCGCCTGACGCGCCAGGCTCGGTCATGGGGCGTGGAGCTGTCGGTCTAGGTCAGGACGCTCCGGCGTAGCGGAGCGAGCCGGGGGTGGTGAGCGTCTCGCCGGTCTCGAGCAGCGTCTTCAGGCCGGAGAGGATCATCGGCCAGCCGCCGTAGAGCTCGCCGTTGGCACCGTCGCGGAGCTGGTCGTGCGTGACCGTGAGCCGGCACGAGTCCTCGACCTGCTCGATCTCCCAGGTGACGCGTGACTCGCCCTCGCTCTTCACCTCGTCGCTCCACAGCGCCGTGAAGCTCTGTACGAGCCGGCGCGGGGGGTCGACCTCGAGGTTCTCGCCCTCGGCAAGCGCTCCACGCGCGCCGGGGTGCACGGACGTGTAGCGCGAGCCCGGCGTCCAGTCCGACTCGACCCCGACTCCGAAGTTGTACTTCTCCCGTAGCTGCGGGTCGGTGATCGCCTCCCAGAGCCGCTCGGGCGTCGTCTTGATGTAGATCTCGAAGACCTTTTCCATCGTTCTGTCCTCCAGGTCGCTTTTGAGCGCGCTGAGCGTCGCCGCCCAGGGCTCTGCGTACTTGCTCACCCACCGGTCGTGAACGAGCCTGATCGGGACGGGGTTCAGAAAATGGAGCTTCTCGCGGCCGCGCCGCTTCGTCACGACGAGGTTGGCCTCCTCGAGCACCTTCAGGTGCTTCATCACGCCGAAGCGCGACATGGGGAGGCGCTCCTCGAGCGCGGTCAGCGTCTGCCCGTCCGCCCTGAAGAGCTCGTCAAGCAGGCTGCGGCGCGTCGGATCCGCGAGTGCCCTGAACACATCGTCCATGAGGGCGAT
>DASYMP010000036.1:0-6022 GCA_036009005.1 Thermoleophilaceae bacterium | reverse complement strand
CGCGCGGCGACGAGGACAAGGTGTTCACCGCCCTCCGCCGCCTCCAGGAGGAGGACCCGGCGATCGACGTGCACCGCGACGAGCAGACCGGCGAGGAGATCGTGGCCGGCCTCTCACAGGTGCACGTGGAGGTGATCGTCGGCCGGATGAAGGAGCGCTTCGGCGCCGAGGTGACGCTCAAGCCGCCGCGGGTCCCGTACCGCGAGACGATCAAGGGCCACGGCAAGGCGCATGCGCGCTACAAGAAGCAGACGGGCGGCCGCGGTCAGTTCGGCGACTGCCACATCGAGATCGAGCCGCTACCCGACGGGCTCGGGTTCGAGTTCGTGAACGCCATCAAGGGCGGCGTGATCCCCACGAGCTTCATCCCCGCGGTCGAGAAGGGTGTGATCGAGGCGATGTCCAGGGGCGTCGTGGCCGGCTACCCGGTGAAGGGCGTGCGCGTGCGGCTCTTCGACGGCTCCTACCACTCGGTCGACTCGTCGGAGATGGCGTTCAAGATGGCGGGCTCGATGGCGTTCAAGCAGGCTGCCGAGCAGGCTCAAGCCGCGCTGCTCGAACCGATCATGCAGGTCGCCGTGTCGGTGCCCGAGTCGCACGTCGGCGACGTGATCGGGGACCTCAACTCGCGCCGCGGCCGTCCGCTCGGCATGGAGCCGAAGGGGTCGATGACCGAGGTGAAGGCCGAGGTGCCGATGTCGGAGATGCTCTCGTACGCGCCCGATCTGCGCTCGATAACGGGCGGCCAGGGCGACTACACGATGGAGTTCGCCCGCTACGAGGAAGTGCCGGCGCACCTGGCGCAGAAGGTGATCGCGGCCGCAACAGAGGAGAAGGAGGCCGCGCACGCGTAGGTATCTGAAAAAGAGCCTGCAATTCGCACCATGGGCCGGGGCCCCTCGCTAGAGTCGTGCGGCGATGAAGAAGGAGCTTCGGCCCATCCACGACGACGTTTCCTGCGACATCTGCGGGCGCACGATCCTCAAGGGCGAGCGCACGGAGGCGTACCTCGCCCCGGGCGGGCAGCGTCACGTCGTGTGCGAGCTGTGCACCGACCGCGCCTACAACGAGGGCTGGATCCGGGAGTCCGCGCACATGGACATGCCGGCGTCGACGCGCAGGCCGCAGGAGCGCCGCTCGCTGTTCGGGCGCATGCGCAACAAGCGCCGCGACGCCGAGCCCGCGCCCGGGCCGCTCGAGGAGCCGCCGCGGTTCGAGGAGGACTTCGACTCGAACGGCGGACCTCCCGTCGCGGAGCCGGCCATGGACGCGTCCGAGACCATCGACGCCCCGCCACCGCCGCCGGCCCCGTCCACGCCGCCGCCACCGCGGCGGCGCGATGCCCGCCACGTCCGCGCCGTGCCCACGAACGCGCAGGTGAAGGTCGAGCGCGCGCTCGAGCTCTTCAACAGCTCCGAGCACGTGCGCACGATCGGCGGCATCTCGCGCACGCTCGGCGAGCCCTGGGTGAGCGCGAATCCGCTGCACGAGGCGCCGAGCGAGGTGGCCATCACGGTGGCGTGGGAGCTGTCCTGGTACCGCTACCGGGTCGACCTCGGCGACGCCGCCGATCCGGTCACGCTCGTGAGCAAGGGCCAGGAGCTGGAGGAGCTCGAGGAGTCGATGCGCGACTGGAATGCCAGCGCACTGGCGGACGGAAAGCTTGCCGTCGGCGTCCGCTCCTAGGCTGACACGCTAGGTTCCCCGCCGATGATCTACTGCGTCATCCCCCAAGCGCTCGCCGACGAGCTGTACGACAAGATGGTCTCCTACTACAAGGACGACCCGAACGTGACCGTCATCATCGACCGTCGCGACGGGCCCGACCGCCGCCGCCCGGGCGAGGTGGCCGAGGAGCACAAGGAGCAGCGCGAGCTGCGCGACCGGCGCCACCGGCGGATGCCCGGCACCTTCCCGTCGACCTACTCGGGCGACTGACGCCACCGGTCGTAGTCCACGTCGACGGCGGCGCGCGCGGGAACCCGGGGCCGGCTGCGGTCGCGGCGGTGGTGTCGGGGCAGGACGGAGCGGTGCTCGCCGAGGAGGGGCGCTACATCGGCGAGGCCACCAACAACGTGGCGGAGTACCAGGCGCTGCTGCTCGGGCTGGAGCTGGCGCGCTCGGTGGGCGCGCGCTCGGTGGACGTGGTGAACGACTCGGAGCTGGTCGCCCGGCAGATCGGCGGTCAGTACAAGGTGAAGAACCCAGGGCTGCGACCGCTCTGGCAGGAGGCGATGGCGGCGCTCCGCGAGTTCGACCGCTGGTCTGTGCGCAACGTGCCGCGCGCGCAGAACGCTCGCGCCGACGAGCTGGTCAACGAGGCTCTTGATCAGGCGGCGGGCTAGGGCTCTCCGGCGGTTCCCCGTGGTAGAGGCGCGCCCACGCGAGGAAGGCGCTCCGGTAGCCCGCGAAGCGTTGCTGCAAGAGCTCGCCGCGTAGTCGCTCCCCGGTCACGAGTTCGACGCTGAATGCAAGAGCGGCGATCGCTCCTATGGCGCCGCACACGAGCAGCAGCTCGCGCGTCACGGTCTCCGCATGCTGGCCGAGGAAGGAGATGTTGAGCAGCTCATGGACGCGGTAGTTCGGCGACTCGCCAACGCGCGTCGACCACGATCCGGAGAGCTCAGCGCTCACGGCCGTGGCGCCCATCAGCGCGAACACGGCCGCCGCCACGAGTCCCACGCCCGCACACAGTAGGACGAGGCGGCCGACCTGGCCCGCGCGGAAGGCCCAGCGGCTCTGCCACGGCGACCGTAGGCCCGCCGGCGGCCTGCCGAAGCCCGCGGCGATCAGCGGCTGCTCGAGGTCTGCAGGCTGCTCGTCCTCGCCGGGCACAGTCGAAGACGCGCGCGCCTCATCCCTCAGCCCGACCACGAGGATCACGGCCATGATCAGGACGAGCCCGCCGATCACCTTCGCGTACTCCCAGCCGTCGAGCCGGGCGAAGAACTGCCAGGTCTCGGAGGCGAGGAAGACCGCGATCAGGACCACGATCACGAGCGGCGCCTCGCGCAGCGCGAGCAAGAGCGTGCCGGCGGTGAGCCTGGCGCCCGCGATCGGCACACCCACCACGTCCGCCGCGGAGCGCTCGCCGCCGCGCGGCAGCCACTGCGACTTCGCCGCCATCAGCACGCGGTCGACAGCCTCGTCGCCGGCATGCTCGCGGGCGAGCGCCTCGCGGTGGCGCATCTCGGCGGTGGTGGTCGCGGGGGCCGGCGCGGAAGCGGGCGCGGGCGGGTCGGTCACGGCTTGGCGGCGGCGCGCTCGTCGCGGGCGAGGACGCGCGGGCTGTCGGTGATCAGGCCGCGGCGGCGCAGGGCTTCGATGCCGAGGCCGGGCTCCGCCATCCCCACTAGCGTGGCTTTGTTCTCGACGAGCGTGATGGTGAAGCTTGTGGCCTCGATGCCCTTCGCCTGGTGGCCGTCGACCTCGATGTCGAAGCCGCCGAAGCCGGGGCGGGCGTCGAGCGTCACCGCCGTGTCAGAGCGCACGACGACCGGCGGGGCGCTGCCACCGTGCATGAGGAGCGGCGTGACGACGAACGCATCGGTGCCGGCAGCGACGATCGGGCCGCCGGCAGCCATCGAGTAGGCGCTGGAGCCGAGCGCCGTGGCCGCGATCACGCCGTCTCCGGCCACTCGTGCGTAGAGCTCGTCTCCGACGCTGATGTCCACGAGCAGCTGCCCAGTGCGGCGCACGAGCACGAAGTCGTTGAGCGCCCACGCCACCGTCTCGCCGTCGGCCTTGGCCTCGAGCGCGGGCAGCCTGCGCGGCGACCACTCCCCGGCATCGAACGTGTGGAGCGCCTCCTCGAGGTCGGGCGCCATCACGGCACTGAGGGCGCCGAGGCTCCCGCAGGCCACGCCCAGGACCGGCGTGTCGTTCTCGGCGGCCGCGCGCAGTGCGGTGAGGACGGTGCCGTCACCACCGATCGCGACCACGAGATCGCACGCCCGGACCTCGCCGAAGGGAGCGACCACGCGGTCGGAGTTGGGCGTCTCGAGCTGGACGAGGTCGATCTCCCGCTGGCCCGCCCACTCCTCGAGCGTGGCGAGCGGGGTCGCGATGGAACGACTCGGGTGGACGACTAGGCCGATGCGTCGCATGGAGCGGCAGCCTAATGAGCGAGCCGGAGGATGCGCTGGCGCACGGGACGGAGGGCAGACGGTGGCGCCGCCTTCAACGCGGCAGACCCGTGCCGACAGGAAGCGGATGATGGGATTCGAACCCACGACCTTCGCCATGGCAAGGCGACGCTCTAGCCAGCTGAGCTACATCCGCGAGGAGCGGCGAGTATAGCCTCGGCACCCGGCGGCTAGGAGTTGAGCGCCGGGCGGGAGCGAGCCGGGGGTCTGGCTACCCTACGTCCCGCCACGGCGCCGTGGCGGAGTGGCTACGCAGCGGCCTGCAAAGCCGTTTACACCAGTTCGATTCTGGTCGGCGCCTCTACTGCCTTTGCGGCCTCCGCTACGCGGGGGTGGAACGTCTGTTCGGGTTGCCAGGCCCCGCTGGCGGTCGCAGCGCCGCTTCCATGGAAAGAGGCAGCGGCGGCCCCGCGCGACTCGACTGCTGTTGCTCGGGCTAGTGCCGCTTCTCGTCCCAGGCGGGAGCGCGGCCGAAGCGTATCCCTGTGCGCGCCATCGGGAGCGTGAGGTCTGCTTACACTCACGCCATGCGCGTCGCGGCGGTGCAGCTCGAAGTCGTCGTCGCTGACGTCCCGGCCAATCTCGCGGCGTGCGAGTCCCTCGCGCGCGAAGCTGCACGCGCTGGCGCCCAGGTGATCGCGCTGCCCGAGTTCTTCACAACGGGCGCCGCGTTCGTGCCGGAGCTCGCCGGGGCCGCGCTCGCGCCTGACGGTGCGGCGACCGAGATGCTCGTCCGGATCGCTCGCGACGAAGGCGTGCTTATCGGTGGGTCGTTCCTCTGCCGTGACAGCGACGGCGAGGTCCGTAACGCGTTCCAGCTAGCCGGCCCTGACGGGCTGCTCGGACGCCACGACAAGGACTTGCCGACAATGTGGGAGAACGCCCTCTACATCGGCGGCGACGACGACGGCGTGATCGAGGTCGGGGAGCTGACGATCGGCGCGGCCGTGTGCTGGGAGTTCATGCGCAGTGCGACGGCGCGCAGGCTCCGCGGTCGAGTCGATCTCGTGCTGGGCGGATCGAGCTGGTGGAGCATCCCGGCCTGGCCGCCCGCCGCCATCACGCGGGCCGCGGAGGCGCGAAACGCCGCGACCGCGGCCCGAGCACCGAGAGCGTTCGGGCGGTACGTCGGTGCACCGGTCGTCCATGCAGCCATAACGGGACCGTTCTCCTGCCCCATGCCCGAGCTGCCGATGGCGACCTACCGCGGCCGCTTCGAGGGCGGTGCGCAGATCGCCGACGCGGGCGGCCATGTACTGGCCCGCCGCGAAGGCACCGACGGTTCGGGATTCGTGATCGCCGACGTCGAGGCACGGCGAAGCCAACCGCGCGAACCCGTGCCGGACCGGTTCTGGCTACACCGCCGCGGCGCGATCGCGGCGACCTCCTGGTACACCCAGCGACTGCTCGGCCGACCGTGGTACCGGCGGCACGTGCGAGGCCGGCGTGCGCTGACACCGTAGGCGGAACGGCGACGCCGAGCGGGCGGTGCTCGCAGACGTCGACCGAACGCGACGGCCACACCGCGACGCCAAGTAGCGTCGTGTCCACGTGCGTGAGTGGCCGCCCATCGATGATCCGGACATCCGCGCGTGGATGGCGCTGAGCGACGACGAGTGGCTGCCCGCGCTGAGGGCGCGGGCAGCTGACTTCGACAAGCTGCCGTTCACCGAAGCGGCCTACCAGTTCGGGCTTGGCTACCCGTGGGACAGGCCAGCGGGCTCGTACCTGCTGCGCGACGGCGAGGTCCGCCCGATCGCGGACGTCGACCTAGAGGCGTTTACCGCCACCCGCCATCCGCTCGTCACGTTCGGCGCCAACGGCGCGCCCCAGCGGCTCGTCGAGCGCTTCGCCGGCTTTGCCGAGCCGACCGACCG